>CAKMKB010000220.1:0-9442 GCA_927435965.1 uncultured Clostridia bacterium
TATAGAAATTCAAATAGGAATAAGATAAAGACTCCTATAAATAAGAATGCTATGATCTGTATTGGTTTAAATATGTCCGGTGTTATCATCTTTTCACCTTGTATATATCTGATAAGCCTATGATTGTGATGATTGCAAAGAAGAACGCTGCTATAAGTTCCATAATCTCTCCTTTTTATTGTTTTTTGGGTCATGATACATGATCATGAAGATGATGATTGAATAGATGCATGCTACAGCGAATCTGTATCTTAGAAAAATGTCTAAGGGTACCTTTATCGGTTCCATGAGTTTGAATTCTTGAAGGCATGTTTGAACAGCCTGAACATGTTGTTGTACATGTAAACAATGCCATCGACCAATATCATGATATTGGATGCGAAGATAATGATTACAAATAGGGTTGTTGTGCCATAAATGACAAATTTGATTTCTGGTATCATAATCTCCACGTTCCTTTCTGGCAGAGTTCAATCAATTTAAAGCCTATTAATATGAATAGCTGTACGATGATAATAACATCAAGATTAAAGTCGGTTATGTTTGTAAACAATCGCTATCACTCCTTTTTTATGAAAATGGAGCAAACCTATAATTATTAGATCTGCTCCTTCTGTCTGTGTTCCTGCTGTCTAGTTAAAAGCAGATTTTAGGGCTCTGACAATCAAGAACCCAAGGCCGACTCCCATGGAAACGTACACTACGGGCATCATGGCCGAAAGGATGGCCTGTGCCCAGACGAACATTTCTTGGACATTAAAGTCCAGTACTAGTCCTGGTTCTGTGGTGGGTTCAGCAAAAGCTTGAATCCCTGATGCAACTGCTACTGATGTTCCCAAGGCAACTTTTGTTAATTGTGCCTTTTTCCCCGATAACCAATTTTTCATGTTATACTCCTAATATTTTATTTTAAGCATTTAAGCTTAATGACTTATGAGAAGAAAAAGCCTTTGATACCACCTATTATGCTTCCTATAGGGATATGATTGTAGATCATGTAGATGATCTGGAATACTGTGACTGATAATCCAAAGATGATAAAGGCATAAAAGAGATAATATACTGTTGAGCCTACTAGCCAGTGGAATGTTGCTATAAATTGATACCAAGCAATTCCACCACCTATGGAGCCGATTGCAAGATCTTCTGTCATCTGTATGATGGATTCAATGTTTACAGTCAATAAGTCATTGAATGCTAGCAAAGCATCAACTAATTGTCCGAATACCTCTGTTATCTGTCCAAAAGCTGTTGATAGTCCATCAAACATGTTTGTAATTGAACTGAACATCTATATCACCTCTTTAGCTTTTGTTTATTGGTTCTGATGTATTTTTCTATTGGTTTTCCAAGCTTTTCTTTTCGTTTTCTGACTTCTCTATCTGCCTTATATTCTGCGAATTGTCTAGAATTAGGATCTCCCCATTTAGCGTTTGCATCCCATTCCTCAAATATGGCATCTTTCTCTATCTCTGTTGAGAAATAAACGGCTCTCTTTGCGATAAAGCTTCTAAGGATAGCTAGAAGCCTTATGATAGTCATTAAGACTAGGAATCCTGTTATAATTTGCATAAGATTCAAATTGAAACCTGGAATATTCACTGTCTTCCACCAATTGATTGTAGCTATCAAGTTAGGATCAGTGAGTAGATAATTTGTTGCCGGGATACCCCGAAAAGCTACCACCAATGCTAGGAAGCCGATTATAAATTTGAATATATTGATAAGTATCATCAGCAGGAGATTAAGGAAGTTTGGAAGATTAGGAACTCTGAAATTTGTTCCAGGGTTTGTATTGGCTTCAATATCAGCCAATATTTCTTCCATTGTTGCTGTGTCAACTCTGACATCGACTTGCACATCCACGTTGTTGATTGTCTCAGTTACTCCTTCTATGTCCCTTGTAATAGTCCCGTCAGGGGCCACTGTTCCAGGTGAGAGCGTGAGGTCTCCTGTTGGTGTGTCTATTCCTGGTAATGGTGCTACAAATGGTTGATGATCATCTGGATTAGCTGATGCCGGGTCATAAGTTGGGTTAGCTGTTATTGGGTAGAGTGGAACTTTTGTCGTGTCATCTAAAAAGTCATCTATTGTATTAGTTGTTCCTCCTGTTGTTTTGCCGAAAAATATAGTTTGAAATGTTTCATCAAGATATATATCATTATTCGATTCAAATATTCCATTTGTTGTTGGTATGTTTTTGTCAGTATTATATTGCATAACTGATGCAGTTAAAAAATGAACCCAATTACCAGATACCAATCTATATATATTCATTGAAGGCTCTAATTTGTTTCCAATAGATGATATAATATTTCTAAAAGGTGCACTTGCTGTAATTAGTGTAGGTTCATTTAATCCATTGTTTCTACAAAACACTATTGCTTGATAAGGTCTTTCAGTTATTGATATATGTGATTGTGGGTAATTTTCCCATATTGGATATTCATCATCTGGTAATGATTCAGCTTCTTCTGTTATATATCCATCCAATATCAATTGATTTGTGAAGAAGTTTATAAACTTTGCTGCTATGTCCCGCATCCCTTGATGCATGAATACTTCTTTTGGTGTTATATTCCCATCTGCTAGATTCATTCTAGCTTCCATCATGGCTATTCGTTTTTCTTCGAGTGTTAAGCCCATATATTCTGATTGATAAGCTAAATTTTCTTCTATATATGGATCTATTTCTTGTTCTGTTAAGAGATCCACTCTATCAAATGTTAATGTATATAAAAGTGATGGATATTTCATCAATGTTTGTACCATTTCTGCTGTAGTAAAACTACTTTGAACAAACATTTCTACTTTATCCTGTACATAATCAGTTATTGGTTCATTAACTGTCATAGCTGATTGCTTCAATGCTGACATAGCTAGCATTGGTAATAGCATTACTTTTATAAATCCTACTGCTTTATCCATCAGATCAGCATGTGCTATTTGATTTGATTGCGTCATGCTATTGATGTAGCTTCCTACTGGAGCTGTTATGGTAATTGTTAGTACGAGAAGGATAATGATGATTGTTTTTATACTTCTTTTTTTCATTTAACAGTCTCCTTAAGGTAGTGATGATGAGGATGTAGGTGATGATGAAAATGATGAAGATTGATGTTCTGACGTATTCGGTATACGTCATTTTTTCGATGATCCGGGAGAGGTCGGCTGTTGAGATGATCCGGAGGCTGATGACCACAACAGCCAAGTTGACCAGATTGTATATCTTTCGCTTGATGTAGTTCATCTGCAAAAAGAGATAGCTAAGGTTTTACCCTCAGCTTGTTTCCTTTGCATATAGAATGACATTGCCTTGCTTGCTTTTGAAAGCGTCGATTCTGACTGGTATGGAGACTTCTTCGTCTTTCTTGATTCTCTCAAAAGTCTGGAAGTTAATGCCAATTTCCTGAGTGCTCTTTGCATCAGGTTGATAGATGACCGCTTTGTGCTGGATCTCTCCGTTGATGTTCGGTTTCTGGTACTTCTCCATGAGTTTGCCTTTGATGGTCGCAATTATTGCCATTGTTATCGCTCCTTTAGATTTTTTTTGTATATCAACCCCGAAGCGGATACCTAGAGCGATAACCGCTAAGGGGTGATATTAGTTAGGGGGGAAGCTGCTTCGATATACTCCATAATTTATTATTTTTTGAGTGATTCTTAGCAGCTTCTGATTTGGTTTTATGTCTGCACATGGTCCGCTTCTCTGAGAGGCGAGTACAGTTCTATCCTAGATTTGGATTGTCCACACGTGTGGACTTTTTGTTATTTTAATGCAGCTAGTTGATCAAGCTGCTCTAATGCCTTATTGATGTTTTTCCTGCAGACATAGCATTCTTTGTCTGATTCAGATAGTGAATTGTAGTACCTTTGTTCCAGTTCATCTTCTATCAGTTTGCATATTTCAAAGAGTTTTCTGTTATATGGATCTTCGATTGATTTGCCTTCGATTTCTTTCATAAAGTCAAATTTGTCTTTATGTAAATGATCATCTGGTAGCTCTGATATAATTCTTGTTAGATAGTCAATATCTTTGCTTGCTATGAATTCGTATGATCTTTCTGTTGTTTCCATGTTATCTAATGGATTATTTAATGTTTTCATGTTATCGCTCCTTATAACATTTATTTTTAATCAACTAAAGTTTCATTTAAAGAAACTATATTATTATAATAGTTGATATTAAATAAACTGTCAAGGGTTAATTTCTATATTATAAACTAATGTTTCTTTTTAATTAAATTAATAATATAATAAATTAGGTGAATAAAATGTTTGGTGATAAGTTAAAATTATTAAGACAAAAGCATAATATTTTAGCTAAAGATTTAGCTAACTATCTAAATATGAGCAAGTCTTCTTATTCTAAATATGAGAATAATATCTCTAGTCCTAATTTAGAAGTTATAAGAGACATTGGTAAATATTTTGGTGTTAGCTTAGATTGGCTTATAAATGATGTAGATGTTCCAGAATTGATTAAAGATCCATGCATTCAAAAGTATATGAAGCTCAACGAAAGGGGAAAGCTAAAGGCTGAAGTATATGTTGATCTGCTTTTAAATGAACAGGATAACCAATCGGGGGATAGGGACATGAAAGAGTTAAAAAAATCGCAAGCCTTGAAGAATACAAGCTAAGGAAGAAATTCAAGTTTAACAATAGGTATCTTGAATTTGTTGATTATGACTAGGGGTTATTATGAGGGATTTTTTAAGTAGTATGTTAATATTTACTGGAATTTATTATATTGTTGCAGATGAATTAATGGATAATGATATAAATCTTCTGAAAATATTAAAAGAGTTTAATATTAGCAATTCCAATAAATTAAATTTATTCTTTAGATGTCTATTTTTTGTATTAGTATTCAGAAGCTTGATATATATGATTAATATCAAATTAAATAGTTATCTAAGTTATTTTCTAATAGTTTTAATGATTATTATCTTTTCAATATTGATATTTCAACGTTTAAAAGATTAACAATCATTTTTTTCAGGACTCAAAATCCAGTGTAGGCAACTACGTGTCGGTTCGAGTCCGACCTTCGGCACCAGCAATATGCGAAAAGCCCTGATTCATTTTATCAGGGCTTTCTCTTTTTTTGGTGTTTTTTCTAAAAGTTTTATAATATCAAAATAAATTTTAACAAAAGTAATATATTTATATCTACTGTATTGACAAAAGGATAAAACTTAATCTATAATAGACCATATAGTCTAGACCACTAGGTCTATAAAATAAGAAATAGGAGAATTGAAATGAACATTCATAAAGTAGTTGATAATTTGAGCATGAGTATTGCCGGTAAGGCTGTAAAAAAGAAATACTTTTCACAAAACGTGTCTAGTAGAAGAGTAAAGGATTGGATTGAAATCATAAAGCTGGAAATACCATCCATAGATGGGGAGGGACATCATCCAATAAGAGTCGAGTATGATGGATGTGTCAACGAAGCTGGTATTCATATCGAACAATGGAAAGGGAAAGATTATCCGACAATAATTTATCACCACGGAGCGGCAGAGGGATCTTACGACTTCAGTTTTAAAAGAGTTTTAGCAAGAGATAAAAATGACATAAATGCCAATCTGATTGGAATACAAGCTTTATTTAATCACAATAATAAAGAATTTATGGACAGTATAAGTGACTTATCAAACTATACTGTAATGCTTGCAGCTTCTGTGGTGATGGTGGAACAAATCATTAAGAATCTGCGTCAGATAACTGATAGTAAAATAATCGTAACCGGACCCAGTTTGGGTGGATTCGTGACCAATCTACATTTTACTTATTTTAGCACAGCAGATAGGTATGTGCCATTATTAGCAGGTGCAAGAATCGGTGATGCGTTAATTGATTCAGCCTATGCAAATGTAATGTCTGAAAATGGAAAATCCAATTCAGAATTAGTCAAAGAAACATTAAACTTTAACAAGGACTTTAAGAATAGAGATCAAAAAAATCTATTTCCACTATTAGCGTTACATGATCAGATTGTAAGATATTCAGTTCAAAGCCAGGATTATGATATAGATAAAATCTATACAATACCATATGGGCATTCGACAGGTGCAACGCGGTATAAATTATTGCAACAGCACATACTTGATCACATAGTTTGATATGATAGAGGAGATGACAGATGAAAAGAGATGATATTATCCAGGCAGCTATAGAAGAATTTGGAAAGTATGATTATAACAAAGCATCAGTTAATACAATTATTGAAAATTCGGAAACCAGCAAGGGAACATTCTATCATTACTTCAAAAATAAGGCAGATTTGTATCTATTGTTAATTCAAAAGGTCTCAACAGAAAAAATGAAATTCCTTCATGCATCGACTGACACAAATATGACTGAAGGAAGTGGTTTATCGTTATTTGAACTATTGAGGTCACAGATGGAATCTTCAATCAGATTCGCTGCAGCATATCCAGATTTGGCAATGTTCAGTAGCAAGGTCGCTAATGAAACCAATCAGGAAATCAGAAAAATAATAGATGATGAAATAGGTAATGTAACAAATGAGTATTTTAGTGAACTGGTTAAGCAAAACATTAATAATAAGACTTTAAGAGATGATATGCCTGAAGAGTTTGTGATAAAGATACTAGTCTATATGATTAGCCATTTCAATGAGTTTTTACTGCGTTCAGGTATTCAAGTTGAGTTGGAAAATTCAGTTAGGATAACTGAATATCTAAACTACTATATAGAATTTATGGAAAAAGGACTAGGAAGTGCTTGACATTTCTGTCTAATAGAGTTAGACTATGATTGTCTAATGACAGTAGACAGGAGGTATATAAAATGGAAAAGTTTAAATTGGGAGATATGGAACAAAAATTTGCAGATCTAATATGGGATAACGAACCAATCAAATCTGGAGAGCTAGCAGAATTGTGTACTCAGGCATTTGAATGGAAAAGAACGACGACCTATACAATGCTAAAACGACTCACTGATAGGCAAATATTTAAAAATGACAATGGAACAGTCATAGCTTTAATGTCAAAAGAAGATTTTTTATCAGGACAAGGAGAGGTCTTCATAGAGGAAACATTTGGAGGGTCTCTGCCTAAGTTTCTTACTGCATTTACCCATCGCAAAAAATTAAGCAACAAGGAAGTTGAAGAAATACAGCGCATGATTGACGCTTATAAGGAGAGTTAAAAAATGTTTGAAAATTTACTACTACAAGTTCTTAACATGAGTTTTATAGGCGGCGTTGTCATACTATTTATATTGATGGCGAGGATTATCCTACATAAAGCCCCGAAAATATTCTCGTATTCATTATGGGCGGTAGCATTGCTTAGACTGATTATTCCATTTTCATTTGAAAGCATCCTAAGCATTATTCCTGTTAACCCAGGCCCTGTTTCACCTGATATTCTGTATAACGCGGCACCACAGATAACCACAGGAATATCTCAGGTTGACTATTTTGTGAATTCAGCAATTCCAGCTGGAGCTGGAGCAGTATATGAAAGCGTTAGTCCCATGCAAGCTTTGATTTCTACAGGATCAGCAATATGGATAGCAGGAGTTTTGACACTTCTGATTTATAGCCTGTTATCTTTTTTGAAATTGAAACGAAAGCTAGAAAACTCGGCACATGATGGGAACAACGTATATATATCATCCAGAATTGAGACACCCTTTGTGTTAGGCATACTCAAACCAAAAATTTACTTGCCAATCACTTTGGCACCATCTGAGAAAGAGTATATTCTTTTGCATGAAAGAACACACATCAAGCGTCTAGATCATGTTGTCAAAATAATTGGTTTTCTGACTTTGTGCGTCCATTGGTTCAATCCTTTGGTATGGGTGGCTTTTTATGTCAGCAGCAAGGATATGGAAATGTCCTGTGATGAGTCAGTTATAAGACAACTGGGTGAAGGCGTAAAGAAGGATTACTCATCATCTTTATTAGCCTTGGCAACAGGTAAAAGACTTCTTGGTGCAACTCCTCTTGCGTTTGGAGAAGGAGATACAAAGGGACGTATTAAGAATGTAATTAATTACAAAAAACCGGTTTTTTGGGTTGTTATTATGGCAATTATTGTCGTTCTTGCAATCAGTGTAGGTCTTATGAGTAATCCACTAGCTAAACAACTTTCAATAGAGGATCATGCAGAAGAGTATGTGAAAGAAATTATTGAAGGATACGAAAATGCAGACTATCAAGCATTCAAAGTAGTAGAACATAAAATAACAGCTCTTAATAAATTGGTGGAATTTGAAGATTCATTTGATTTCCCCATAGAGTTATGGACCATTGAATATAGATTAAAGCCTGACGATATTCAAAATGTAATGTTTGCAGGCGGAATGAATGAGATAGATGGATGGATAACTGAAGACAGTAGCATGGGTAAACCAATATTGGTCATATCATATGAGAATTCCAAACCGAAATTTTTAGGCACCATTTGGACAGGTGAGACTGGTTTATCCAGACCAGCAGAACAAGAAAATGCTCTTCGTGCGTTTCTTGAAAAAAGTGGATTGATTTCAGGGGAAACATTTGAGGGTAACCACATCGTTGTAAAATTCCCATTGTCGACAGGAGAAATATCTCAATTGTTTTTATCTCAACCTGTTGATCAAGGAGACCAAGGCATTTGGTGCGTTGAGCGCTGGATGGATAGCAACGGTACAGTATATCACGTAAATCCAGAGACTGATATTATGATAACTGAGTACTATGTTGGGCTGCAAACTGAAGTAGATAATGGACAAAAACCATGGCTTTTAGATCCTTTGCAAGTTGCTAATGATTTTATAATTAATAGCCTGGGACAAGTACAAATTTCACTTGGTGACCTTGTTCCTCAGTATTCAGCAACAATGGAGGATTTCCTACAAACACCGGAAAGTCATTTCATTGGATATATTTCAGATTTCGAAGGATCTTTTCCTAATCTCTTCAATTTTGATCCTGTAGAGTGGTTGACCTTGGAAGATGTCAATAGACTCGAAGATTTAGGCATTGACAGCAACGAGTTACCTAACGGGTATTATATCCACAACAAAATAGAAGAAGTTTATTCTTTTAGATTAAATGAGAACACTGAATATAATTTTATTGATTGGGGAAATGACTTTACAAGCAATGACGAAGACAGATTCCACTACAGCACGATGGATAAGGATGAGTTCATTCAATATCTCTCATCTTATACAGATAATGCTGCCAAAGTACCTTTTTGGATTGTCACAAAGGATGGATTTGTTCAAAGCATCACAGAACAGTATGTTCCTTAATGATAATGGTTAATCAACAGGGATTACCGGGTTGCCATATTTTTTTATGTTCTCTGAAACAGCAAGAAGTCCAATAATCATACCTGCTGCCCCATCATAAGCACCCCCATCTCTAACGGTGTCAATATGAGAACCCACCAAAATTTTCTTTACA
>CAKMKB010000221.1:0-5631 GCA_927435965.1 uncultured Clostridia bacterium
CCTACACCATCAATATTTCTTTTATTAATAGCAGAAAGTATACCAATAGATGTGAATAATCCGGCAAATATGTCTCCTACGGAAGGGCCTACCCTAGTAGGTTCACCATTTTTCTGACCGGTAATGCTCATAATGCCCCCCATAGCTTGTACCACACCGTCATAAGCTGGTCTTTCACTATAAGGACCATAATGGCCAAACCCCGAAGATGCCGCATAGATAATTCTTGGGTTGATTTTTCTTAAGACATCATACCCCAGTCCTAGTTTTTCCATAGTCCCCGGCTTAAAATTTTCAACTATGACATCCACTTTTTCAACCAGTTGCTTTAAAATATTCTTAGCCTTGTCTTTTTTAAGGTTTAAGGTAATACTTTCCTTATTTCTGTTCAAACTCATGAAATAAGCGCTTTCGTTATTGATATAAGGTCCAAATGCACGGGAATCATCACCCTGTCCAGGTATTTCAACCTTTATGACCTCTGCACCCAGATCAGCCAGTGTCATAGTGCAGTAAGGACCTGCTAATACTCTGGTCAAATCAAGTATTTTAATGTTTTCCAAAGGTAGCATCATTCAATTTTCTCCTATCAATCCCGTCTTCTAGTATGTCGGCATGCCAAATCCAATTGAATTGTCAAACAGCATCCTAGCTATATTATATCCTATCAGCATCTGGTATTTTCCTATTTCTGTTTGAGTTAAAGCGACTTCAGCATCTGATACATCTTGTAGCGTTGCCAGATCGTAATCATAGAGGAGCTTCGTCACTCTCAATGCTTCTTTGGACAACTCTATTGTTTCATTAATATTGATGATAGCTCTTTCTGATTTGACAAGACGGGATTGATAGGAGAAAATTGAATGATGCTACCTTTGGAAAACATTAAGATACTGGATTTGACTAGAGTATTGGCAGGTCCTTATTGTACTATGACATTGGCTGATCTTGGTGCTGAAGTCATTAAAGTTGAAATACCGGGACAGGGAGATGATTCGAGAGCCTTTGGACCTTATATCAATAACGAAAGCGCATATTTTATGAGTTTGAACCGAAATAAGGAAAGCATTACTTTGAATCTAAAAAAAATCAAAGCTAAAGAGATTTTAAAACAACTGGTTGAAAAAGTTGATGTTATCGTTGAAAATTTCAAGCCGGGGACTATGGAAAAACTAGGACTGGGGTATGATGTCTTAAGAAAAATCAACCCAAGGATCATTTACGCAGCTTCTTCAGGATTTGGTCACTATGGACCTTATAGCGAAAGACCAGCATACGACGGAGTCGTTCAGGCAATGGGGGGCATAATGAGCATTACCGGTCAAAAGGACGGCGAACCCACAAGAGTTGGTCCATCAGTGGGAGACATATTCGCCGGATTATTTACTTCTATTGGTATACTTGCCGCTATTAATAAACGAAATATTGATGGTGTGGGGGCAAAAATTGATGTATCAATGCTGGACTGTCAGGTTGCAATATTGGAAAATGCATTAGCTAGATACTTCGTGACTGGAGAAGCGCCCAAACCGGAGGGAAATAGGCATGCATCAATTGTGCCTTTTGAGCCCTTTGACACAATTGACGGGAAAATTATGATTGCAGCCGGCAATGATAATCTCTGGCGCAAGTTGTGCAATGCAATAGAAAGAGATAATCTGGCTTCCGACGAATGCTTCATGACTAATCCACTTAGAAACAAGAATTATGATGAATTAAGACCCCTGCTTGCAATCGAAATCAAGAAAAAAACCACTGATGAGTGGCAGAGGATTTTTATAGATAGCGGAGTGCCGAGCGGACCGATCAACAATGTGGAAATGGTAGTCAAGGATGAGCAGGTGCTTGCCAGGAACATGATTCAGGAAGTGATGCATCCTGTTGCGGGATTGATTCATCTGCCAGGTATTCCAATTAAAATCAGTGATTGCGATGATAATATCAGATTCTCAGCACCGGTTCTTGGCCAACATACAGATGCTATACTGACCCGATACCTTGGTTATACAACTGATGAGATTGAAGAGTTAAGAAGGGAAGATGTATTATAAAAAAAAGAAAAGTGACTTGTTCAGATTCACATCTGACTTGTCACTTTTTTTGTGTTACATTATTTTTATTTTACAATGCCCCTTGCTCTCATGGCGTCAGCAACGCGTTTTATAGCCATCATGAATGCAGCTACTCTCATGGATACATTATGTTTTTCTTTTAGCGCATAGATATCGTTGAACGCTTTGACCATCTTGACTTCCTGTTTCTCTTGCACTTCTTCGAAAGACCAATAGTAATTTTGCAGGTTTTGGACCCACTCAAAGTATGAAACCATAACGCCGCCACCATTAGCTAGAATATCAGGGACGAGGAAAATACCTTTTTCATTGATGATTCTATCCGCTTCAGGTGTGGTAGGTCCGTTAGCCCCTTCCACTATGATAGATGCTTTTATATTGTGGACGTTCTCTGAAGTAATGGCGTTTTCAAGGGCACACGGCGCTAGCAAATCCACATCAAATTCAAAAACCTTATTTCTATCAAATTCCTGCTCTGCCCCTTTGAATCCCTGAATCATATTTTTGCTTTCAGGAAGATTTACATAATCATACAACTCTTTTACATTAAGACCATTATCATTGAAAAGGCAGCATGAGACGTCAGAGATAGCAGTCACTTTAGCGCCCATTTCCTCAGCATAAACAGCAGCAAATCTGCCCACATTTCCAAATCCCTGAATGGCGACTTTTGAACCTTTTATATCTATTCCTTTAGCTTTGAAAGCCTCTCTCATCATCAGCGCAACGCCGTATCCAGTCGCTTCAAAACGAGCGAGAGAGCCTCCAAAGGCAACCGGTTTGCCCGTAACAATACCTAGGGTATTCTTTCCTTGCAGTTTTGAATACTCATCTACCATCCAACCCATAATCTGTGGGGTTGTATTGACGTCAGGAGCAGGTATATCTATCTGGTCGCCAACAACTGGTGCGATGGCTCTGATATAAGCTCGAGATAGTCTTTCTATTTCATCATTGGATAATGTTCTAGGATCGACTATTATACCACCTTTTCCACCACCATAAGGTATTCCTGCTACACCACATTTAAATGTCATCCAGGCAGACAGCGCCTTGACTTCATCCATACACACATCCTGATGGTATCTGATGCCACCTTTTCCAGGACCTATTGCATCGTTGTGAAGTGAACGATAACCCATGAAAACTTTGGTTTCACCACTATCCATTTTAATGGGCAACGCTACCTCGATGCAGCTTTTGGGTTGCTTCAGAATCTCAAAAACCTCTTGTGTCTCACCTAAAGCCATACATGCATCTTTTATCTGTTGCTGTACAATTTCAAATGTGTTTAGAGTCTTTTCACTCATAAAAAAATACCTCCAATGATACTTGATTTATTTTATGTTTCAATCAGTTTATTAAACATACCCGATGATATCACTTAAAACCGGCTTTGTAAACGTTTTGACAATGAAAAATATGACAGTTTTGTAACAAATACAAGAAATAAACAAGACGTTATAATTCCCTAAGAGATTCCTAATTCCTTCATTCTTCTCCACAAGGTTGTTGTACTGATGCCTAGTTTCTTAGAGGCTTTGATTCTGGAATTATTACAATTCTGCAATGTTTTTCTATTTCTATTTTTAATCAGAATTATTAGGACAAATCAAAAAATACATGTCTGAGTGTATTTTATGATTAAAATAAGCAGGAAGATTAATGTGTATATTTAATGACAAAGTCATATAAATATGTTAAAATCCAATTCATAGAAGAAGCCATTTTTTAAGAAGGGGATTTTCATGGATAAGTTCGTTATTGGAGCGGATAAATTAAAAATTGAAATACAAATAGTTATTTTAGGGGATGATATTTGTATTACTTTCTCAGGTGGTGATAAACCTCATATTGGTTGTGCAGTTATAAGTATACCAAGGCCAAGTTTATCTGATAAAAATGAAACAAGTTGTACAACTTCAGTGTTCAATATAGTTGGACACAAAGACGACTATGTTGCATGTTATATATCTGAAAGAATTGCCAAGAAATTCAACAAAACCATCGTCGTTACAGGTGGTATTCACATCGAAAATATTACATTGGAGGAAATTGAAGATATCAAGTTACTTGCTGATGAAGTTGTTAAAGAAATTTGTACAAGATTAAGGAGTTTTAGAGTTTAAACAAAACTATAAAAAAGAACTATTAATCATTACATATAGTACATATCGAAAAAGCATGCAACATATACTTCTTTTAATCACTGACTATTTTAACACTAAAAACATCACTTAAGTAGAATCAAAGGAGAAATTGATGGGAAAAATAATTGATGATAACGAAAAGCTAACCTTTTTAGAAAGAAAGAACATTGAGATTTCAGTCCAGAGATATCTGATAGACACATTAAGTTTTATGGCATTAGGTCTATTTGGAACTTTGATCATCGGAAGTATACTGAATACTATCGGTGGAAAACTGGGAATAACATTTTTAACAGAAACAGTTTGGCCATTAGCCAGAAACATGACAGGTCCGGGAATCGCAGTTGCCGTTGCGTATGGATTGAAAGCGCCGCCATTGGTTCTTTTCGCCTCAACAATCACCGGTGCTGCAGGTAATGCATTAGGTGGTCCGGTTGGCGCCCTGGTCGCAGGACTGGTTGGTGCTGAATTTGGTAAAATGGTTTCAAAAGAAACCAAGGTTGATATAATTGTGACACCTGCTGTAACTATTTTAACAGGCGTTATTATCGGTACATTGGTTGGCCCTGGAATCAGTGCGTTTATGACTGGATTCGGAAATCTGATCAACGCAGCCACAGAATTACAACCACTGCCTATGGGTATTTTGGTTTCCGTATTGATGGGAATAGCGCTGACACTTCCAATAAGCAGTGCTGCTATCGCTATAATGTTGGGCTTGTCTGGGTTGGCAGCAGGAGCATCTGTCGCAGGATGTGCGGCTAATATGGTTGTTTTTGCGGTAATTAGCTATGAAGTTAATGGATTCGGCGGGCTTCTATCGCAAGGGTTAGGAACATCAATGCTACAAGTGCCAAACATTGTTAAGAATTGGAAGATCTGGGTGCCAGCGGTTGTTGCATCAGCCATTACAGGTCCGATATCAACCATAGTATTCAAAATGGAAAACACGGCAATGGGAGCTGGTATGGGAACATCTGGATTGGTTGGTCAGTTTGGCGCTATTGATGCCATGGAAGCCGTAGGTAAAGGTGGCGGTTCTATGTACGTTGCAATATTGCTGGTACACTTTATACTGCCTGCCATCATTGGATTGGTTGTATATCAGATAATGAAAAAAGCAAATCTTATCAAACCGGAAGATTTAAAACTAGACATTTAGAAACTATTAGTTTAAGTAGCTTAATTATGGTTCTTTGCTAAATGGGCTCTTTGTCAATTGTTTGGGTAGAGTCAGTAAGAGAATAAATCACAGAAGGTATAATTTGGAAAAATTATCCCTTCTTTCATTGTGTGCCCAGCATGGGCACAATCTTAAGGGTTAAAGTCCCTAGTCTGCCCTAGTAGTGGGAAAGACATAGCCAAAGGCAAGGGTGTCGTGAGTGATTGCGAATCTGAAGGAAGCCGGA
>CAKMKB010000222.1:0-6137 GCA_927435965.1 uncultured Clostridia bacterium
GATTTTGAAAGATTAAATGCCATACCTTTACCCATTTGCCCTAACCCTACAAAACCTAATTTCATTACAAATCACCTTCTATTTTTTTATTCTTAATATAGTTTTAGTTTCCTCAACGGTAGCAATTTCTCTTCCAACAGCTTTTGCTATATTGATAACCCTATTGATCAACATTTCGTTGCTAGCGAAAACACCTTTATCATAATAAATTACATCTTCCAACCCTGTTCTAACATGGCCTCCCATAACGATTGCCATAGTCAGCATTTGGACTTGAGATGGTCCGATGCCCGATACCGTCCATGTTGCGTCTTTGGGTAAGTTATCAATTAAAAACATCAGATTTTTAGGCGTACCGGTAATCGACCCTGGCACATTCATGACTAGGTTTATATGAAGAGGACCTTTTAATATCCCTCTTTTCTGATAATGAATCGCATTAAACAGCATTGCTGAGTCAAAAACCTCAATTTCTGGAACTAGATTGTTATCATACATTTTTTTAGCCAGTGCTTCTATCAAATCCGGTGAGTTGGCATTGATTGATTTTGCAAAATTGGAAGAACCTGTCGCCAAACTTGCCATTTGAGCTTTTTCAAGATCAAGCATCTGTCCTCGCCACTCAACTGTGTTTTCGCCACCTCGGGCGCCTGTTGATACTTGTTTGATTATGTCTATATTTTCTTGTTCCAATTTATTGATTATTTCCTTGTAAATCTCTCTATCGCTAGTAGGCTTCAACTCATTATCTCTAACATGAATATGAGCGACTGAAGCGCCTAACATTCTGCATTTAGCGATATCTGACACTATTTCATCTACTGTCAAAGCTGAATATGGACTGTTTTCTCTTGTTGGAACATTACCAGTAGGACATACCGTTACTATTAGTTTTTCCATTATGACCTCCTTATTGATTTAATGAAAACAAATTATATGAATCTTAAATAATTTTGAGTTACCATAGATTAATTTAAAGTGTGAAAACACCTATTATAATCGCTGTTGTCATTATTACCGCTGACATAATCCATAAATATTTAAATGTGAAACGTTGATGATCTCCTAATTCAACACCTGCTAAACCTATCAACAGAAACGTTGATGGTGTTAAAGGAGAAACTGGAAATCCAACAGTAATTTGTCCAGCAATTGAAGCTCTGGCAATATCTACAGCAGGTATACCAAAATGCTCTACTGTCTTTGCTATTACAGGCATAACACCAAAATAATATGAGTCAGGATCAAACACCATACTTAAAGGCACGGATAGATATCCGATAATAATAGACATATATCGTCCTAATGAATCTGGAACAATGTTAACCATTGCTTCCGCCATTGCCGTTGACATGCCTGAGTCTCTTAATATACCTGTGAGTGTTCCTGCAGCAAATAAAACTCCCGCCATCATCATACCTTCAACAGCATGAGAATCTACTATATCTCTTTGTAGTTTTGAACTCGGGTAATTTATTATCATAGCCAATGCAGTACCCATCATAAATGCAACAGCTGGAGGCACTAAACTTGCTATCATTATGCCTATAGTTCCAATTATCAGCAATACATTTACTACTATTAGTTTTGGTCTTTTTAATGCGAGTTCTCTTTCATTAACAATTATTTCATGATCACCATCATCAATAACTAAATCTATCCCTTCAAGTTTAAGTCTTTTAGCTTCTTTTTTACCTATTATATATGCTATAAGAAACCCTGATAATACTCCTGCAATTTGAGGAATAATCATCGGTGCGTACAATACTGCAACATCCATTTCAAGTGCAGTAGCTGCTCTAAGTGTTGGCCCTCCCCAAGGTGTCAGATTCATTACCCCAGCACCCATAGCAACAACACATGCTAAAGCAACTCTCTTCATTTTCATTTTATCAAAGATGGGTAACATAGCCGGAACAGTTAATAAGAATGTTGTTGCGCCTGCACCATCAAGGTGTCCTATTAGCGCTATAATATAAGTTCCAACAACAATAAAAACCGGGTTTCCTTTAGAGATTTTTATTATTTTACTTACAATAGGGTCAAACGTCCCATTATCTCTCATTATTCCAAAGAATAATATAGAGAATATAAACATGACACCCGTAGCAGCCATTCTGCCAATACCACTAGCTATATATTTTCCCACTTCCGGACCCTGTCCTACAATAAACACTCCTACAATAGGAACTACGATAAGTGCTACTAATGCGGACGTCTTTTTTGTCATTATCAGAAATAATATCACTCCAATTACTAAAAATCCAACAATTGCTAACATAACTACCTCCATAATTTTTTATTAATCAACGTTGATAGTTCAATATATGCAATATATATGCCAAAATGGTTAAAATAGCCACAACCGTATACATTAAACGATTGTGGCTATTTCTTGTTTTAAAAGACTATTTGAAGTTTACATTATTCTGTAAATTAGAAACATCTAATCCGTTATTCTATCCA
Organism: uncultured Clostridia bacterium; assembly: GCA_927435965.1. GTDB lineage: Bacteria > Bacillota > Clostridia > Tissierellales > Dethiosulfatibacteraceae > 38-11. The sequence continues at coordinate 2,467 of CAKMKB010000222.1, forward strand.
TTTATCAAAGTAAATTAAATTTACAATTATTTATAAATATTTACATATTTTTGTAAATTTGACATTATATTAATTCAAATTCTTTGAGTTTATTATATAAAGTAGATATCGAGATTCCTAAAACATCGGCAATAATCAATTTGTCATCCACTTTATTGCCGTACCTATCAATGTAATCAGCGATTATTTGCTTCTCATAAATCTTTATTTGATCTTTTAGCTTTGTTTCTGTATTATTTTTTTTACTCCCATCTGCTTTATAGTGTTTGATTCTATTTGGTAGATCCTCAACATAGATAATGCCAGCTTCATCTATGCTAATCAAAAACTCAATTGTATTGCTCAGTTCTCTAATGTTTCCAGGCCAATTATAGTTTTCGAGCTTCTTCATGGCATTCTCGGAAATGCTCGTTTGGGCATTATAGATTGAATTGAATTTCCTTAAGAAATAATCTGTCAATACTTTAATATCTTCTCGTCTATCTATCAAAGCTGGTAAATGTATAGGGAAAACACATAACCTGTAGTATAAATCTTCCCTGAAAATACCATTATTTATTAATTCTTCCATATTTACGTTGGTGGCAGCTATAATTCTAACGTTCAAATCAATATTTTGATTTCCTCCAAGTCTTTTTATTTTTCGTTCTTGCAAAACTCTCAGTAGTTTTTTTTGCAAATCCAAACTCATATTTTCTATCTCGTCTAAAAAGATAGTACCTTCATTCGCCAATTCAAATAATCCTAGCTTTCCATTCTTATCAGCACCGGTAAATGATCCTTGTGCGTATCCGAATAATTCGCTCTCTATTAAATCTTTTGGTATACTTGCACAATTAATAGGCATAAATGTTTTGTTTCTTCTCTTGCTATGATTGTGAATTGACTGTGCAAACAGTTCTTTTCCTGTTCCTGTCTTACCCGTTATAAGAACACTTGCCTCAGAGTTTGATATTTTTTTTGCCAGTATTATAGTTTGTTTTATCGCTGAAGATTCCCCAATAATATCATCAAAGGAATAGCTTGCAGTAAATTTATTGCTGAGTAGTTTTTCTATGTTTTTTACTCTATCCTCCGCTTGTTTCAGTCTATCGGTTATGATTTTGGCATCTTCAAAATCCTTCATGACGGTAATCCCGCCAATAATTTTGCCATTAATTACAATTGGAGCAACATCTACGAAATATTTAACATCTCCTTCTTGCCTAAAAATATTGCTCTCTGGCTTACCTGCTTTCATGACCTTTCCTAGTATTGCTTTTGGTCTCACATCATTAATATGTCTGTTAACAATGTTTTCATATGCTACACCAGTAATCTCTGTATATTTTTTATTAACATAAATAACAGTTGAGTTCAAATCAATCATTAATATGCCAACCAGCAACTCATCTATTATTTTTAACGGATAGTTAAGTTCTTCATCATCCTTTAGATTTAATCCGTATTGAATCTTTATAGCTTTTTGAATTATATCCATACTTCACTCTCCAATTCATTAATAGTGACTGAATAAAATTTAAATATTTCTTATTGATTTGAATACTAATTTAACGTCAATTAAGATTAGAATAAAATATAGAAATTACTGTAATAGCATTCATTTATTATCGAAAAAGAAGAACCGACTAATCCTACCAAATTAGATGAGTTGATCAATTCTCATTTTAACATATTTTGTTCAGAAAGTGTGTCGTTTTTCCGAATAAGATCTGTTTGTCATTGACATCTAAGCTCTAGGAAAATCTTAGATGTCTGTTCAATTTCAAATATCAATAGCTATTTATCCATTACTGCCCAATAAACTTAAATTATATTTTTCTAATAACGCCGAATTTCTTCTGGATATAGTCAATCCATATTTGGGCTTGCTTTTAGATTATCCTAACGTTTATACTTTAATAGAGCATTTGAATTTTCATTCTAAACTAAGTGCTCAGATATAGCTTTTTAAGTTTTTTAAGGACTTTCACTAGATCTCCATTCTTAATCCGCTCCATTAATGAACCATTATCAAAATAGTCTTCCCTCATGATTGCCGTTAATAATGCTCGCGAGAATGCATAGTCAGCATTATCCAAGTGCTTCATTTCTTCTTCAATATATATCGGCCTAGTAGTCATACGGTCGCGATATTGAATATCCATTAAACCCGATTGGTAAAAACTCCTGATAAAATCGGATTCAAAATCAACACTATAGTCCTTTAATAATTTAATATAGCCGAATAACTGTTTGATACTTGTCTTTAAAATATATCCATCAATGTCAAAAGGTTTCAGTTGAGCATTTTTCTCTAAATATAATGGATGATGGGGATGCCCTTCCTTTGAAACAGGGCCTGCATTAAACCATTTACAGTCATACCGTTTTGATAATTCAACTATTTCAAATAGACAATTAACCAAATATGGTCTTTTATAGATTAGCGTACCCCAAGCTGCCCAAATTTCTGTGTTGTTATGCTTTATGATTTTTTCAATGTGTGAAATGTTTTCACAGGTTAAATCAAGGTTTCTTCTATCGTGTAGATTATTTGGATTGGTGGCTCTTTGAGGGTAAATATTCAACATAATCCAACTATCATACCCATTTGCCTCGGCAACTCTCTCCACTGACTCAAGAGTGTTATCTAATCTCTCTGGTTCAGCATTACTCGGATTTACTCCAATGCAAACAAGAGGTTTCTTACCTAATTTTCCAAGAACATACCGGTTTGAATTATCCTCAGTTTTCTCGTAAATCCAATCCATTGCTTCAACTCCTAGTATTATAATATTTACATGATTAATTGTATTTGTATGAACAGATTTTGAAACAAGAAAACTATTCCAATATTCATCAATTTCATAATCTTATTCTAATTCTAATAGTTTATATTCTTCTTCAAGTTGTTTTACATTTTAATAAGAAACCTCATTTCTTTCAGAAAAAATGAGGCGCAAAATTGTTTTATAATTGATAACCATTTATCAATATTTATGACTAATATTTAATCTCAAAAGCCTTTTTAATCAGTTGCTGACCAGAAACTTCTATTAAAGTAATATATGTACCAGCTGGCCATTTACCGGTGCTATTATCAACATAAAAATTTTTCAATAATACTCTCTCTTTACTTGGGAGGAATTCATCGACTATAAACCAAATATTACCTTCCCATCCCCATGAACGAGGTCCATCCAATACAAAATATAATGGAACAGTAAGTGCGTTTTTTGTTTCAGGCCATTCAAAATCGCCTTTTATAATAATTCTAGTGAAGTCATCTGATAAATAAAAAGTACTTGTATAATTTATTTCTTCATCCGATGAAGTAAATAAGAGATTAGAAATCTTGATTTGTTTTGCATATTCTGTTTCTATGGTATTATCCCATTTAAAAGTCAGTACTTTAGAATCATAGATATAGTTTGTATGATATATTTTGGCTACATATTCTGTATCCTTGTATTCATCATAGTAAAAATCATTAAAACTAAAATCTTGTATATCAATATTAAAATCATAGGTAGTTCTTTCTGTATTTGAGACTATTTTTATTCTTTCATTATAAATCATTGATTCGTTATTACTTTTATTGGTTAATTCTATTTTGACTGGAATTGTAGTATCTTCTAAAACTATATCATGGTTCATATTTACCGTTACCAATATGGAATCTATATTAT
>CAKMKB010000223.1:0-12712 GCA_927435965.1 uncultured Clostridia bacterium
ACTGCCCATAATGAAAAGATACGTTGCCTTGTTTAGGTGTGGGTGTTATTAGATAAGCGCATATTTCAAGTAAAAAATGAAACAGGAAAAACAATAAAAACTAACTCAAGTACTGATAAAATGGTACTTGACTTAAAGAGGTGGATTGAAATGAACTTAAGTCAAAAATTACAGTCATATAGAGAAGAGTCTCTCAGCAAAAAAACTGAAGAAGATAAGACAACAATGCTTGAAACAGCAGAAAATCTCAAGAGGCTTGAAATAGAAAAGAATGCCCTTAAAGAGGGTGACAAAATCCCTGAGTTTCAATTGAAAAATGCGACTGGTGATACAATTAAGATTTATGATGTGTTGTCAAAGGGACCAATCATCATCAATTTCTACAGAGGCGCATGGTGTCCATATTGCAACTTGGAAATAGCGGCTTATCAAGAGGTGCTGCCTGAAATAACTAAAAGAGGTGCACAACTCATAGCCATATCTCCGGAAGTTCCAGACATCACCATGACATTAAAGGAAAAGCATGCCCTCGAATTCGAAATACTAAGTGACACTGATAATGCGGTTGCCAAGCAATTTGGACTTGTTTTTCAATTGGAGGACAAACTAGTCACCTTATACAAAAAGATGGGTATAGACCTTGTAAAATCTCAGGAAAACGAAAGTAGCGAGCTGCCGATACCCGCTACCTATGTCGTTAACACTGATGGTGTCATTAAGCTAGCTTATCTCAATAGTGATTACACCAAAAGACTTGAGCCAATGGATGCTATTGCAGCATTGGACTAAATTTCTTCCTGACTAAAAGAATCTTTTAAGGCCTTGTATAGCATCAGGGCCTTTTTTTCATGTTCTATGGGTATATCAACATATCCCCAACCCATGGTCAACTCGAAAATACCATTGTAGGCTAGGCTATTGTTGGAAATCAGGACATGGGGTATCTTCTCCTCATCCAAAATGTTTGTATAAAGCTCAGCTTCAAACTGATTATCCAATTTGATTCTAAATGTATCCATCAGTTCCTCCGATTTAATGTTGTTATTTGATTATACCATATATGTCATAACCAGACTTATATTCAAATATTTCCTTTATACATTTGATCAAAAAGAGCGCAGATATCTTGTGTCAGGACAAGATAAACTGCGCTCTTAGTAAATTGTATGTTTAATTATACAGTTGTTACAGGTTTTTTTATTCTTTGAATGATAATCAAAGCTACCAGTACGGCAAGACCCATAAAATCCTGATACACATTTGCTGATATCATTAACAATGATGCTCCGAATACTATTATCCTCAAAAAGAAATTCACTTTTTTTATGAAGAATCCTTCTGTTGCAACACCAATCATAAATACACCAATCATTGAGGTAATGATAACCCTAATCGTTATAGCCGCGGTTGTATCAATAGATAAAAGGGCTGTGTTATAAACAAACATATAAGGTACAATGAACCCTGCTAAAGCAAGCTTGACCGATTGGACCCCTGTCTTCATTGGATCCCCTCCGGAAACACCGGCAGCAGCAAATGATGCCAAAGCAACAGGTGGTGTCAAATTGGCAAACATAGCATAATAGAATACAAACATGTGTGCTGCTATAGCTGGTATGCCAAGCTGTATCAAAGCTGGTGCAGCCATAGTAGCTGTTATCAAATAGGCTGGTATTGAAGGTAATCCCATACCAAGAATCATACAAGTAATCATCGTCAAGAATAATGTTGCCAGTAGATTTGCCTTTCCTACCTGGATAATGGCATTTGCCATATTGAGTCCAAATCCGGTAACGCTAACAACACCGATGATAATACCTACAACAGCACAAGCAACCGCTACAGATACCGTGGATCTAGCACCCTCTTCGAATGCATCAATGATGTTTTTCAGGCTCATTCTTGTCTGAATTTTCAACATGCTGACACCGATAGTGACCAATATAGTCAGAAAGGCTGAGAAGATTACAGTTCTACCACTGAACAACAGCATATAAAGCAGAAATAGTATTGGAATGATCAAATGACCTCTAGCTGCCATGACATCCTTTACCCTCGGCAATTCTTCTCTTGGAACTCCCTTAAGATCATTTTTTGAAGCCCTCAACTGAACCTGAACCAAAATACCAAAATAGTATAGCAGGGCTGGAATCGCCGCACTTATAACAATTACACTATATTTGACACCAAGCATTTCAGCCATAATAAATGCAGCAGCTCCCATAATCGGTGGCAATAACTGCCCACCTACTGAAGCAGATGCCTCTACGGATCCGGCAAATTCCTTGCTATAACCTGTCTTTTTCATAAGAGGGATTGTAAAAGCACCAGTAGTTACAACATTGGCGACTGCCGATCCGTTAATACTACCCAAAAATCCACTGGCAATAACAGCAACTTTTGCGGGTCCACCTTTTGTGTGTCCAGCAAGAGCCAATGCAATATCATTGAAGAACTGTCCCATACCTGATTTGTTCATTACAGATCCGAACAATATGAATAGAAAAATATAGCTTGAGGCAACACTGACTGAAGTACCATAAATCCCTTCAGTATTGATGAATATGTGGTTAACCAGTTGAGGCCATAAATAACCTCTATGCGTAAATATTCCCGGCATGCTTTGCCCAAACAAACCGTAAGCGATGAACAACATGCTCAATATAACCAGCGGCCACCCGGATATTCTTCTGGAGGCTTCCAATACCAATAGGATTAAAATAGTCCCCATTATGACATCCATTGTGTTTGGCATGCCCATCCGACTGATAAAGCCAACATAATTAGTCCAAACATATAATGGTACAGATGCTGCCATTAAGGCAAAGATAACATCGTACCAAGCCATTTTTTCTCTACTGCTTTTTTTAGTTGCCGGGTAGAGGAAAAAAGTCATAAAAAGCATCATTGCGACATGCAAAGAACGATGCTTATGGGTTGCGGGATATCCGAAATATGAGGTTATAAAATGATACATAGATACAGATACTGCAATCCAATAAATAGCTTTAGCAATATTCTTATTGGCAAATCTTCTTACTTTTGATTCCTTATCAAATTTTTCGAGTATTTCTATCTGTTTCTCATCAAGTATTTCTTCCTTAGGGTCTAGTGTAATTTTGGCCATATGAACATTCTCTCCTCTACTCTTAATTTCAATAATTCATGATGGGGAAGATCACTTCCCTTAATTAATTCCTTGTCATTGACACCAATAAACACTAGCGCAGTGTTGGAATTAATCCAATTGATTTCTTCGAAGATTTCATTGATATCACTCATGATAATTATACCATCTACAATCGAAACTGTGCCTTTATTCTCAGGAATACCAGCCCCAAATCCAGCAACTGTTATAATGTGTAATGCCAATTGATTATTGTCAAGTATTTCAAATTCCTCAGTCCAAGGAATATGCTCAAACGAATGAATCCATTTGAAGTGAAGTGTATCTCCAGGTTGTATCTTTTCCATCAAATAGATTTCTTCTGTTTCTTGATGGGAAATCACCAAGACCTTTGATCCTCCACTACTGATGTAGATAATCGTTATATAAACCAATATGATTATTATGATTGCGATAAGTATTTTTTTGAATAAAGATGAAGCATGTAAATGCTTCATCTTATTGTTATTAGTTTTCATTTTGTGTTTAGTTCATACCTTTTTCTTCGTAATATTTAATCGCGCCTGGATGGAAAGGAATGTCAACGCCAATGTGTGAATTTTCTAAGGTTATATGCTTTTGTGCAGTTGCATGAGATGCTTGTATATCACCTATGTTTTCAAATATTCCTTTTGTCAAATCATAAACCACATCATCTGGTAAACTACTGTTAACCATCATGATATTTCTTACAGTTACAGTGTTTGTGTCCGATGTTGTCCCGTATACATCAGCTGGAATCACTTCCGGTACAAAGAAAGGATATTTCGCTGTCAGATTAGCAAGACCTTCTCCTTCTATAGGAACAAGAACGATTGTATTAGTTGTCCCTAATTCCATTATTGTTGCATTTGGTATTCCGCTTGTTACAAAAACAGCGTCAACCATACCATTCTTCATTTGATCTATAGCTTCTCCATAATTCAAATAATCTACAGAGCTATCTTCGTAGGTCATGTTATGAGCTTCATACATAACTCTTGCATTCAACTCAACACCTGAATTTGGTGCTCCGATACCTACTTTTTTGCCTTTAAGATCTTCGAATTTAGTAATTCCAGAAGCCTCTGTTGTGACTAATTGAACGTAATTTGGATATAAACCTGTTATTGCTCTTAAGTCTGTAGCAGGTTCTTTGCCCTCAAAAGCGCCAAAAGCATCATAAGCTTGAGCTACTGCATCTGACATGGCTATTGCCATTTCAGCGCCACCAGTTAGAATAAGATTGATGTTTTCTCCTGAAGCTCCAGTAGATTGAGCTGATGATTTATAACCCAATTTGTTCTGGAATACACTTGAGAAAGCACCACCAATTGGATAATACAAACCACTGGTTGGGCCAGTCGCTACTGTTATAAAGTATTGACTTCTATCTAATTCCGGTTCGCCAGCTGTTGTCGTCTCAGCTCCTGCTGTAGTAGTTGGTGCAGCAGTAGTTGGTGCTGGTGTTGTTCCACCACATGCGCTTAAAACCATCGCCAATACCAAAACAACTGACAATAGAGCTACTATTCTTTTTTTGTTCATAAAATGTTTCCTCCTTAAAAATGTTTTCTTACTTACCTATAATATAGCAATTATCGTGCCAATGATTTTATCCAATAGTAAAACACATAAACTACCCAATATAACAGCTTATATCAACGCTTCTATGCTATTTTAAACTTTGTCATAGTTTACTGTATTAATCTAATTGTCATCTATTAGAGCGGCAAAAATTGCCGCACGGCAATTTTTGCCGTGCGGTGTCTATCTTATTTCATACTCATTTATTTTATTTCTAAGCCCTCTCTCACTGATTCCCAACATGGCAGCTGTTGCTTTTCTGTGACCTTTATTGAGTGTCAATGCAGCCTCAATCAATTTCTTCTCAGCTTCCTGAAGAGTAAGTCCAGCAAGACTATCTACACCAAGACTCACGCCGATACCAAGGTCCAATTCGCTACTTTCTCTCGACGAAATATTTCTAACCTTTGCAGGTAGATTATCCATCTCAATAATCTCACCCGATGCCAATAACACACTGTATTCCAAAATATTAATCAGTTCTCTTACATTGCCTGGATAATCATAGCTTATCATCAGATTTTCGGCTTCTTTTGAAAAGCCCGCCACATGCTTGTTTAAGGATTTATTGAAAACACTGATAAAATGTTTAAACAGCAGAGGCATGTCCTCTTTTCTCTGCCTGAGTGGAGGCAAATCTATCTCAAATACATTCAACCTGAAATATAAATCCTCTCTGAATTTTCCATCATCTACCATTTTTTTCAGATCCCTGTTGGATGCGGCAATAAATCGTACATCCATTGCAACAGGATTATTTGCCCCCAAAGGCGTGAACTCCCTTTGCTGCAAAACCCTCAGCAGCTTTGCCTGTAGATGAATTGACATATCTCCAATCTCGTCCAGAAATATTGTACCGTTATTGGCATGCTCAAATTTTCCTTTCTTGTCAGCTATTGCGCCTGTGAACGTTCCTTTTTTATGCCCAAATAATTCCTCTTCCAATAATGTTTCGGGAATAGCGGCACAATTCAGAGCGACAAAATTGCCTTCTTTGCGTTTACCCGCAAAATGAATCGCTCTGGCTACGAGTTCTTTTCCTGTTCCGCTTTCACCAACGACTACAACGCTCGTGTCAACATCTTTGAGCTTTTCTATTAACCCAAAAATCTCTCTCATAGCAGGACTCTTGCCAATAATACCATGATAAATCTCACCATCGATTATATCTTTATTATCATACTCAGTTTTCTCATTTAGCCGTTGGTATTCTAAAGCTTGTTCTATAGCTTTTCCCAATTCATCCAAATCCAAAGGCTTTGTCAGATAGGTAAAAGCTCCTTTTTTGATGGCTTCAACTGATGACATTATACTACCAAAGGCTGTCATAATGATAACCTGAGTCGACTTATTCAGGTTCTTGATATCCTGCAAAACATCTATACCATCTACCTTACCAATTTTCAAATCAAGCAACACCAAGTGATAATATTGAGTCAGCATTTTTTTAAGTCCTTCTATCGGGTCTGTTGTTGACTCCACATTGTATTGATCTTCCAAGGCAAAAGTTAGAGAGGAGCATATGGCTTTTTCATCATCAATAATTAAAAGGTTTTTCTTCATGAAATACTCCTTTAAAAGTTATGAGAATGGTTGATCCCTTATTTTTATTACTGCTTATGTGAATTGTTCCATCATTATCCTCTATTAGTTGTCTCGATAAAGGAAGTCCTATGCCACTGCCACCAACTTTTGTCGTATAAAACAATTCAAAAACATTATTCAATTCATCTTCAGTCATACCTATACCATTGTCGTCTATCGACATGCAGACTCGTTCATTATTCTCAAAGACCTCAATATCTATGCTATAGATTCTGTCATCTTGGATTTCGGATTTTCGCTCATTAATTGCATCGATAGCATTTAGAAATAAGTTTATAATAACTTGTTTAAGTTGATTCATGTCAACCATGATAAAATAGTCTCTGTCTATTTTCTTGTTGAGTATTATACCATTTTTCTGAATAACCGGTTTGAATAGTGTAACACAATACTCAATGACATCTACTAAATTTGCCAGTTCAATAATTTTTTCTCTAGGTTTAGCATAATCAATCAGTTGCTCAATCAATTTATTGACTCTTTCTACCTCATGAGGTACAACTGTTGCAATTTGCTTTTGAAATTCCACATTATCTTTCTTCCTTGGCAACAATTCAATGTATGTCTTAATAGATGTCAGTGGATTTCTGATTTCATGAGCTATCCCTGATATGATTTGAACCAAAGCCTGATTCTTTTCCTTTTCTTGAGCTTGTGCCCTTAAGATTTTTTCTTCAGTAATGTCTTCAATTGTTATTATAGCTCCTCTTGTGGTTTTTACATAATCAAACAAGGGATAAATGACATACCTGAAAGTCATTTGCTTTTGAGGCGTTACATACGCCATTTCCTTTTCTATGAAGCTTTCGCCATTTTTTAGAACACGCTCGATACTACCAAGCATCAGATTAATCGGTACAAGATCATAAACACTTTCGCCAACCAATGGTCTATCGCAACCACATAATTTCAATGAGCTTTCATTCATAGACATAATCCTGCCCTCATTATCAAATATGACAATGCTCCTAGGACTGCTTTCCACTATGAGATTCTTCAAATCATTGCTTTGTCTGATTTCAAGAATCTTTTCCTCCAATTGCGTGTTTGAATTGCTTAACTCTTTTGTCTTTATATTAACCTTTCTTTTCAGTTGAAGGTTGATAAGCAATCCCGCCAAAAGGACAAACAAACCACTTATGGATAAAATCGTCATATATCTGACCATCTGCTTCTGTCTTTCCAGATTCAAGTCATTAATCCAATTATTGTATATATCCTCATAAACACCGCTGAGTTTGATATCCCTTAAAGAGTTATTAATAAGGTTCATCAACCCAGGCATTTCATGGCTTACCCCAAGGTGGTAATATACAGGAGTTTCATAAACATCACTAATGGTATACTCACCGGTTAGATTGTATTTGTCAAATGTGTATTCGGCGACATGTCGAACACCAATCATTGTATCCGCTCTTCCCATCAGTAAAAGTGCTATGACGGATTCTTGGTTGAATGACAGATTAAAATTGGCTTTTTTGATGTTCTTCACAAACTCATACTCTGCAGAATCACGTTCTACTGCGATTATAAAAGGCTCAACATTCAACTTGTTTCTAATTTCCTCTGATTTTTCATTTGGCATAATAAAAGACACTTTGGATTGAACCAAGCTATCGCTAAAATCCATTACTTCCTCTAGTGAACGCATATATCTGATTCCTAAAATCATGTCAATCTCTTTTAATTTGAATTGTTCAATGGCTTCATTCAAAGGCATAGGAACCAGTTCTATATCCAAATTGCTATCTTCGGCAATTTGTTTGAGCAAATCAATGAGCAGACCCTTGTATTCTCCATCCTCGTAGTATTGGTATGGCGGTAGATTGGGATCAAATCCAACCCGAAGCAGATTGATGTTGCTGGCGTAGGCAGATTTGTGCTGTGTAAAGACCAGCAAACCAATTAGGAGCACCGTAATCCATATAAATACAATTGTTTTTTTAACCATCTAATCACACCTTTCATAAACAGGGTTCTTTGCGTTCAGTTGGCGTTTTAAACGTCATCTGAACCTTAGAAACCGTTATCCAGGGACTCTACAGTGCTTAACTCCCACTTATAGGAGTGGGGGTCTTAGCACTGTTAGTCATCGGATCAAAAATAACGCTTTTATCCTTCTATAATATCAGAAAGGGATAAAAGCGTCATTAATTGTTTTATTATTTTCTCGCATATTGCCCCGGTAGGCCAATCATTGTCTTCAACTATCACAAATTACTATCACTTATTCAAGATAAGTTGCTAGGCTTTCCCTGGCATTACCTTTGTAGCCTACCGTCTTTTCCGAAGTTACCATTGAATTCAAGACTGCTTCTTCAGTTGCTTCCGCTGCAGCTCTGAATAAGACATTGATTTTGTTTTCATTGATAATTGTCATATTATGGAAATCTTGGTCCGAATCCATAGCTACTGAATTGCCAGTCGAAAAACCAATAACAACCTCTCCACTTCCATTACCAATAAATGAACCAGACCTGGATAAGCCTACACATACTCGTTTACATATCCGCTTTAATTGTCTGCTTTCTAATGGGAGATCCGTCGCTAAAACGATTATAATCGATCCTTTTTCCTCTACCCTTTCCGCTTTGTGTATTTTGTCTATCTCTTTTCCGATTTCCTTGCCATTAATAATCAAATCCTTTAGTAATCCATGATTGGACTGAACTAAAACACCTATATGATATTCTCTAGAATCAAACTTAACCACTCTAGATGATGATCCTATGCCACCCTTCAATTGATAGCAGGACACACCTCTTCCAGCGCCTACACTCCCCTCTTCAAAATCCTGACTGCTATTGTCAATGGCTGCCATCACATGCTGCTTTTGGACTACCCTATCTTGTATTTTGTTCAAATAACTGTCATTGCATTCACCAACCACGGTATTGATAGATTCAAGAGTTATGTCGTCAAGAGAACACTGCTGAATCATGTGTTCAATGGCAGCGTCTTGGACAATCCCCACATTAAGGGTATTTGTCAGAAATATTGGTGATTCCAAAGTTCCCAGTTCATCTATCTGTAACAATCCAACTGTTTTTCCATAACCATTTAGTACATGTGAGGCAGCAACGAGTTTGTTCGCAAAAATGTTATTGGGGCTTGGGATAACAACGGTAACGCCAGTTTTATGGTCTTCTGTATCGATTGTGCAATGACCAACACCCACTCCTGGTACATCGGTTATCTTATTCAACTTTCCTTTTGGTAATTTTCCTATCTCAATTCCATAGTCACTAATACGCTTTTTTTTAATCAATTGTTTTTCCTCCTGCATATTCTATTGCTGATCGGGCTAAAATCAACATCGGATCAATGAAGTCACCTTTCAGTCCATACATATCCCATGCAACAGATAACTCTGTACACCCTAGTATGAAAGCCCCAGCACCCTTTTCCTCAAGTTCTTTGATGACTTCATAGAACAGACCCGGACCCTTTTCATAATCACCCTTTTTTACAACTTCATAGATAAACTTCATCAGTTGATCTTGAGAGCTTTGAGGCTTGATGCAATCAAATCCGACCTTTTCTAGATAAACGTCGTAAATCCCTGCTTTTATTGTGCCATCTGTCGCCAGTAGTCCTAATTGCGTTCCTGTATAATGCTTTTCCAAATAATAAGTTGTTTCCTGCAGCATATTCATTATAGGAATGTTACTACTCTGAACAATATGGTCAACATAGTAATGGGCAGTGTTACATGGCATAATAAGAAAATCAGCCCCTGCCAATTCCAAAGTCTTAACCGATTTCAATATTTCTGGAAGCGCGCTTTCCCCTGACTCCGTAATACTTAAAGTCCTGTCCGGGATATTGGTGTTATTGTCTATTATAATATGCAGATGCTCCTGATCTTTTTCTGCCCTGGTGTTTCTGATGATTTTGTTGAATAACTCTGATGTGGCTAGAGGTCCCATTCCACCTAAAATACCTAACGTCTTCATTTTTGTCCCCTTTCTATAAATATTATACCGAAGAAGAGCTTATACCTATTTAGATATATGCAAGTTTTATTCCAATAATTTAATTGATACCTTAATGTGTATTGTTTCAAATTCGGACATTTTTCCTAATTTCTTAAGAACTTGATCGAAAAATGCACGATCTACTTTTGATTAATAGGTTAAATTGGATTACTTGAAAATCTTATTAACCCATAAAACCATTTAATAAAAATACCCTCTACATATTTCATCTTAGAAAAGTATAGAGGGTTTCTAACACTTGCCAATAAAACTACTTCTGCTTCAATAAATCCCGTATCTCTGTCAAAAGTTGTACGTCTGCAGGAGGCTCCGCAGGTGCAGCTGGCGCATCAGGTTCAGGTTTTTTCTTGGCTTTCTCAATCATACGTATCATCATGAAGATGACAAAAGCGATAATGACAAAATCAACAATATTCTGTATGAACTGGCCATAAAGCATAGCAACCTCAGGCGTCTCGCCCACTGCTGGTTTTATGATCCATCTGAGAGTCTTGAAATCCACACCACCCAATATCACACCTATCAAAGGCATAATGATGTCATTGACAAAAGAGCTGACAATCTTGCCAAATGCACCTCCAATGATTACCGCAACTGCCAAATCAATTACATTCCCACGCAGTACAAACTTCTTGAAATCCTGTACCATACCCATACCTCCTTAGATTAATAATGAATAATCTGCTATCAAAGCAAAGATTAATACTGATTCCATTTTAACATCCATTTTATTATTTTACCATATAAGTTTAGAACTTTTATATAGAAAGGATTCTACTCCAATAATTTGGTCACGGCAATATAATCCAGGTCATCATAATCTTTTGCCATAAGAAGCAATTCATAAACCAGCCTAGTAACCGGCAACGGCATATCCCCGGCTGAATCGAGAGCTATTTTTAGATCCTTTCTCATCAAGCTTAACTTGAATCCATTATCAAAATGTCTGTTGACTAGTTTAAAGAATTTTCTGTCAAAAACATTGGAATATCCCGAGCTCTGTTTGATCACATCATAGACAAGATCCAAATCCAATCCCTGCTCAAGTGCAGATCTATAGGCTTCGATAAACGCTAGGGAGTTGACAGCCACCATCATTTGATTGATGCTTTTGATAGCTTTACCCTTTCCGAGCAATCCAAGGTAAAATGTTTTACACCCAAGAATAGAAAACACTTTCTCCAACTCATCCACATCAGATCGATTGCCAGAGGCAAAGATGGACAATGTTCCCTGTTCAGCTCCTGTAATTCCACCACTTACTGGCGCATCCACCACTCGAGCTCCTTTTTCTTCGTATATTTTCCCAACTCTTTCAATTGTTTCGGCCTTACATGAGGTCATGTCCAATATCAAAGTATCTTCATTGACATGATTTAAAAACTCTACATTCAACAGAACCTCTTCGACTTCCTTATCAGCTGGTAATATTGTGATAACCCAGTCAACAGCCTTCATGATATCAGCTGATGATTGTTCTATAACAGCACCTCTTTCTTTTAAGCTGTTTATCTTATCTATAGAAGACTGTTTTTTACTATGTATGGTCGTATGTAACACATACCCGGCATCACAGAGTCTGATGGCCATTGGAAATCCCATTTCTCCCAGTCCGATGAACCCTATCCTATCCATTATTATCCGTCCTCCTAAATATTAACTTTATAATGATTATACGGTATTAAAGGGCAGGCGTAAAGCAAAGCAACAAAAAAAGGTTGCGTTAGTTTACTGTAGGAAAAAGAAGAATAGACTGCTCCCTCTTGTTAAGATAGATTTACTGATTTTCATTTTAGCATATTTTAACGAGAAAGTGTGACGGTTTTTCCAACACTCTGCGTTTGTCATTGACAATGAGCCTCTGGGAGCATGACTCTTTGCAAAAAAAGGCATGGTAAAAGAACATGCAATGCCTAAAAGGCTATCATGCTCCCTTTCTCATCGTCAATGATTCGCTACGCCAAACGCTGTCAGCCAATACCCCTCATCGCCTTCATGATATGATACATGCCTGTGCGTTTACCCATGTCAGTGGCTATGTTGCTGCTATTCCATACATCAGTGTGCTTTTCTCTGTTCTTTCGTATGTTCCGGTCCATTTCTATTTGTATTGCTTGTGCTATTTCCCGTTCTTGTTTTTGCTTTTGGTATTTCATGAGATCATATACCTTGCCACCGTTCTGACGGTATATTCTGAGTCTGGCCATTTGATCCACACCTGTCTTTGACCAACCCAAAGGCCTGCTGCTAAGCCTGCTCGAATAGATATGGACCGGAACATACGCAAGAACAGAGAAAAGTACACTGATGTGTGGAATAGCAGCAACATAGCCACTGACATGGGTAAACGCACAGGCATGTATCATATCATGAAGGC
>CAKMKB010000224.1:0-6262 GCA_927435965.1 uncultured Clostridia bacterium
ACAGGCGCGATAAGCCTTCAAAGCACCAATTAGGGTGAACCACGTGATAATATCTCGTCCCTTTCCAGGGAGGAGTTTTTTTATTTTTGAGGAGGAGAAAAAACAATACAATCTGATTACCTGCACGGAGGTGATCGAGCATCTCAAAGAACCACTGTCTTATTTTAGGTTGTTTAAGGAACTGCTTGATGACAGAGGCACCCTTGCGATCATGACTTTATTCCATTCCAATAATGACATTGATTTCCAGGATTGGACTTATGTCAGAGATAAGAGCCACATATCCTTCTACACGCCTAAAACACTTGAAACCATTGCTGATTTGACTGGATTAAGGCTGATATATCACAACGGACATCGCCATGCAATCTTGATATTAACAGGGTTCTTGGGTTCAGGAGGCGAGGCGTTTCAAAGCGTCATCTGAACCATAGAAACCGTTATCCAGGGACTGTACAGTGCTTATCTCCCACTTATAGAAGTGGGAGTCTTAGCACTGTTAGTCATCGGACATCAGTAAGAAAAGAAAGTGCTACCCATCCCAAGATGTGTGGCACTTTCTTTCATTTTGCTATTCTACGCCTGGAGAATCATTCTCCCTGTTGTTTATCTTTTGTGAGATTATGTCAACCAAATCTTTGACTTCCATGCTTCCTACATCACCTTTATCTCTTACTCTGACAGAAACTGCTCCACTTTCTGCTTCTTTCTCACCGACAACTAGCATATATGGCACTTTCTGAAGTTGGGCTTCCCTGATCTTATAGCCGATTTTTTCCGATCTCAGATCAGTCTCAACCCTAAAGCCTTTGGCTAGTAGCTGTGTCTGTACCTCTTTGGCATAGTCATTGAATTTATCCGATATCGGCATAACTTCAATCTGCACTGGTGCAAGCCATGTTGGGAATGCGCCTGCATAATGCTCTACCAGGATTCCCAGGAATCTCTCTATACTACCAAAAATGGTCCTGTGAAGAATAACAGGTGTATGCTTCTCTCCATCTGAACCCACATAGCTCAGTTCAAATCTCTGAGGCATTTGGAAATCCAATTGGCAAGTACCGCACTGCCAGGTTCTGCCAATGGCATCTTCTAGATGGAAATCTATTTTAGGACCGTAGAATGCGCCGTCTCCTTCATTAATGATGTATTTGACACCCATCTCATCAAGAGCGGTCTGCAAAGCATCTGTGGCTTTGTTCCATTCTTCTTCTGTTCCCATGGATTTCTCAGGTCTGGTTGATAGCTCGACATGATACTTGAAGCCAAATATTTTGTACATGTCATCTGTAAACTTGACAACGCCTTTTATTTCTTCCTTTAGTTGCTCGAGCGTCATAAACAAGTGAGCATCATCCTGTGTAAAGCTCCTGACACGCATGAGCCCGTGAAGTGCGCCTGACATCTCGTGTCTGTGCACAAGACCCATCTCACCCATTCTAAGCGGCAAGTCTCTGTATGAGTACATGTTGCTCTTATAGACCAGCATGGCTCCCGGACAGTTCATCGGCTTGACAGAATAGTCCTCGCCATCTATTTTGGTGAAATACATGTTTTCCTTATAATTATCATAATGGCCGGATCTGTGCCACAACTCTTCATTCAAAATGATAGGCGTCTTGACCTCGCCATATCCCCTTTTGCTGTGTTCCTGTCTCCACAAGTTTTCCAGAATATTCCTGACAATCATTCCTTTTGGATGAAAAAATGGAAATCCGGGGCCTTCCTCATGCATTGAAAACAAGTCTAGCTCTCTTCCCAGTTTTCTGTGATCTCTTTTCTTGGCCTCTTCAAGTCTGTGAAGATATTCTTCCAGCTGCTTGTTTTTTTTCAAATGAAGTGGCATAGATTCTTTGTAGCATTTTGTTTTTCTCACTGCCTCTCCAGTAAGCACCGGCAAGGCTTAAAATCTTGAAAGACTTTACTCTTTTAGTTGAATCCAGATGTGGCCCTGCGCAAAGGTCTACAAAATCCCCCTGTTTATAGAAGGAAATAATGGTATCCTCTGGTAAGTCCTGTATAAGCTCAACCTTATACTTTTCACCCTTCTCCGCCATAAAAGCGATGGCTTCATCTCTTGGTAATTCGAATCTTTCAACCTTAAGATCTTCTTTGACGATTTTTTTCATCTCGGCTTCAATGGCTTCTATGTCGCTTTCTGTGAATACATGCTCCGAATCAAAATCATAATAGAATCCATTATCTATAGGAGGACCAATGGCTAATATAGTGCCCGGAAATAGCCTCTGTACCGCTTGTGCCATAATATGGGAGCTGGTATGTCGGAATATATCCTGGCCTTCTTCATCCTCAAATTTCAACAGAGTTACCTTGCTATCCTCGGTTATCAAATAGTCAAGTCCTACCTTTTTGCCATTGACCATTGCGCCTAGTATTACTCTAGCTAATCCTTCGCTGATGTCTTTTGCAACGTCAATTACCTTGATTTCTTGTTCATACTCTCTGATACTGCCATCCGGCAATGTTATTCTTATCATTTCTTCTCCTCCTCAAAAATAAAAAAACTCCTCCCTGGAAAGGGACGAGATATTATCACGTGGTTCCACCCTAATTGGTGCTTTGAAGGCTTATCGCGCCTGTACGAAGTCCTTACCTCAATGGAGCTCGGACTTTGCTCAGAGTTAGTTTTCAACTTGTCATGCCTGAAAATACTTTCACCCTAGGTATTTTCTCTCTAAGAAGCTGTTTCAAGCTTACTCGACTCATCACTGCTTTAATATTGTATTCATTATAATGAGATTCGTTATATTTGTCAATTATCAAAAAAATTTTTCTAATGATAAATTAATCTCCTTTTATATCTTAAATGATATATAATGATTATTGTGTGAAAAATCAACAATACCAAAAGGAGAGGATAAGACATGAATTCATTTATACCTATAATCATATTGATGGTCGTCATCAGTGTTGTTTCTTCAATTTTCAAGGGAGCGGCAAACGGCAAAGAGAACCCCTTCTCTGCATTTATGAATAGAGAAAAGGTGCGAGAATACGACGAGCAGGGAAATCCAGTCAATAAGAGCAAGCGACCTAGTCTGGGAAAATTCCCAAAGAAAACCGTTATATTTGTAATCATTATTTTACTGGCGGTTTCCGCTGTCAGCGGCTCATTCTACACCCTTGATCAGAGTGAACAGGCCTTGATTTTCAGATTTGGGGCACATCGTGCTACTGTGTCGACGTCAGGACTAAACTTTAAGATTCCATTTATTGAAACTGTTGAATTTGTCAATACTGAAGAAGTGAGAAGGATAGAGTACGGATTCAGAAGTGAATTCGATACAAGCGCAAATATCAGCGAATTCTCGAATCAGTATTATTCTGATGTCATGTCAGAAAAAGTAATGCTTACCAGCGATGAGAACCTCGTAGAGGTCGAAGTGATTGTTCAATACAAGGTTATTGATCCTGAAGCCTATCTTTTAAATGTCAATGACCCTCGGGGTACCTTGGAACTAGCAGCATATTCACGAATCAGAAGGGTTGTTGCCAACCATAATCTTGACAATATTCTGACCTTGAACAAGGCTGTCATGCAACAGGAAATGCTTGAGGATATTCAGGAAATCGCCAACAAGTATGGACTTGGAGTATTGATTATAGCCGTTCAGCTTCAGGATGTTGATCCTCCATCTGCAGTTTCCGCAGCATTTACCGATGTCGCCAGTGCAAGAGAGGACAAGGAAAAATACATCAATGAAGCCAACCAATACTTCAACAAGGTTATACCGGAAGCCAGAGCGCAAAAGGAAATGCTGCTGAATGAAGCTGAAGCCTATAAGACAGTCAGGGTCAACCAGGCAGAGGGAGATGTTTCCAGATTTGTTCAGATACTGGAAAGATACCAGGAAGCAACTGCCATTACAAGGACCAGGATGTATCTTGAGGCTATGGGAGAGATTCTACCCGGTATGGATGTCTACATTGTGGATGGAGACAACATTACAATGTTGCCTGTCAAAGGTGCCACAATCAGTGACCCAAATGCTGTAGTTGGTGCTACGGCAAACCAATAGGAGGTGTGAGATGAAAAAAGGAATATTCATTATACTAGTCATTATTGCTATCGTATTGCTTGGAAACTCAGCCTATACGGTGGATTCTAGAGAACACGCTATCGTAACAAGATTTGGCGAGGTTCAAAAGGTAATTGTCAAGCCATCAAATTACGATACTGTGATAAATACCATCAGTAGCAGCGAACGTTATTTATCTGTTTCAGTTTCAACAAAAGTTGGACTCCATTTCAAAGTGCCGTTTATCGAGCATGTTGAAAAATTTGAAAACAGACTAATCACGTACAAGACCGCTCCAAGACAAGTCACAACATTTGATAAAAAAATACTGATTCTAAGCAACAACGCCCAATGGCAAATTGTCGATCCTCTATTATTCAGAGTGACGATGAAAAATACAAATCAGGCAAGCTTGAGACTGGATGATATCTTATACTCTGAAATTAATGTACAAGTCGGTAAAACCGATGCACACACATTGATTGCAGACAAGGTCTATATTGAGGCGATGTCTGAGCAGATTGTTCAGGATGTCAACAAAGAAATGATCAAGTACGGCATTGAGGTCATCGATAACAGAATCTTGAAAACTGATCTGCACGAAAGCAACATATTGAACATATATGCTCGTATGGAAGCTGAGAGAAAACAAAAGGCCCAGCAATACCGTTCTGAAGGTGAAGAAGAAAAGCTGAAGATTATATCAGGGGCTGATAAGGATGCTGCCATCATGATATCTGAGGCACAAAAAGAAGCTGAGATACTCAAGGGTGAGGGCGATGCCTTAGCCGCACAGATCTATAGCCAGGCTTACAGTGCTGATCCTGAATTCTATGAGTTCTACAGAACTTTGGAGATGTATAAGAGCACACTCACCGGCACAACAATGGTTATCGATGAAAGCTCACCATTGTTCAAATATTTGTTTCAATAAAACATGAGCTTAAAGTAATTAGTTTATAGAATATCAAAAAGCACGTTCTCCTGTGATGAAGAACGTGCTTTTTTAGTTTTTATTCCTGTTAACGTCTCTTCTTCAGTTCTTCCTTTATATCTTCGATTGAAACGCCCTGATTGATCATCAGAACCATGGTATGATAGACCAGGTCGCTGATTTCATAGATCAGCTCCTGGTTGTCGTTGTTTTTGGCCGCTATGATAACCTCAGCCGACTCCTCGCCTACTTTTTTCAGTATCTTATCAATTCCCTTGTCAAAGAGATAATTGGTGTATGAATCCTTCACCGGGTTTTCTTTTCGGTCGGCGATAATGCCATACAGTTTTTTCAGGATATCTTCTTCTAGAAGATTACCATCATCAATAACCGAATTGTGGAAGCAGGAGTATTGGCCTGTGTGGCAAGCAGGTCCGGTCTGAAAGACCTTCAGTAAAATGGTGTCGGCATCGCAGTCATAATACAAGCCCTTGATTTCCTGGAGATGACCGGATGTCTCCCCTTTTTTCCACAGCGATTGCCTGCTTCTGCTGTAATAACAAGCATAGCCACTTTCAAGGGTCATGGCGATGGATTCCGCATTCATATACGCCAGCATCAAAACTTCCTTGGTTTTTACATCCTGTGCTATAGCTGGAACTAATCCCTTATCGTCAAATTTTATTTTTGTCAGCAATTCTTGAATATCTATATCTAAATTCATATCTTCCTCACCTATCATATTCTGACCTCTATACCATTCGTTTTAAGATATTTCTTAAGATGCATTATATTGATTTCTCCGAAGTGAAATACCGAGGCGGCCAGTATGCCATCCACATCCGATTTTTCGACAACCTCTTTGAAGTGCTTCATTTCTCCCGCGCCACCTGAGGCGATGACAGGCACTCTGACCCTGCTTGTGATCTGACTCAACAGCTCTATGTCATAGCCGTCCTTCATGCCATCCTTGTCAATGCTATTAACCACTATTTCTCCAGCACCAAGAGACACACCTTTGACTGCCCATTGGACGGCATCCAGCCCGGTATCTTCCCTGCCACCTTTTGTGTAGACGGTCCATGATCCGGTTTCATTTTTTTTAGCATCTATAGATAGGACAACGCATTGCGCTCCAAATCTCTCAGAGGCTTCCCGAATCAGCTCAGGATTTTTCACCGCTGCTGAATTGACAGACACCTTGTCTGCTCCATTTCTGAGAATCTCTGTAAAGTCCTCAAGAGTCGACACACCTCCGCCGACACTGAAGGGGATGTTGATTTCATCA
>CAKMKB010000225.1:0-3114 GCA_927435965.1 uncultured Clostridia bacterium
CCGAATAATGTCCAATGAGCTGCCGTATTGACAACTGTTAAACCAGTGACACATACCGCAGAGGCGGCTGTGAATAATGCATCAATGAATCCAATGCTTTTACCGTCCATTGAGGCTATAGGTAGATTAAGAAACGTTGCTCCAATAAAAATCACCACCGCAAACCACAGCAGTAAGAATTGGGATGGATGTATTTTAAGATTTGATAAATTACTTTCTTGATTCTCCATAACTACCTCTTTTACCATTCATTTTTTCATTATACCACTTGTTGTCAAATTTTTACATAAAAAAATAACCGCTCAGCACGGTTATAGATTTACTTGACCAATTCGACCAATTGCTTGAATCCGTCAGGATCATTCACTGCCATCTCAGCCAACATTTTTCTGTTTATTTCAATTCCGGTATTTTTGAGACCGTTTATGAACTTATTATAAGAAAGCCCGCTCAATCTTGCTGCGGCATTGATTCTCGTAATCCAAAGTCTTCTGAATTCTCTTTTTCTTAGCTTTCTACCAACATAAGCATAAGTCAAAGACTTCATAACTGCCTGATTTGCTGTTTTAAATAACTTGCTTTTAGCGCCATAATACCCTTTGGCAAGTTTTAGAATCTTTTTATGGTTTTTCTTTGCATGGACTGCTCTTTTTACTCTAGCCATTGTTCTACCTCCTCACTTCTATTTATATGGAATTAATTTGCATATTCTTTGAAAATCTCCATCAGAAACTAATGTTCCCTGTCTTAAACCTCTGACCTTCTTGCCGGATTTTTTACCGGTAAAATGGTTTTTAGTGGCTTGAGCTCTTTTTATTTTACCACTGCCTGTTTTATTGAATCTTTTTGCAGCTGATCTATTCGTTTTAATTTTAGGCATGATGCATCCTCCTCCCAGTATTAATTCTTTGAATTTAAAAACATAACCATTTGACGTCCTTCCATCTTAGGCGGTTTATCTAAAACCGAATATTCGGAGGTCGCTTCAGCAAATTTTTCAAGGACTTCTCTGCCAATGTTCGTATGACCAAGTTGTCTACCTCTAAATCTTACAACAACTTTTACCCTATCGCCCTTTTCCAAGAATTTAACCGCATTTTTGATCTTAACCTCAAGGTCATGATCGTCAATATTAGGTGTCATTCTAATCTCTTTGACTGTTATGATTTTTTGTTTTTTCTTGGATTCTTTTTCTTTTTTTGTCATTTCATATTTGTGTTTGCCATAATCCATAATCCTGCAAACCGCTGGATTTGAATTCGTTGACACTTTTACCAAATCAAGTTTTCTTTCTTCCGCAATTCTTAATGCTTCTTTGTTACTCACGACGCCTAACTGACTGCCATCAGAATCAATAAGTCTTACTTCCTTATCTCTGATTTGATTGTTAATCTCAAGCTCTTTAATAATTACACCTCCCATGATATTAAAAAAAGACAGCGCAATCCGCTGTCTCAATGAAAATCAACTTAAATTTCACTAACCATACCAGCTACACAAATGCGCTGTATGGTGAGAAGCGGACACTTCTACTTTTACTTGCCTATTATATTGGATAAAACTAGGTTTGTCAATATCTAATTCCTACTGAAAATAAGTCATCGGATTTTTATGTTCGCCATTTACCCTTACCTCAAAGTGCAAATGAGGTCCTGTAGACATTCCGGTAGTTCCGGAATATGCCACTAATTGTCCTTTGGTGACATTCTGACCTTCGCTTACTACAACAGATGTATTGTGGGCATAAAGTGTTGATATCCCACCACCGTGATCTATCAAAACAATGTTTCCGTAAGCACCGTACCAACCGGCATATGAAACCTGCCCGCTATTCATTGCAACAATCTTCTGCTTCATAGGAACTCTTAAATCCACACCTGTATGCATACTCCAATAGCCATATAATGGATGTGGTCTCATGCCATATGGAGATGTGATGGTGAAATAACCTGGAGATGGCCATGTCATCTCTCCACCTGCATACTTCATCTCAAGCTGTGCCAGTTTGATCTTTTTCTCTATTTCATTGGATGCATCAAGAAGTTTCTTTTCCTGTTCTTTCAGCTCCTCAATACTACCAACCAGCGAGTTCATATATGTTTCTTTAGCTCTGCTGGCTATCTCTATATCATTCTTCTTGCTTTTTACTGCCTGCATAGATGAATAATAATTATTTTTTTCGTTTTCTAGCTCCATTTGGGCTATTTCTAGAGTGGTGTGCTTCTGTTCCAGTTCTTCCAGAATACTAACATCATTGTTGACGATTCTTTGTATCATATCGATTCTTGTCAAAAAATCACCAATATCATTGGAGTTGAAAAGCACCTCAAGATAACCGACAGCTCCATTTTTATACATGGATCTCAATCGCTGCTCAAGCAAATCATTTGATAAATCGATTTCATTATTAATCTCTACAATTTCGGCTTCCTTTGCTTGAATACTTTGCTCTATATTTGCCAACTCAAGTTCAAGCTTTAACTCTTCAGCTGCTAATTTTAGTATTTCGCTGTCCAGCTGGTTTATTTCATATTCAACGCTATTTTTCTCGCTTTGAGTCTGTTTTAGCTTTTGAGTAATGTTCCCTATTTCACTTTCTGTTTTTTCAAGCTCTTTTTTAAGGTCATTGATTCTTGATGCTCCGGCTGAAAGAACAAGCAGTGCAATTATTGTGACAATATATATGCAACGTATGATTCTTTTCATAAAACCTCCTAAACGCTCAAGAATTTTTTAAGGGATACAATACTCCCCAAAATACCAATACCTACTCCTATTGTAACAAAAATTATCAAAATGTCCAGACTTATCATGTTTGCAGGTATCAAATAGACAGATAACATGGAGAATAGCTTCTCATTTGAGTAGGATACCAGGTAGTCGTAACCATTCAAAACAATGATGATTGCCAAAAAAGCACCCATACATCCTAAAATGACACCCTCGAATATGAAATAAACCAGCTGGACAGCGAAATACTAAAATTAGCAGCTGAAGAGTTAAAGCTTGAACTTGAGTTGGCAAATATAGAGCAGAGTATTCAAGCAAAGGAAGCCGAAATTGTCGAGATTAATAATGAAATCGATTTATCAAATGATTTACTTGAGCAGCGAT
>CAKMKB010000226.1:0-8097 GCA_927435965.1 uncultured Clostridia bacterium
AATCCTTTCGAAAAACAGTCCGGCTGAATATGGAACCGTAGGAAAAAACCTGATTATACAATTTCCAGTATGACGCAGTCAACTCCTCCGGTGTCATGTTCTTGGGTATATGCACTGCTTCTGTCCCATTGTAATCGTATATATCATCTTTGTATATTCGTCCCTGGGCTTTCAATTCATCATAAAAAACGGTTCCGGGTATAGGTGTCAGAATATAGAACCGCGGCACGACAATTTTGTTTTTTTTGATGAAATCTGCGGTCCTCGCTATGGATTCCAAAGTGTCGCCATCTGCACCAACAACCATCTCGGTAGATACATCAATGCCATGCTTTTGGATGTTATTGATCAAACCGCTGTACTCATCCACTTTTGCCCAAGATTTATTCATGTATTCGAGGCTTTCCTGTGTAATGCTTTCAATACCAAAGCTCAAAGCAATACAGCCGCTCTTAGCCACTAATCTTAAAAGTTCATCGTCTTTACCAATATCTATGGAGCACTGCGACAGCCACTGCATGTCAAGTTTTTCTATCTCTTTGCAAAGCTCGACCATATAATCCCGATCCGATAGGATGTTATCATCCAGCAACAAGAATTTATTGAATCCCAAATCTTTGATTTGCCTGATATCCCCCATGACCTCGGGTATCTCTCTCCTGATATACCTGTTTTGATACAGGCAGGCAACGGAACAAAAGCTACAGGAGTTTGGACATCCCCTACCCGCTTGAACAGGGAGGAAATCACCGATATTTTTGCTTAATATCAGATCAAATCTGGGTGATGGTGTGCTTAACTCAACCAGATCGTCTTGATAGTAAGGTTTCAACTCACCTGATTCGAAGTCTTCAAGAACCTTAGTCCATACATTTTCGGCATCCCCTACCACAACTGAATCACAGTATTTCTTTGCTTCTTCAGGCATCAGACTCGCCATATAGCCGCCGAGGATGACTGTTTTACCTCTCTCTTTGAATTCTCTGGCAATATCCAGACTTCTCACAATAGCATGTCCCATCCCACCGATTCCGATAATATCAGCATCAGTCTCGAAGGGTATTTCTTCTATGGTCTCAAGAATGATCTCAACCTCCCAGTCTGATGGTGTCAATGCTGCCAAAAGAGGCATCGCCAAACCGACGAAGTATAGTTTTTTCTTCTTTATTGGATGGTGGTTAGTATCATAAGGTGTTGATTGAATCAATAAAATTTTTTTCATCAAATCATCTCCGTTATCCTTTGAACATTTTCAAAATGTACTGCCATGTAACAAAATAACTTCCTTTAGAAAGCTTCAAAACAGGTCCCAATCCATATTTACGAATCATTTTACTAATGCTTCGAGGTGACATGACGATCCTAAAGTATAGTTTGATGATTTCCAAATAATAAGCTCTGACACTTAGGTGGATTGGTTTCAAGGCCAGGTGAGCCAAATCCCACTTTTCATAATCATTCCTGTTGATTATCAAATCTTTTTCATATTCATTGAAAATGTCTGTTCCCGGAAGTGGTGTCAATGGTTGCAGATTAACGAATGTGATTCCCATTTTTTTGATCCACGACCCAAGATTTATGAAATCTTTTTTTGTGAAGTCCATAGGCAATATAAGTGTTGCGTATAACTCAATATCATATCTTTTCAGAATTTCAACTGCTTTTTCATTTTCTTTTATACTTGTATGCTTGTTATAACTATCAAGATCTTTGTCCCTATAAGATTCAAGGCCTACTATGACGGCACTTAAACCATTTTCTGCCAATAGTCCAATTATATCTTCGTTATTAGCGATGAAGTCAGCCCTGCCGTAAACTAAAAACCTCTTCTGGATGTTGTTTTCCTTCAACTTGTCGCAGAAAGCACTTAGCCTGTCCCTTGAATATAGAAAATCATCGTCAACAATATAGATTTCTTTCTCTTCTATTGTTTTTAGCTCTTCTATGACAGAATCAAGATTTCTTTCATAATACTTCCCATCAGTAATTTCCTTGCAAAAGCAAAAGCTACAATTGTAGGGACATCCAAATGAAGTTTTCATCAAAGCGCAAGGATTATGAAACATATAATAATAACGAGACCTGTATCGTTCTACCTTTGAACGATCCGGCTGTGAGTACTCAAATATCGGCCTCTTCAGATTGACTTCACCAATATGATAAGTACCGCTTATAGGTGTTTGATGCTTGACCTCATCTACATTTTTGTTTTTTACATAACCAATGATCTCATTAAATGTGTCAATCGGATTTGACTCGACTATGTAATCGATATATTGAGAATCAAAATCCTCCGCTACAACTTCAGCATGTACGCCACCGACTACGACCACAATTCCAGGATTGACGGATTTTATTCTCCGACTGAACTCCTTGATAATCTTAACGTGAGTGATGTAGCCCGTCAAGCCTACTATATCGGGTTTATATTTGCTTATAAAATATTCAACCGGTTTCTTTTCAATGATCATATCGATTATAACGACGTCTACATCATCATGTCTTATATTGCCGGCCAGGTACTCCAACTCTAGAGGCTCACAGATCATAACATGCTGCAAACCGATTGTTTCATTGCTTGGCTTGGGTCTGATCAACAGTATATTCATCATACTACCTTCTTCATCAAAAATAAATAGATTGAAGGCATAAACCATTTGGTCCGAATTCTAACTAATTTCGATAGATACAAATCCACTGGCAATATGCTTCTCATCTCTTTTACACTTAAATAGTATGCTTTCCCGGTTGTAATTTTTACCATAAGCATGGCAAGACTATCATACAAGCTATTGGCAGATGCTTGTGCCAACAACAATATGCCTTCCTTAATCAGCATGTTTTTCATTAGAACTATTGCCTTCTCCTGGTTTTCATAGTATGGAAAAGAATGGGTACATATAACGATATCATATCTTTCTGTTTTAGTTTCCAGGTCTTCCACGTTCATGTGTCGAAACTCTATTGCAGGATTCTTTTTTCTTGCTTCTACTATCATTCCTTCTGAAAAATCCAAGCCGGTGAGTCTGATCTCATAATCACTAAAAGCCTTTGACAGTTCGTTTAAAAGCTGGCCTGTTCCGCATCCAATATCTAGTATTCTATAAGTTTTGCCTTTGTCTTTTATGATTGCTTCTAACTCTCCAATGACATTGTCTCTTGTTGGAGCTAGAGACAGCCCTTGAACCCAGAGACCCTCATAATGCTTAGACCAAAAGTTCCATATTCTTCTACTCGTTGTCATGTTTTTCCTCTCGTCATCAAAATTTCAAAGCCTTCCAAACCATAGTTTGAATAGAAATTTCCTTACATATCCACTCCTAAAAATCTGATCTAAGTATAGGGAATAAAAATGGTAATAAAATCTCAAACGGCTCATTTTTACAGGCTCCATAACCAGATGCAAAAAATCAAACTTACTCAGGTCATTTGTTGTTATTTCCTTTTTATATAGATCATAGAGGTCTGTCCCTTTCATTGGTGTGAAAACAGAGACGGTATAACTATCAAATGATTTAGACCGAATCCATTGCCTCATCGTCCTGAAATCAGCACTCTTAAAATCTATCCCTGCTATAAACAATGCGGTCAGTCTAATATCGTTATCCTTTAGCACCTGAATCGCTTTTTCATTAGCGTTTTCATTGGTGCCTTTATGATATGCCTCTAGCTTGCTGTTGTTGATATCCTCAATGCCCACAATAAGTTCAACAAATCCAGCACCTTTAAGCTCTCTTATTATATCAGGATACTGTGCGATAAAATCCACACGGCTATAGGCTATGAATTTTTTATTGATTTCGTGGGTTTTTATTGCCTCTATAAATGCTAGCACTTTAAATGGGTCTATCAAAAAAGTATCATCAACAATCCATATATACTCGGTGTCTAATTGTTGTATCTCATTTATGATGTCTGCTATATTTCTCGTCAAATATATGCCCTGATTAATTTTTCTACAGTAACAGAATTCGCATTGGAAGGGACATGATATTGATGTCTTTATGATTGCAATTTCAGGATAAAGCATATATCTTGTTTTTGATTTATGTCGATTGAAAAAACTTCTATCCGGTAATGGCATGTCATATGATTCCATAATCGATTTATCATTTATATTCCAGATTTGATTGAACTGATAGGCTATTCCTTTAACGGTTTTCAAAGATGCATCATCTAATTGGCCATCCTCCAAACAATTCAACATTTCATCAATAACTGACAAACCACTCTGATGAACTACGATGTCAATACTAGGAGAAAAGAAATCTTCATAGTTGATTTCTGCATGGGAGCCTCCAACAATAATCTTAACCTTTGGGTTTAGCTCCTTTGCATAATCACTATAGGACAGGATAGTCCCAACCGCAGTAATATAGCCTGAAAGCATCAAAACGTCAGGGTTATATCTCTCATACTCATTCTTGAAGTTTTTCCCGTCGAGCAGAGGATCCAGTATCATGTGGTCTATTTGCTTTTCATTTAGAATGGTTGAGATATATTCCAGCTCGAGGGGTTCACAAACGATGGGTTGCAGATAGGAGTAGATGGTTTTTTTATGACATTTGACCAGTAATATTTTCATTTCTCACACTTCCCGGTTTTGAAAACATTGTGTTTTACACGATAGCTCTTATAGGAGACCATTTTTACCATCATTCTCCCCAATAGCTTCAGCGATTTGCTGTTACTGGCAATATACAGTGATTTTTGCCGTTCCATAGCACCAATCTTAGCTTTTGACTCTTCTGTGGTTTGGCCGAATCGTATAGTTTTGCATTTGCATTCAATACCAGTTTTCACAATAAGTAATAACATATTGAAGTACAGGTCCATCGTCAGATTTTTATGGTGATCAAACCCACAAAACATAAAAACCAACTCATCACCTTGTTTTGTCAATTGAATAAACCCCAGGGATTGATTCTTCTCATAGATGACGAAAATCCGAGAAGGAAATGTTCTGAAAAATTCGATTGTCAGCTTTTCAAGTTTATGTTGGGATTTTTCATATACCTCTAGATATAACGCATACAGCTCATCGGAAAAATCATGATTATCTTCTAGTTTTTCAATTCGCAGCAGCTCAAGTTTCTTTAGACTCTTTAGTGCTCTGTAACGATAATGACTTCTTAAGGCGCCAATATAGTCTGACATGCTGTCCCAACGGATATCCATGACATATTCAGAAAGGGTAGAGCCTTTAGTCAGCGTCAAATCTTCATCCCCGTTCAACACAATGCATAACTTGCCTATAGCGTCCAACCTTCGAGATAGCAAATCGAGATTTTCAGGCTTGCAGGCATATCCTTTAAATGAAACAGACAAAGGAATACCAACAATCGTGATTGCTTTATTCAATTTCAACTGACTGCTTAGTGCGAAAATATTAATCTTAAGCCTATAGGTCACAAAAACTATCTTTTCAATCCGATTGAAGTGATACTTTTGCTGACAGGGATTTGTCTTATGAATTATTGATAGAGTCTTCCTTTGAAGAAAATAATTGTTGTCGGCAATTTCATCCCACAACTCAGGGATATCTTCCGGATAGTTGAAAACTTGAAACCCATCTGAACTTGTTGAAATACTATCGCCCATAATCAAATCAGCACATCCTTAAACATCTATTACAAAAACTTTGTATTGCTTGTACTCACCTTGTGCCCATCTTACGCCAAGTCCTGTCGATGCTAAGTTATCCTCCAGCACCCAGCCAGATTCACAAAAGTCATATTTCCCTTTTGTTAATAAGTTACACTCATGAAACAAGGAAAACACAGCTCCGGTTTTCTGATACTCAGGGATGACACCAATCTCAACAATTTTAAACTTATTGATTAAGTCAGGGAATAGCTTACTTTTAATCAAGGTTCTCAGACCTATCGACTCACCTTCAGACAACAATTGGTTGAAATCCGGATACCAAAGCATAAAACCAATCGGTTTATAGTTGTGCTCCAAAAACAGCAGATTTTCTGCTTTTAATAGCATTTTGAATTCCTTGAAAAGCTCAAGATCCTCTTCAGCTTTTCGCTCATAATAGAATCGATGACTTTTAAATGCTTTATTATTGATATCTGTATAGATTTTGGCTTCCTTCTCCAGATTTTTGAAATCAGCTTTTCTGACAGTATATTCTTTTAGAATCCTTTCAATCAATCGATCCCCAAGATTAAACTCGAATTTGTCCATATTTGTCAAATAACTGATTAGTGTTATCTCCTCATTGGATCTTGTCCGTAATAACTCTATGTAGTATTCTGGATTGTAGGCACTTCCAAGGCTCTGATCGGTATCAAAATGGCTCGCTAGAAACCCCAATCCATAATTGACATGGATATTCAGACCCGCCAATAATTTGGTTATCCCGTGCTTTTTTGCAAGTGTTTTACCGTAAGCAATCAACGTATCGATTGCGTTATCATCATTTTCTGTTTCAAGATATGCCATCTGCAATACATCCTTCATCCTGTCGATAACAGAAAAAACGCACACCGCAGCGGTTCTTCCTTCATGTTGCACCATGATTCCTTCAATGAAGTTTCCTTTGCATATTTGTGCCTTGCCTTTAAGGATGTTAATGACCGTTCGACTCATAGTGTCTCTATAATGAGGATTCCCAACGTAGATAGATTTGGAGAATTTTATGAACTCATCAATATTTCCGTTATTCACCTTTACAATATCCAAACCATTTCCTCCGGTGTCTTTAGTTCAATCGAAACCACCTGTCCATTTTAACACAATTGTTCTGCATATTACATGATTAGTTGTCCTGCAAGTCCATTTCGTTCAAGCAGTCCCTTAGCTTAATAATTTCATCCTTGGTCAGTGTGATTCCTTTACTCATTTTTTCATGTTCTGGATCCCACTCTCTTATGTCATATTTTGGCTCCCTGTCATTCCAACTAACCTGGTTTATCTCTTTGCTCCAGCCTTTAGCAGATTTTGACAAAACGCTAAGATGTTTAGTTATTTCAAATTTTAATTCAGCCATATTAGATCTCCTTGTTTTTATTTTACAGTACCCGACATGAGTACGCGTTTGAACTCATTTTTCAAATGATCTTCACCTGCGAATTTTCCGGGTGTGGATCCTGTAAGTGCAAAGGACTCGGTTGTTATACCTCCCTTTGACGCCACCCTTTTCATCAGATAATCATGTACCTTCTCAATGCCTTTATGCGACGCATCAGACTGAAGCGTTATGATGGAGATAGATTTTCCTTCCAAATTTGCCTTGTCTAGAAATGCATTGATAGCCGGTGTTCCGTTCCCTGCCCAGATAGGGGTCATTAAAAAGATGAAATCAAAACCTTCAATCATGCTCCAAGGGTCTCCTGTAAGTTCAGAAGATGATTTTGAAACAGCTTGAAATCCACTTTTCAAAAATCCAACAACACCTTCTCTAGTGTTTTTTTCAGTGAGTTTGATTAATTCACCTCCAACCTCTGACGCTAAAAGCTTAGCAGTGTATTCGGTATTGCCATCTTTAGAAAAATACACGATACAACGTTTCATTTTACTCCTCCATTTATTTATAATTTTCATGGCTAATGCCATATGTTGTGAGTTTCTTTTTCATATCCTTCCATCCAGGATAAAAATCGTCCATAAGCAAATAAAACCTTTTATTGTGATACCTTTCCAATAGATGAATCATCTCGTGTACTACAATGTATTCGAGGCATTCAACCGGGTGCTTTACAAGCTCCAGATTTATCCAGATTCTCTTTTTTGTAATGTTGCATGTTCCCCATTTGGTTTTCATTTTTTTTACATTGAATTCTCTTAACGTCACACCAAGTTGAGTCTCCCACTTGTCGATCAATGCTGGTAAGATTGCTTTTAAGGTGGATCTGTGAAATTCCATCATAAGCTTTTGTCGTTTTTCAAGAGTGCTGCCGGGTTTGACATACATAGTAACGAACTTGTTGTTGATTTCAACCCTCTGTTTTTCATTGGTCTCCACAACCCGTAATTGACACTCAGTCCCCAAAAAAGGATGCACCTCTCCAGTTATGTACTCTTTTGGCTTTTGGATGACTCTATTCTCATATTTACTTCTTTTTTTCTTTATCCAATCCATCTTAG
>CAKMKB010000227.1:0-2480 GCA_927435965.1 uncultured Clostridia bacterium
TGTGGTTGGCTGCAGTCCCGATAGCAAAACCGGTGGCAAATTTGATTTTGACTTTGATTTTTCTGAAAGTGATCAGGGATGGCAGGTAGACTATACCGATTATCCCGTTAACTTTGACCCTGATATTTATGAATTGGAAAACGGACATATGGAATTGCCGGAGGAACTCGATAGACCTGGTAAAGGAATCATGGTCCAAGGGCATAACCGAAGCGATGACATATTCATGTATCTTAGAAAAGAACTGACTGGATTGAAACCCAACACAACCTATAGTATTGTCATTGAGGTTGAGTTTGCAACCGATGCGCCTGCAGGTGCCTTTGGCATAGGGGGACCTCCCGGAGAAGCTCTTTTTGTCAAGGTAGGCGCTTCAACCGAAGAACCTTTACCCATAGAAGGGGATATAGCCGGAGAGCCAAATTACTTTCTGAATGTGGACAAAGGTGGACAGAGTGAAGGCGGCGTGAATGCCATAGTCGTAGGCGATGGCGCTAAGTTGGAAAATGACGAGTTCGAGGTCTATGAATTCAAGATTCTAAATAATGAAAGCCAACCTATGGAAATCAAATCGGATGATGATGGCAATTTGTGGGTTTTTGTTGGAACAGACTCCGGGTTTGAAGGAAAAACCGTACTGTATTACACAAACGTTACAGTCAATCTAATTGAAAAATAGACTTTAGTTGCATTATCTTTAAATATTTAATCATTAAAAAAAGTTGATAAATTATTGTTGCAATCCACTGTTAAAAATACTATAATGTGTTGAGTATGAGGGAGTAGCTTACAGTTGATACTGTTCTTGTTGGTCGTCAACACAGTGTTTTAAACACTCGGTCAACATGTCATGTGAAATTATGAAAGCAAGACTTTTACAGGCGTTTTTTATTTTACGTCAGTAGAAGTCTTTTTTGTTAGAAAAACATATTATTTCATCAACTATACAATATTTTGGAGGGATTTAAATGGAAGAATTTTCACAACTTTTTCAAGGGGTAATGCAATTTCAATGGCAGTTTCTGATTATGTATGCTATTGGAACAATTCTGATTTACCTTGCAATCAAGAAAAATTACGAGCCCATGTTACTGCTACCCATAGGATTTGGGGCAATTTTAGTCAACTTGCCATTAAGCACAATTTGGGAACATGAAGGGTCAGTAGGAGTACTTCAGATCTTTTATAATACTGGCATATTGACAGAAATATTTCCAGTATTGATTTTCGTGGCAGTAGGGGCAATGATTGACTTTACGCCTCTTTTGAAGAATCCTAAAATGCTGTTTTTTGGAGCAGCAGCTCAATTTGGGATTTTCTTTACTATCATGGCAGCACTGCTTCTGAATAAGGCTTTTCCTTCCTTAGGCATAGACTTGAAAACAGCTGCTTCTATAGGAATTATTGGTGCTGCGGATGGGCCGACTTCTATCTTCGTTGCTACTAAATTCGCAAAAGAGTGGTTAGGACCTATCACTGTCGCGGCTTACTCTTACATGGCTCTGGTTCCTGTTATTCAGCCTCCAGTCATACGAGCTTTGACAACAAAAAAAGAGCGTATGATACGTATGGACTATAAAGATAAAAAGGTATCTAAAACAGTGCTAATTGCTTTTCCAATTGTGATTACAATCATTGCTGGTATTATAGCCCCTATAAGTGTTCCCTTGATCGGATTCCTTATGTTTGGCAATCTAATACGTGAAGCTGGCGTGCTTGAAAGATTATCCAAAGCTGCTCAAAATGAACTTGCTAATCTAGTCACCTTACTTCTTGGTATAACTATTGGAGCAACTATGCATTATGAAAAATTTCTAGATGTAAAAACATTGATGATACTTGGTTTGGGACTTGTTGCTTTTATATTTGATACAGCTGGTGGCGTTCTTTTTGCTAAATTCTTGAATCTTTTTAGTAAGGATAAGATAAACCCTATGATTGGTGCTGCTGGAATATCCGCATTCCCTATGTCTGCGAGAGTCGTGCAGAAAATGGCAACTGCGGAAGATCCTCACAACTTCATATTGATGCAAGCTGTAGGGGCAAATGTTGCAGGTCAATTAGGTTCAATCATAGCAGGTGGACTAGTGTTAGCACTGGTTCCATGGCTGCTTTCCTAAAGGAGGATAGAAAATGGATAATGTAAATCTTGGACTTCAATTAATGGGTTATGGCCTTACCGGTGTTTTTATGGTATTGATTTTGTTTTATATTGTTATAAAATTATTGCTAAAATTATTTCCATTAAAGGATTGATTAGCGTATTTTTCTTTTTCTTAGCGTAAAGTTATTGTAGGAAAAAAATATAAAAAGAAAGTCTCTTTCATGTTATGATAAGTTTGGCAACAAAATCTAACAGAAGGAGCTTTCTTTTTATGTACAATAGTATACTAATCAATCCTTTAATGGAAATAATTTTAGCAATAATTTTATAACAATATAAAACAAAATCAATACCATAAAAACACCGGTAAGGCCAT
>CAKMKB010000228.1:0-5315 GCA_927435965.1 uncultured Clostridia bacterium
ATACGTTATTAACCTGGTTAGTGAAGTCAGATCTTCCGGTTCCTACGATAAATGCCCCTGCCTCTTTGGCCAGATCCGGCATAATTTCCGGTAGTGGATTAGCCATCGGAAGTACTATTGATTTTTCCACTATTTTCAGCAGCTCTGGAAGTTCTCCTTCCATGGTGGTCTCCATAGGTCCGACCTCATGCTTTATACCTGTGCTCTGGATATACTCGATGACCTTATCCACTACTGGATAAATGTCCTCTATATTTGGAACTTTTGGAACGATCTGTAGACTTAGATTGATTATTGGCATTTTTTAACCTCCTTGTATTTTGGACAAAAAAACAACTACCGGTCTGGTAGTTGTCATTGTAGGTATTTGGTTGTTTATATTTTTTGTTGAAAGAAGCTCCCTACGCTGGCATTATCCAGATCAGGTAAATGGTCAGAATAGTATCAATTCGATCTCAGCCAATTCTTTGGCTCCCATGTCCTGATTGAATTATATAGCAGTAGGTATATAAGTGTCAAGACTAACTGTTAAATCCTTGCTACTCCTGAATCTCTAGCAGCTTGTCTGACAGCCTCAGCCACTTTCTCCATATATCCCTTGTCAAAAGCTAACGGAAGAATACAGTCAACGCTTAATTGATCTCCGACAGCATCTGCCAGCGCCAGCGCAGCAGCCATCTTCATAGGCTCATTTATGTCAGATGCCCTCACATCCAACGCGCCTCTAAATATTCCGGGGAAAGCCAATACGTTATTAACCTGGTTAGGGAAGTCAGATCTTCCGGTTCCTACGATAAATGCCCCTGCCTCTTTGGCCAGATCCGGCATAATTTCCGGTAGTGGATTAGCCATCGGAAGTACTATTGATTTTTCATTCATGGATGCTACCATATCCTTTGTAACAACATCAGGTGCTGAAACGCCGATGAAGATATCCGCGCCTACCATAGCGTCTGCCAGATTGCCATCTCTGTTGCTCTTGTTTGTAGTGTCTGCAAGTCCTTGCTTGAATGGATCTAGATTTTTCCTGTTTTTACTGATTATGCCTGTCCTGTCACACATCAAGATGTCTTTTATTCCTAGGTTTATCAATAGCTTGGCAATAGAATTTCCTGCTGCACCGGAGCCGTTGATGACTGCGGTGACATCCTCCATCTTTTTATCTGCCAGTTTCAATGCATTGATGACAGCAGCTGATGTAACAATAGCTGTTCCATGCTGATCATCATGAAATACAGGTATGTTCATGATTTTCTTGAGCTTCTCTTCTATCTCAAAACATCTTGGTGCTGCAATGTCTTCCAGATTGATGCCGCCAAATACCGGTTCCATCATTTTCACAATTCTGACAATCTCATCCGGATCTGTCGTATCTAGACAAATTGGAAACGCGTCCACGTTGCCGAATTCCTTGAATAGCACACATTTACCTTCCATAACTGGTATGGATGCTGCTGCTCCTATGTCGCCAAGGCCTAGAACAGCTGTTCCATCTGAGACGACTGCAATCAGGTTCGACTTAGATGTATAATCATAAACCTTATTTGGGTCTTTGTGTATTTGACGGCAGGGTTCAGCCACTCCAGGTGTGTAGGCAGTTGATAAATCTTCCTTTGTTTTTACAGGAACCTTGCTGTTGACGGTGATTTTGCCTACTAGTCTTTTGTGTAGATCCAATGCCATTTGATTATAGTCCATTTTTATATCCCTCCAATTTATCATTATGTCTTTATTTCACTTCTTTTAGCTTTCTCATCTTTTCTCTCATAAGTGGTTTAATTCCACCGGCTTCCAATATGCTCATGGCGTAATCGCCAAGTTTTTCGGTTTTCAATACCTCGCCCGTCTCCTTGATAGTCAGCTCGCCTGCCTCTATATCCAGTTCAATCAACTGTCCATCTTTGACCTTCGAGCTGATCCCCTTGCATGTGATCAGGGGCAATCCCAGGTTGATTGAGTTCCTGAAGAATATTCTCGCAAACGAGTCTGCCAACACTACACTAGCACCCATGTTAATGATGGCTATTGCTGCATGTTCTCTGCTTGATCCACATCCGAAATTGGATCCAGCGACTACGATATCTCCCTTTTGGAATTTCTCTGCGATTTCCGGATTGACACCACTTAGACACCTTTTGCCGATCTCTTGCGGGTTTGTGATTTCTAGAAATCTTCCCGGATAAATCTGGTCTGTATCAATGTTGTTACCCAATACAATTACTTTTCCAGTTTTTTTAGTTTCCATCTTATTGATCCCCTCCTACTATAGGATTGGTCAGATAGCCAGTCAAGGCTGATGCGGCGACAGTCGCCGGTGATGCTAGATATATCTTGGATTCTGAGCTCCCCATTCTGCCAGGGAAATTTCTATTTGATGTTGAAACACAAACCTCTCCTGATGCGATGACACCCTCATGGGCACTCAGGCACGGCCCGCAACCAGGTGTTGAAATAGTAGCACCTGCATCCATGAGCTCTTGAAGATAACCCTTTTTGATACTCTCCTGCATTACCTCGGTAGACGCGGGAATCACCAATAATCTCACCCATTTTGCTATCTTTTTACCTCTTAGTATGTCAGCAGCAGCTTCAATATCTTCCAATCTTCCCCCGGTGCATGTTCCCACAAAGGCCTGATCTATTTTGACCTTTTCCACATCATCGAGATTAAAAACGTTATCTACACTTGATGGTGCTGCCACCTGGGGCTCAAGATCTTTCACTTCAAAATGATAGGTTTCACTGTACTGGTAGCCTTCGTCAGTAAATACCACTTCATAGGGTCTTACTGCTCTTTTTGAAACATATTGCAATACTTCGTCATTTGGTTGCATATAGGCGGTCTTAGCGCCCATTTCCACTGCCATGTTACAGATAACCATTCTACCGGCCACGCCAAGCTGTTCAACGTATGTTCCCGTAAAATCAATCGCTTTGTACACAGCTCCGTCTGCCTTCAGTTTTCCTAGTACCAGCAGTACTACATCTTTAGGCATGACACCGTATTTAGGCATGCCATCTATTCTGACCTCAATCACCTCAGGTACTCTAAACCAGAGCTCACCCGTCATCAGTATGGTTGCCATGTCTGTGGCGCCCACGCCTGTTCCCAGGGCACCAAATGCACCGTGTGTAGTGGTATGTGAATCTGTTGCTACCAATATCATCCCAGGATATACCAATCCGGCTTCTGGCATGACCTGATGGCATACACCTGCATTAACATCGAAATGATAGGTCAGGTCCTGTTCTCTAGCAAACTCACGCATTTCCTTGTGGATCTGTGCTGATGCTATAGTTGGTGCCGGTGCATAGTGATCAAATACAAAGGCTGCTCTATCCTTGTCCCATACCTTTTCGCCGTCCATTTCGTAGAATGAGTAAACAGTCTGGAGATAAAGATCATTGATTTCGGCAAAATCTACCTTTGCCATGACAATTTCGCCCGTTTCAACCTTATCTCTACCGCTGTTTTTTGCTAAAATTTTCTCTATTGCATGCATCGAAGTCCTCCTTTTTCCTCACTGAGATAATAAGCCAAGAACAGACACTTCTGTCTGTTCTCGTATTGCTATCAAGTGTTATGAATCAATTCTATCACATCAGACACGCTACATAAAGAGTCTGATAAGGAAGCTGGCGAGAATAAGCATAAATGCGCCTCCGATACGGGATGAAATCTGTGCAAACGGCATCAGGTCCATTCTCTTGGCTGCTGAAAGAACCGCAACGTCTCCTGTTCCGCCCATATTTGCCATACATAATCCAGCTGTGATTGAAGACTCTATTGGATAGAATCCAACTAACCTGCCGACAACAGCTGAACCAATCATTGCGCCAAGAATTGTTACGCCAACAAGCAATATGTATTGAAGTGTAAATGCATCAATAACTTGTTGCAGATTTGTATAAGCGACACCGATACCAACCAATAGTGTTGGCGTCAAATTCTTCATAATAAACTGGAACCATTGGTATGCACTTTCCTCATACTCTGCAGGTACTATACCTGTAACCTTCGCAATAGCAACAGCTATGATCATCCATGCATAGGAGTGAATTGCAGGTACAAATTTACCTATAATCCTTCCAAGTACAAAGAAGGTAACTGCGAATAATAAACCCTTACCCAGCATTTCAAGATTAATAGCTGCTCTTTTTTCATTAATGTCTGCTTTTTGTTCTTTGTTTGAAGAAGCAATAATCAGTTCGCCTTCACCTGTTAAAGCAGGCTTTTTCTTACCAAGTCTGTCAAGCAAACCACCTGCGACTATAGCCATGGCATTACCCATTGCTACTGCGGGGATCATAACTGAAAGCATGTCCGCAGGTTCTCTACTTAATGCCTCACCAAATATGTTGGATAATGGAACCGCTCCGGCTCCCATACCGCCGCCCATGATTGGCACGCCGATATAAAGGATGGCTTCAGTTGCGCCATATCCGATTAATGCACCAACAAGACCTACTGCTGAGAGTGCAACCAATACACCACCGATGATTGCCGGCAAGTATCTGACTGCGGCTCTTATAAGTAGTTGTTTATTCATACCCAATATACTACCTGCTATCAATGCCGCGATGTAGAAATCGAGAAAACCCTCGCCTTTCATGAAACTATCCATTATTGTCACAGCTGATTCTGGAAAAATATTATAGGTTGCCATTGCTGCAGAACCAAATATGATGACAATCGGCCCACCGCCTAGATAACTCCTAACAATTGGTAATTTCCCACCAATTTCATTTAGAATGGCACCTACTATCATCATCAATGCAAACGCACCAATCATGCCTTTTGGGAGAACTCCCATGTAGGTCCCTATTAATACCACTGCTGTCAATGCACCAAACACAGGTAGTGAAATACCCATAATTCTGTAGCCTGTTGCTTCAGTTGTCATTTTGTTGTCTTTTGCTTGAGTTGACATTAAACTTCCTCCTTGAATATTATATTTCAAGCCGGGTTCACCCTACACCATTAATAGATTCAGAAAATTCCAGAAAATTACATTTAATAGATTTTGCTTAGTGTTTGGTTGTGGCACGGCATGATTTCAACATAAGTCTTTGAAGTTAAAATATATTGAAAACTTTTTCTTGATTATACAACTATTTATTACGTAAAAGTCATTTTGGAATTAACTAAAATGTTTTTCAACTTTAAAAAATACTGACTATATTTTAACAATAACTACAAACAGTAGATTATTCTCGAAAAACATTCTATAATAAGGTAAGCGTTTCATTGACTAAATCAACTGATTTCTGTGAGGTGAATAGGAATGTATGATGAAATTATACCTAATGATTAC
>CAKMKB010000229.1:0-7767 GCA_927435965.1 uncultured Clostridia bacterium
TTTACCCCAAATTCATTAAAGTGTAGTATACTATTGTACATAAAAAGAAAGCTCCTTCTGTTAGATTTTGTTGCCAAACTTATCATAACATGAAAGAGACTTTCTTTTTATATTTTTTTCCTACAATAACTTTACGCTAAGTTTCAAATTCTAATAAAATAATCAAAAATTCAGATAGATTTTCAACAGACCTTGACATGATAATCACAAACCACTATAAAACTATAGCAGTCTAAAAATTATAATAATCACTCATATTATAATATAAAGCAAACGGTATACAATGTGATACTATAGTACTTTAAAGTGCATACTTGTTTCGAAGGGTAGTATGATATATACTTTAGATAAGTAAAAATTTAACAAATATAATGTGGAGGTTATAGAATGTTTGAATTTTTTAATGACGACCAGAAAATGTTAAGAAGTGTAGTCAGAGAGTTGGTAGACAAGGTAGTTGCTCCTTATGCTGCGGAATGGGATGAAAAAGACCATTGCCCAAAAGAGTTGTTCAAGGTATTTGGCGAACAAGGTCTTTTGGGTATTTTTGTATCTCCTGAATACGGCGGAGCAGGTCTTGGACTTACAGAAAGAGCTATTATGCTTGAAGAAGTGGCCAGACATAGCGCAGGATTTGCTATTGCCCTTATGACTCATGATTTGGCAGCAGCAGCCGTATATAATTTCGGAACAGAAGCACAAAAAAAACAATGGCTTCCAAAGCTTTGTTCAGGTGAACTTATTGGTGGATTGTCTGTAACAGAACCAACAGGTGGATCAGATCTAGGAAACCAAGCAACAACAATTGAGAAAAACTATGCTGGATATTTAATGAATGGACGTAAAGTGTTTATCACAAACTCACATATTGCAGATTTTAACATCTGGACAGGTACAAGTGGGGTCAATGAAAAGGGAAGAAAAATGCTAAGTGCTCTTATCATACCACCTGGAACACCAGGCTTGTCAGCTGGAAGAAAAGAAAACAAATTAGGCCTTAGAGGATCTGTAACAGGTGATACTATAGCAAAAGACGTACAATGCGGACCGGATGACTTACTTGGAAAAGAAGGTGCAGGTGCTGCAATAGCGCTACATACTATAGGACATTTCGGTAGATCAGGAATTTCAGCATTTTCTGTTGGTATTTTGAGAGGAAGCGTAGAAGAAGCCGTCAAATTCAGTAAAGAAAGAATCATATATGGCAAGCCATTGGCAAAAATCGGAGAGATACAATCAATGATAGCAGAGAATCAGATAGATTATGAAGCTGCGGCAGCTATGCTTTACAATGCTACAGCTATTTATGACAGAGGCGAGGATGCTACACCTAGAATCGCAGCCGTTAAGTACTTTTCAACTGAAGCAGCTATCAGATCAACTCGAAGAACTATGGATCTGATGGGTGGATATGGGTGTATGAATGAATATCCAGTGGGAAGATTCCTAAGAGATGCTCTGGCTAATGTACCATCAGGTGGAACTTCACAGATAATGAAAATTATTGTTGCTGGAAATGTATTGAAGTAAAGTAAGAGGAGTGTTGATATGTCATTGAATATTGCAGTTTGCGTCAAGCCTGTCCCGGACTCTGAGTATTACGACAAAATCACTATTGACCCAAAGACCAAGAGAGTCAACAGAGAGGGCATACCCACAATCATAAACACAATGGACAAGCACGCCATTGAAGCGGCACTGCAACTGAAAGAGAAGCACGGCGGGAAAGTGACAGTATTTACCATGGCACCTGACAGCGCTGTTGAGAACTTGAGGCGCGTATTGGCGATGGGTGTGGATGAAGCGTTCTTGTGCAGTGATAGGGCATTAGGTGGTGCAGATACATGGGCTACTTCATATACGCTGTTCAAAGCGATGGAAAAGACAGGCCCATTTGACCTAATACTGCTTGGAAATGAGACGGAAGACGGTGGAACAGCCCAGGTACCTAGTCAATTGGGCGAATGGATGTCATTGCCTCATATGGCCAATGTGATGAGCATAAACAACGTAGGCGAAGCTGTTGTTGTTGAGAGAAAGACCGAT
Organism: uncultured Clostridia bacterium; assembly: GCA_927435965.1. Taxonomy (GTDB): domain Bacteria; phylum Bacillota; class Clostridia; order Tissierellales; family Dethiosulfatibacteraceae; genus 38-11. The sequence goes on from CAKMKB010000229.1 coordinate 2,047, forward strand.
AACGGCAGAATTCGATACAAAATTGCTCTTCCGGCTGTACTGGCAGTCATAAGAGAAATAAACGAACCGAGAATACCCAACGTCATGGGTGTTTTGAAAGCTAAGAACAAACCACTAACTATTTTCAGGGTGGAAGATCTTGACGTCAATCCTGAATTCATAGGTCTTGTGGGCTCACCTACTCAACCTGGAGACATCTTTGCACCTGATATGAGCAGAAAAAGCGAAGAAATTGCAGGCGAACCGGAAGAAATCGCAGACAGAATTATAGCGGAAATCAAAAAGTCCGGCGTCGTTTTAGGTTGATGGGGGTGAATGATATGGATATAAAACAATACAAAGGAATACACGTTTTTTGTGAGATCAATAAAGGTAAAATTATCGATAACTCACTGGAGTTGATCGGCGAAGCAACTGTGCTGAAATCCAAAATAGCCCATCAACCAGAAGTGACAGCCGTAATTATCGGCTTTGAGCTGGATGGGTATGTTCAGATCGTATCTGAGCATGGTGCAGATAATGTAGTGCTAGTGGACGATGAGAAGTACAAAGAATATAGACCAGACTACTATGCTGAGGCATTGGCGGAAGTATCCAACAAATTCAAGCCAGAGATACTACTGATAGGAGCAACCACAAAGGGTGAAGAGATAGGACCTACGACAGCTATGATTGTGAATACCGGTATGGCTGCACATTGCGTCGAGCTCAACATCAAGGAGAATGGAGAATTCGTTCAGGTTGTGCCTGCATTTGGAGGTAAAGTACTCGGAGACATCTTATGTCCTAATCACAGACCTCAGATGGCCAGTGTCAAGTCAGGACTAGTCAACAAGAGAGTATTTCCAGGCAAGCAAGCAACTGTTGAAAGATTCAATCCTGATGTACAAGGTTTTGGCGACAAGATAGAGATTCTTGAGGTTATAGATGACAATAAAGTGAAGGTTTCACTGCAAAGCGCTGATCTCATCGTAACCGGAGGATTTGGAATTGGCAACCAAGAAGGATGGGATAAGCTAGAAAAGCTGGCAGGGCTGTTGAATGGTGTTACAGGTTGTACCAGGCCGGCTTTGGACGAAGGCTGGACCAATAGAGATGAAACCATGATTGGAACAAGTGGTGTGGCAATTAAACCGAAGTTTTACATTGGATTCGGTATTTCCGGAGCAGCCCACCATACCTGTGGTATAAAAGGAGCCGGCACGATAGTGAGTGTCAATAGAGATGCTCACGCACCGATTTTCGATGTATCTGACTATAAGGTTATTGGAGATTGGGAAAAAATTGTTGATGCATTAATTGCAAAATTGTCGATTTAGATATTTAGAGGAGAGGCTTGCCTCTCCTTTTTTTGTTCAAATTTCAATGATTAACGGTAGCTTAACTATACAAGTCATTAAAAATATTGTATAATTAATAAAAAGCATTGAGGTTATAATGGACAAAAATATAAATCAAGAATGGGAAAACTATCAATCTCATGAACTATATGACAGCTTCAATTATTTTGGAGCTCATCTGAAGGATGATCAGGACAAGAAAGGAATACTATTTACTCTTTGGGCCCCTAACGCCTCTGAGGTTTCTTTGGTGGGCTCTTTTAATTACTGGAATGACCGCGCCAATCCGATGGAAAGAGATGAAAAGACAGGTGTATGGCAATGCTTTTTCCCTGGAATCAGCGAGGGCGAAGTTTATAAATACAAAATCTTTATGAAAAATGGAAACTTCGTATATAAGGCAGACCCTTATGCTTTTTTTTCACAAGTCAGACCGGAAACTTCATCAGTGACAGTTAATCTGCAAAAGTATCAATGGAATGATGACAAGTGGCTGAAAAAGAGACAAAAAAGAAACTTAATCAAAGAGCCAATCAATATCTATGAAGTCCATCTGGCATCATGGAAAACAAAATCCGATGGGACCTATTTGAACTATAGGGAATTGGCTGATGAGTTGATACCATATATGAAAGAATTGAGCTACAATTTTTTAGAAATCATGCCAGTTATGGAACACCCCTACGATGGTTCATGGGGTTACCAAACCACAGGTTATTACTCAATCACCAGCAGGTATGGAACCCCCGACGATCTGATGTATCTCATTGACCGATGTCACTTAAATGATATAGGCGTGATTCTAGACTGGGTACCGGGACATTTTTGCAGAGATGAGCATGGCTTGTTGAATTTTGATGGCGAGGAGCTTTATGGCGGAATCGACCATCCAAATTGGGGTACTAAAAAGTTCGATTTTGGCAGAAGAGCCGTTAAGAATTTCTTGATTTCCAATGCAAACTTTTACTTCGAACAATACCATATTGATGGCCTTAGGGTTGATGGTGTCACCTCCATATTGCAGCTTAATTTTGGTATTGATGGAACACCATTTAGAAATCAATTCGGAGGAACTGATGATCTCAATGGAATTGATTTCCTAAAGGAACTCAATACTGTCATCTTTGAGCGCTATCCTTTTGCCATGATGGCTGCTGAAGAATCGACAGCCTGGCCTTTAGTGACCTATCCTGTTGACAAAGGCGGGTTGGGATTTAATTTCAAATGGAATATGGGATGGATGAACGATACACTTTCATATATTAGTAAAAACACCTTTGAAAGAAGATATTTTCATGATAAAATTACGTTCTCAATCCATTATGCTTTTAGTGAGAACTTCATTTTGCCTTTTTCTCATGATGAGGTTGTACATGGCAAAAAAACCCTTATTGACAAGGCCTCAGGAACTTATGAAGAAAAATTCCAAAACCTTAAACTGATGGCGATGTATCAGATGACTCATCCCGGTAAAAAGCTGAGCTTTATGGGAAATGAAATTGCCCAATTCATGGAGTGGCGATATTATGAGGCGATGGAGTGGTTTTTATTGGGATACCCTATACACGAAGCCCATCATAGGTATGTCAAGAATCTTAACCACCTTTATATGAAAGAAAAAGCGCTGTGGAAAAAGGACAATACCTGGGAAGGCTTCCAGTGGATAGATGTGGATAATAGCGACCAGAGCATATATTCATACATTAGAAAAAGCGGAAAAGATTTATGTGTTGTGGTTCTGAATTTCACCAACCAGCAATATGATCAATATAGGATCGGTGTTCCAGAACCAGGTAATTATGAGATTATTTTAAACTCAGACAACAAAGATTTTTATGGAACCGGTAATATAGAGAATAATGATTATGAAGCCGATCCAATAGGACTTCACGGAATGAAGAACTCAGTTGAAATAAGGCTACCGGGTCTCACTGGTCTTATCATCAAGAAAAAGAAATCAACCAAAAAGAGGAGATAATATGTTTGCTGATAAAAATGCTTTTAAGGAACAATATCTGGAAAGATTCAAGGAAATCACCGGAGAATCCTTCGAAGAGAGTAATATAGAAGATAAGTATAAAGTCCTGGCGTCACTGATTATGAAAAAAGTAGCAATTTATATGGCTGACAGTCACTCGCGTCTTAATGGAGTATTGAACAAAAAGAGAGTCTATTATTTTTCAATGGAGTTTCTAATTGGTAAATTACTGGACATGAATATGATCAATCTGGGTATTCATGACGTTGTCGAAGAAGGACTTTCAGATCTGGGAATTAATATCAAAGACCTGGAAAATGTAGAGAAAGATGCTGGTCTTGGTAATGGTGGCTTAGGGAGACTGGCGGCTTGCTTTATGGATTCTCTCGCCTATCTCAATATTCCAGCCATTGGCATGGGCTTGAGATACAGGTATGGTCTTTTCGAACAAAAAATCATCGATGGTCATCAGGTCGAACTGCCTGATAAATGGCTAGTCAATGGTAACCAATGGGAAATAAAAAAATCATCAAAATCAGAAATCATAAAATTCTACGGCAATGTCAAATCAGAGATGATTGACGGAAGGCTCCAATTCATTCATGAAAATTATGAAGCAATAACTGCTGTACCTTATGATACTCCTGTATTGGACTATGATTCTGAGGATGTGAATTATTTAAGATTATGGAGTGCTGAGACGGTTGATGACTTTGATCTGGCATCCTTTAATCGAGGGAACTATCTGAATGCCATAAAAAACAAAGCCTCCGCTGAGGCAATTACACATGTGCTCTATCCAAATGACTCAAATTATGAGGGTAGATTGCTTAGACTAAAACAACAGTACTTTTTTGTTTGTGCCGGACTAAAAAGCATTTTACGGCGCTACAAAACCAACAATGATAGCTTTAACGACATGGCTGATAAGATTCAGATACAGATTAATGACACACATCCCGCCCTAATTATCCCTGAAATGATGAGAATTTTAGTGGATGAAGAGAGTCTGTCGTGGGATTATGCATGGGAACAAGTCACCAATATATGCGCTTATACTAACCATACTATTCTACCTGAAGCTTTAGAAAAATGGTCTGTCGATATTGTAAGAGAATTATTGCCAAGAACTTATATGATAATTGAAGAAATAAACAGGCGATTTATAGAAAATGGTGATGATGCAACCCGTGAAATCAGGGAAAGAAACGCTATTATAAGATACAATCAGATTCATATGGCCAATCTTGCCATTATCGGATCCAAATCTGTCAATGGTGTTGCAGAACTTCACACCAATATCATCATCAACGAAACCTTTAAAGAACTGTATCAGATATACCCATGGAAGTTCAACGCTAAAACCAATGGTGTTTCTCATAGAAGATTTTTATTGAAATCTAATCCCGGCCTCACCCAATTTCTGGATGATAGGATTGGGGACAGGTGGAAATATGATGCTGAAAGACTAAAAGGCTTGCTGGATTACGCTGATGATCAGGCAACCATCGATAGCCTATATGATATTAAAAGAAAGAATAAGGAACGACTTGCGGCCTATATAAAAAAGCATAACAAAATAGAAGTTGATATTGATTCAATATTTGACGTACATGTTAAGAGAATCCATGAGTACAAAAGACAGCTGATGAATGCTTTGCATATTCTTTTCCTGTACAAGAAAATCAAAAATGAAGGAATGAAAATATATCCTAGAACTTTCATTTTTTCCGGTAAAGCAGCACCTGGCTACTACATGGCGAAAAAAGTCATAAGACTTATCAGCCTGTTAGCAGATATTGTCAATAATGATCCAGTTGTCAGCAAATATATGAAGGTTGTTTTTCTAGAAAACTTCAACGTTTCTCTCGCTGAAATCATTTATCCTGCAGCGGACGTGTCTGAGCAAATCTCAACTGCCAGCAAGGAAGCCAGTGGAACAGGAAATATGAAATTCATGATGAATGGTGCATTGACATTAGGTACGTTGGATGGTGCGAATGTTGAGATAGCGGAGAGGGTTGGCGAAGATAATGTGTTTATTTTCGGGCTCAGATCAGAGGAAGTAATCAAGTATTATAATGATGGAAGCTACAATTCATATGAAATCTACCAATCAAATGAAGATCTAAAAAAAGTAGTCAATAATCTGGTTGATGGATTCTTTGCTGAAGATATCACTGAGTTCAAAGATATATATGACAGCCTAGTTGCTCATAATGATACTTATTTCGTTTTAAAGGACTTTGCTGAATATGTGGAAGCCCAAAAGAAGGTTGAAAAGACATATAAAGACAGAAATAAATGGTTCAGAATGACACTGAAAAATATTGCTGAGTCTGGATTTTTCTCTAGTGACAGAACCATTATGGATTATAACAGAGATATATGGAAAATCAAAAG
>CAKMKB010000230.1:0-4428 GCA_927435965.1 uncultured Clostridia bacterium
AAAAAAAATCATGACAACATTATCTTTTGAAACTTCTGCTATTAAATCCATTTTTTTAGCAAAAAATTATGGCCAGCAAAACGCTATATTCTGTGGTTTAGATTTTGCTACCGGTCAATACATTTTAACGATGGATGATGATGGTCAACACCCGGTTTCAGTTATTGCCGTACTATTGGAAAGGATTAAATCGGGCTATGATATTGTGTATGCTGTCACTGATGTCAATTATGACCAGCTCTATCGTAATCTTGGCTCAAAGATGACTGACAAACTGTTTACATATCTATTAAGAAAACCAGCAAATAAAAGAATTAGCTCTTTTAGAATTATGAAAGCTTCTCTTGTTAATACCATCATGACTCATCCATATACATTTGTTTATATATCTGCCTCAGTCGTCAGGCATACTCACCACATCGATAACATATACTACGAAAAACTGCAGAGGCGTTTAGGGCAGTCAAATTACACTTTTTCAAAGCAACTGAGGTTGTTTTTGAGAATTGTACTGTATTATGCACCTTGGCCTTTTTTGAAACCATTTCGTATAAAAGGTAAGGCCTATCACATAGAAAGGAAAATCAACCTATGAAACATTCGCATCATCATATTTATAAATTGATCGTTCTCGGCGGTGGGAACTGCCAGGTAGCTTTATTGAAGTATTTGCATGCTCAAGGACACCATATCATATTATTAGACTATTTAATGGAGCCTCCTGGGAAAAAATATGCTCATATCCATAAGATGATCTCAACTTTTGATATTTCAGGAATTGTAGACGCAGCAAGACAGCTTCAAGCTGATGCGATTATCACGGCCGGTACTGATCAGCCTGTCTATGCGGGAGCTTGCGCTTCAGAAACCCTAAACTTACCCTTCTATATTAGCTCCGAATTAGCCTATGCATTGACTCACAAGAAGAAAATGAAATCCATTTTTGTTCAACATGACATACCAACCGTTAAATTTGGCTATTTGACAAAAGACCTAGTAGAAGGCGATATGGGACATTTAGCAGTTCCAATAGTGGTTAAACCATATGACAGTCAAGGCCAGCGAGGAGTTCTGAAAGTCAATCATCTAGCTCATTTAACTGAAGCTGTGAAAGAATCCTTTTCTTTCACCCATGAATCTGAGATTTTGTGGGAATCTTATTATCCAAATGATGAAATTACTGTCTCAGGTTGGGTTGTAGAGGGAACTACTCATATATTGTCTGTCGCTGACAGGGTTACTTATGATACCGAACCCCATATCGGGATTTGCACAGCTCATCATTATCCTTCAAAGTACTACAATCTTCATAAGGAAACGATCATCAAGTTGACGGAAGATCTCGTACAAGCCTTTGGTATAAAAAAAGGTCCGATTTACTTTCAAATGCTGGTTGGTAATAAAGGAATCCTTGTCAATGAAACAGCGGCCCGTATAGGTGGTGCCTTTGAAGATGTATACATAAAGTCTCTTTATGGATTGGATCTCAACGGGTTGCTATTGAATGATGTACTAGGGATTCCAAACAGATTGTCCTCCTTGAATTACATGGACACCACCAGAGACGTTGTAAATGTTATCCTGTTTTTCGCCTATCCGGGAACCATAGCATTCCTTTCAGACATGAACGAATTGTTAGAAGAAGGTCTGATAATCGATGGCGCTTTTAATTTCAAAGAAGGTGATGAAATCAGCCCTATACGCAATGCAACAGGTCGAGCGGGACATTTGGTTATAATAGCTCAAAATATTAATGAACTCAACAAGAAAACCGAAGCTGTATTAGACTGTGTTGTCATTAAAGACCAGAAAGGTCACAACCTGCTTATTCGAGATGCTCAGGCACACTACAGGGGTAATTGGAATAATGAAGTAAATAATGATTGATTATTAATACTATATAAAATAGAATGTAATGACTAAGTAATTTCAAACCAAGATATCTAATCTGAGCCAAAAGGAGCGTCTCGATAATGCGTATACTGAAGAAAGTTATTATATATTGTTTGGGTCTTTTCTTTTTGGCTGTTGGTGTCACCTTTTCCATCAAGTCCCGGTTGGGTATATCTCCTGTAAACTCGATACCCTATATTATCAGCCTGATAACTGGAATTGAACAGGGACATGTCATCATAGTCATTTTCTCTATCTTCATTCTTATTCAGATTATTTTGCTCAGAAGGAATTTTAAAGCAAGAAACTTGCTGCAGATTATTTTTTCAACAGTTTTTGGCTACTTCGTTACCTTTTCAAATTTTATCTTTTCATTTCCTTCACCGGAGCATTATGTGATAAGACTCTTGCTTCTGGTGATTAGTATGACGCTGATTTCCATTGGTATTATTCTCTATTTGAGAGCAAATATACTTCCTATGCCTCCAGAGGGTCTTATGCTGGCCATTCAAGTAGTTACCAAGAAAGAATTTCATAGGGTAAAAACAGTTGTTGACACTTTGCTGGTAGTGACAGCAACTGCCTTGGCTTTGATATTTCTCGGAGGGTTTGTGGGTGTTAGAGAGGGCACAGTCATAGCTGCTGTATTCATTGGAAAAATCATGGGATTGATAGAAAAAAGATTCAAAAAACATATCGATGCATTGGTCAGGTTTATGGCATAATCCTATTGACATTTCATTGGTTTTGTAGTATTTTAAATGAAATTGAACCTTTAATTTGGCACGAGAGGCTGAAAAGGCGTAATTGAATACCACACATGCTAGGATAATCATGCCTTCTCTCGTCAAATGGAGAAGGCATTTTAATTTGCTTTAATATAGTCCAGAGAGGCTAAAAGGAGGATATATGTTAAAAGGAAGACATTTGATAGACCCTATGGATCTTACAGTAGAGGAATTGGAGAGCGTATTTGAGTTGGCTGACAAAATCATTGAAAACCCGGTAGACTATGCTGATGTTTGCAAAGGTAAGTTGTTATCTACATGCTTTTATGAACCCAGTACCAGGACTCGACTCAGTTTTGAAGCAGCTATGCTGAGATTGGGTGGGCAGGTATTGGGTTTTTCTTCGGCTGAAAGCTCATCAGCAGCAAAGGGAGAAAGTGTAAGGGATACCATGATGACAATCGCTTCATACGCAGATATATGCGCCATGAGACATCCAAAGGAAGGCGCACCAAAAGTTGCTGCCTTGAATTCACCGATTCCAGTCATCAACGGTGGAGACGGCGGACATCAGCATCCCACCCAGACATTGACAGATTTACTGACAATCAGAGCCTTAAGAGGCAACTTGACTGATTTTACTATCGGAATTTGTGGGGATCTGAAATTTGGACGGACAGTTCATTCGTTGATCAAAGCCTTATCAAGATATGATAATATTAAATTCGTTCTGATATCGCCTGAAGAGTTAAGAATACCCGATTATATCAGAGAAGAGATTTTGATGAAGAAGGAGATTGAATTTCAGGAGATCGAGAGACTCGAGGATGTCATGAGTGAACTGGACATCCTGTACATGACACGAGTCCAGAAAGAAAGGTTCTTCAATGAGGCTGACTATGTAAGACTTAAGGACTCATATATACTCGACAAGGATAAAATGACCATGGCGAAACAAAACATGGCTGTTTTGCATCCGCTACCAAGGGTTAATGAAATATCTGTTGAAGTTGACAGCGATCCAAGAGCGGCTTATTTCAAACAAGCAAAATACGGCATGTTTGTCAGGATGGCTTTAATTATGAAATTGTTGGGGGTAGAAAAATGCTAAAGGTTGATTCGATAGAAAGAGGAATTGTCATTGATCATATTGCAGCTGGCAAGAGTATGAAAATCTATAAATACCTAAATTTGGATGAAGCTGATTTTACGGTTGCTATGATTAAGAATGTTGCTTCAAAAAAACTAGGCAGAAAAGACATCATAAAAATTGAAAATGTTTTAGACATTGACTTGAATGTTTTAGGTTTCATTGACCATAACATTACTATCAACATCATAGAAAACGATAAAATAGTCAAGAAACTCAATCTGGAATTGCCCCAAGAAGTAAGTAATGTTGTGAAATGCAGTAACCCGAGATGCATCACATCCATCGAGCAGGAAATTGATCAGAGGTTCAGACTGGTAAACAGAGAAGAAAAATTATACAGATGCATATACTGTGATCAAGCATATGATCCCAATAAACAGGATATATAGTAGTGGATAAAGATATGTATAAAGATATGGATTTGATGATTACCAATGTAAAAATAGTGGACGCGGAGAAGGATGAGTACGGAGTTATTATTATCGAGAATGGCTTGATTGTCAGTACAGATACAGCGACTGGTTCACGAGGATATAGAATGTAATGACTAAGTAATTTTAAACAAGAGTATTAAACTGAGTCAAAAGGAGCGTCTCTATAATGCGGATACTGAAGAAAGTTTTTATATATTGTTTGGGTCTTTTCTTTTTGGCT
>CAKMKB010000231.1:0-2063 GCA_927435965.1 uncultured Clostridia bacterium
ATACTGTAGCGGCTAATGATATCCAAAAGCCATAAGAACCTACATTTTGAGAGGTAGCCCCTAAAAAGGTCTGCGCTACAATGCCTGGCAACTTGATCATTAAAGATATTAAGACAAACCGCCAATATTTAACTTTAAATGAACCCAAGGCAATACTACCTATGTCATAAGGTATAAAACTCACAATACGAATGATGAATGTAAAAATCCATTCGTTTTCGTTTTTCAAAGTATTTATTTTCTCTACTTTGGGATAACGAACCGTCAAACTGTCAACTAACTCTTTGCCTGAAAAATGGCCTATTAGATATGGGATAGTAGACGCAATTGCCAATCCCACTAAATTTACCAGTATAGCTATTGGCACTGGAAATGTTCGTCCAACAGCTACGTATAATAAAGCCAGAGGTATAACAACGGCTAAAGACTTTAAAGCAAACAATCCCATAAACACAAGTACTGCCAGATAAAATACTTCAGGTGTAAGTCTTAAAATACTCTCTACTGTAAAATCTTGAAAATTTAATGCCACAATTGTTATTAATACTCCCATTAGAATAAACGGCACATATTTGATAATGTTTCTAAATAAATAATCTTTTTTATTTTTCAATAATACACTTTCTCCTATCAACATAACATTGCGTCATTATACTGGTTAATCCTGTCTTAGTCAAATAGAATATTTAATCAAACTGTGCTGCGACACGTTTCAAATCTTCGATTATTGGTATAGACTGAGGACACTGGCTTTCACATGCACCACACTCCTCGCAGGCCGTAGCCCTCTTGCCTTCATCCAATCTGTGGTACTTTCCTTTTGCTCCCTCTAAATCTTCATAAATCGACCCCTGGTTCCATATACCGAAGTTTCCTGGAATATTGACCCCAAAAGGACATGGCATGCAGTAATTACATCCTGTACAATCGTTCATCTGTCTACTTCTATATATTTGTGTCACTTTCTCTACTGCTTCCATTTCTAAAGAATTCAGTGGTTTGAAATCATTAAAAGTATTCAGATTATCTTCCACCTGATGCATGTCTGACATGCCAGATAAGACAACCTTGACATTGGAAAGTGAAGCTATATAGCGAAATGCCCAGGAAGCAACCGATTTATCACTGTCTATCTCATTAAGTATATTTCCCATCTGTTCAGGAAGCTTTGCCAAAGCACCACCCTTCACGGGTTCCATTATGACAATAGGTATGCCCAATTTATCGGCTAATTCATAGCCTTTCATTCCCTGCTGAATGTTTGTATCTACATAATTGAGCTGTATTTGGCAAAAATCCCACTCTCGATACTTCACGATTTCTTCGAAAACCGGATACTCATCATGAAATGAAAAACCAATAAATCGTATTCTTCCTTCTTCTCTCAGTTTTTCAACCTCTTCTATCATCTTATGTTTTTTTACAGCATCCCATCTTTCTTTGTTCAACGCGTGCAAAAGATAAAAATCTATATAATCGGTATTAAGATTCTTGCATTGTTCTTCAAAATATTTTCTTACATCAGAGGGTTCTTCAACCAGCCAAACAGGCAACTTAGTAGCTAAAAAATAAGTTGAACGATTGTATTTTGATAAAGCTCTTCCCACAAACTCTTCGCTGGTCTTTTCATGATAAGGATAGGCTGTATCAATATAAGTCACGCCACTACTGATAGCCTTATCCAATAATGCCTGTGCTTTTTCTTCATCAATGCTTTTATCTTCGTTGGTCGGAAATCGCATGCAGCCAAACCCCAACAATGATGGCTTAACTCCCAGTTTTTTCATTTCCCTGTATTCCATATGCACCTCCGCATAAATAAATGATTATTAGACTTTTAGCTCAAGATTATGTCTACATATCTAGTATATATTAAAATAACACAAATAAACAATAGCCAAAGATGATTTTGATATTCCTGGATCTAGAGACGTCAAACATATGTGACACGGACCTGTTAAATATTCTTGTGTATTAATATTTAGATACGTCAACTCCCGATGATAATATCGGCAGCGTTTATGCCGCGAAAGCCTCTTGACAATGAGCCTCTAATGGCATGT
>CAKMKB010000232.1:0-2893 GCA_927435965.1 uncultured Clostridia bacterium
GGAAGATACTAATCTCAGAGACGTATCGGTTTCTTTTTGTGGTTTTGTCTATATTGTTTTGCTTTTTTATCACTTTGTGTTGTTTTATGCTATATCAGATGGCGTATACAGAGTTCTATTTCACAGAGGTGATTTGGCCTGACTTCAAGGCTGAAGAGCTGCACAAGGCCATAGCAGAATATCAGAATAGAAGCAGACGTTTTGGCTAGGAGTAATCAATGAAGAAGAGAGTTTTAACAGGTCTTATTGGTGGATTATATCTTGGTTTAGCGACTTACTTGGGTGGCGCTCTTTTTAGCTTTACTGTTTTAGGCATTACTCTGATTGCTCTTTTTGAAATGGATCGAGTGGTTAACAAAAAAAACAGTATCGTTTTTAAACTCAATTATTTAACTGCTATAATTATATTTTCACTTCTGATGTTCAAAATTGATTTTGATTTATATATGATTATTACAGCACACACAGTTATTGCAGGTGTTATTTTTGTTATTCAGGAAGATACTAATCTCAGAGACTTATCGGTTTCTTTTTTTGGTTTTGTCTATATTGTTTTGCTTTTTTATCACTTTGTGTTGTTTTCAGTCTATAAGCATTTTTGGCTGATATATGCTATTACCTTTAGTGCTGATTCTTTTGCATACATAATAGGTAGCAATTTTGGAAAACACAAGCTATGTCCCAGATTAAGCCCCAAAAAAAGCGTCGAGGGTGCAGTCGGAGGGATTGTAGGCGCCATATTAGTCTCTTTGGCAGTCAATGCATTTTTGTTGAAAGAACCTATACATTTAATTTTCATCATCGCTCTAGTCGGAAGCATAATTTCAATATTTGGAGATTTGCTGGCCTCAAAAATTAAGCGGGAATTCAGCATAAAGGATTATAGTAATGTTCTACCCGGACATGGTGGCATCCTTGACAGATTCGACAGCGTCCTGCTGATGACACCTATTACTTATTACCTGGTAATGACATTGCTATTTTAGGAGGAATCTATGTTAACAGCAGTTGCATCAATTTTGATTTTTTCAATGGCCATATTGATTCATGAACTTGGTCATTTTTGGGCAGCAAGAAAAGCCGGTATCAATGTGAGTGAGTTTTCTATTGGTATGGGTCCAGTTTTGTTTCAGAAAAAAGGTAAAGAAACAACCTATTATATAAAAGCACTACCAATCGGTGGCTATATAAAAATGGAAGGCGAAGACGAGGAAGCTATTTCGGAGAAAAGCTTCAGTTCCAAATCTCCATGGCAGAGATTCAGAGTAATTTTGATGGGACCAATCATGAATTTTGCCTTGGCGCTAATTATTTTTTTTGTAGTTGTACTTGCCTATGGCATTGCCGGCACAACAGTAGACTATATTGATGAAAATGCAACAGAATATGCTGCAGGATTGAGACCGGGCGACAAGATCACAAAGATTGAAGATACTAAAGTCAGATACTGGGAAGATCTGACCAACGAAATAATAAAGCATGAGGATGAATACACATTGACTATTGTTAGGGATAATGTGGAGAAAACCTTTGAAATAAAACAGAATTATCGATATATCGTAGGTATCTCTCCGACCGAGATAGATGGTGTGTATACAACTGAACTCGCGGTTGTCAATGTCGGTTACCCGGCTGAAAATGCTGGATTGAAACCTGGAGATAAGATTTTATCTATCAACGGCGTTACCACAGCTACCTGGGAGGAAGTCAGAAGCAATATAGCTAACTCGGGTGGTGTGGATCTAAATATGGAAATTGAGAGGGATAATCAGATACAGACAGTAAAGGTTATACCTGAAAATCAAATTACAATTGGATTTTACACAGAGATGGACAAGAGCATCCTGACAGCTGTAACCGGTTCTATACATCGTGTTATTTTTTATATCACTCTGATGTTTCAACTCATTGGCATGATGATTACCGGACAAGTGGGATCTGAGGCTGTAGCTGGACCAATCGGCATCATTTCAATGGTGGGTGAGGCAGCTAGGCTTGGATTGTATCCATTACTAAACCTTATGGCTTTCATCAACATAAATCTTGGATTTATAAACCTAATGCCTGTCCCAGCACTTGATGGCAGCAGGTTGGTGTTCATTGCCATCGAAGGTATTAGAGGCAAAAGAATATCACCTGAGAAGGAAGGCTATATTCACTTCATCGGATTTGTGTTTCTAATGGCATTGATGTTCTTTGTGTTATATAAGGACATCATTAAAATATTGAACTGAGGTTTCAGATGAAAAGGAAAGTCTATTATGGGACAGTCCCGGTTGGTGGCGATAGTGTTATAACCGTTCAATCCATGACCAATACTGCAACAAGTGATATTGTATCAACAATCGCACAAATCAAATTGCTTGAGTCGGTAGGGTGTGATATAGTCCGATGTGCGGTGCCGGATATGGCAAGCGCTAAGGCTATTTCTGAAATAAAAAAACAAATAAACATCCCTCTTGTAGCAGATATTCATTTTGACTATAGGCTTGCTGTAGAATCTGTAAAAATGGGAGTCGACGGTATCAGAATCAATCCTGGAAACATTGGGGATAGATCAAAAGTCATAGAGGTAGTAAGAGCCTGCAAAGAAAGGAATATTCCTATAAGGGTAGGTGTAAACTCGGGTTCTGTCAAACAAGAATTCTTAGATAAGTACAAAGGATTGAACAAGAACTCTATGATTGAAAGTGCCCTGGAGCAGGTCAAAATCATAGAGGATTGTGGCTATGACAATCTCGTTATTTCTATCAAATCGTCCGATGTGCGATTGACTTATGATTCCTATACGCTTATATCACATAGGACAGATTATCCTTTGCATCTTGGTGTTACTGAAGCGGGATCCTATTCAAATGGTGCCATCATCAGGTATTCTCTGGAAAAACTATCA
>CAKMKB010000233.1:0-16491 GCA_927435965.1 uncultured Clostridia bacterium
GCAGGTCAAGGACAGCTTGCTGTGCATTTTATCCTTGACCTGCTTGGACGGTGAATCAGACTTCTGATGGTCAATCAGAAGGTGACATTTTGTCGCGTTAATTAATCTATTAAAAAGTGACATTTTCACAAGTTATTGACATACAAAAAATAAAAATTGTACTAATTTTAGTACAATTTTTATTTTTAAGTTACATGTATTGTAAAATCTCGGATTTTATTTTTGTTAGACTATCATCTTTCACATTTCTTGTCATAATATCTGGTGCTATGGTTTTTGAAAAAATAATCCTTGCTGGGTTTTCATCAAAAATGTGCAATGTATTGGATAGGAGAACAGCTTCGTCTATGTCGTGAGTAATGAAAATGACAGTTTTGTCTGATTCATTCCATAAGCGTTTGAATGATTCAATAACAGATAGTTTAAGGCTTGTATCAAGACTATTGAAAGGTTCATCCATCAGTAGAATATCAGAGGGATAGGCAAATGCTCTCGCAATGGACAATCTTTGTTTCATACCGCCACTTAGATTATCAGGATATGATTTCATGTCATCTGAAAGTCCTACCATCATAAGATGGTGCCTGATAATGTCGTCACGGCTTTTTTGATCCGGATAAACACCCTTGAGTATATAATCGATATTATCATAGACATTCAACCAGGGAACTAATCTGTGTTCTTGGAAAATAAAGGAACATCGTTTGTCGGAAAGACCGGTTATGATGCCGTAGTCAACCTTTGACAAGCCGGATATCAGCTTTAGTAGGGTCGTTTTTCCAATTCCTGATGGTCCAAGTATACAGGTGATATTTTTTTCTTCTATGTCGAGAGAAAAATCCTCAAAGATAACTTTGTCCTCAAATTTTTTATAAATCTTTTTTAGCTTAATCATAAGCCCTCCAGACCATTGCCATTAGATCTGCTTGGATTCGATAATATGCGCATCAACATTAATTCAAACAGATAACTGATTATAATAATCAAAAGTGTCCAGGCCAGAAGCTTGTCAGATTCAAGATAAATCTTGGAGTCATGAAGTTTGCTACCAATACCGTATTTGGGCAGGGAGAGAACCTCTGCAGCAGCGATTACTTTCCAAGCCAATCCAAGAGACGTAGTCAGCCCTGCTGCTATAAATGGCCTCGCAGAGGGGATGTAGATTGTTCGGATAATCTGTACAGGATTGACCTTGTATATCTTGCTCATTTCTATAAGGTGTTGATTGGTACTTTTAATTCCTTGCACCACATTGGACCAGATAACGGGAAAGCACATTAGAAAGCCTGTAAAAACAGGTGCGTTGTCTGATCTGAACCATATCAAAGCGATTATGATTATTGAAATTACAGGCGTTGAACGAATCAATACGATTACCGGCTCGAAGATTTGGTAGACGGTCTTGTTCAATCCACAGGCGATACCAATAAGAACACCAAAGAATGTGGATAGAGCAAAGCTAAGAAGTACTCTGAATGTGGTACTCGATACAATAGTGAAAAAATCTTTATCAGTAGTTATCTGAACAAACGACCTGATGACATTCAAAGGAGAAGGTAAGTATATATCTCTGTTGATGAGCATATATAAAACCTGCCAAACAGTTAGTATAATGACGATTCCTATTAGTCTATTCCTATTACTCGAAATAGAAATTCTCATCAGGAAGTTTTCCTCCGATAGAACTTGGATTATAATCCATCAATATCTGTAAAAAATTCTCGACTTCAACCTTCGAATCCTGAGCTGATTCATAAACGATAGCACTTAATGGGATAGCGGCTTCTGCAAGATCGCTATTGGGCAAGATACCATGCTTGGCAATCAGAATGCCTGCTTTAGCAGTATTCGAGTTGACCCAGTTGACTGATTTTTCATATTCTGTAAGAAAATCCATTACAAAATCTCTATTATTATCTGCAAAGCTCTTGTTGACAATCAGACAGCCCATTGATAGACCACTAGAGCCTTTTGTTATTTTTCCCCATTCCACGTTCAGATCCACAAGGAGCCTTATTTCTTCAGATTGCATTGTAACCTGTGTGACAAAGGGTTGTGGTAGAACAGCCGCTTTTGCATCACCAGCGATGACTGCCTGTGCAAGAGATGCGTGATCAGCATAATATACCAATTCGACATGGTCACTTAATCCTAGCGATTGAAGCATGTAATTGACCGCATAATCAGGTGTAGCTCCTTTTCCGCTAATATGGAGTGTCTCGCCTTTCAAATCGGATAACTCAGTGATATCCAAACTACCGACAATATGAATAACCCCAAGTGTATTTAATGCTAAGAATTGAACTTCACCTTCCGTCTTGCTATATAGAACGGAAGCAAGATTCGTTGGGACTGCGGCTATTTGTATCTCGTTATTAATGATTTTTGCAGTTAGCGCATCGGGCGCGCTTTCGGCAATATACTCAACTGTATATGAATCATTGTTTAAGGATTGCTCTTCAAACAGTTGGATCATTCCCATAGAAGTGGGGCCTCTAAGACCCGCTACAACAACACTTGTCTTTTCTTCCGGTTGCTTTTGCCCGCAAGAAGCAGTTGATAATAGAATTGCTACCAATAAAAATAATAAAAAAAGTCTTCTTTTCATCTTTTCCTCCAGTTAATCCTCAAATGTTTTTTTTGTTAAAGCACTTTTGACTGTTACGCCTTTTATTGTTCCAAGTTTTCCTGATAGACTTCCTATCAAATCGTTTGTACCGTCAACGATGATAGATATGACACTGATATTCCTTGTTTTGTATGGGATACCCATTCTACCAATTATGATATGACCGTGTTCGTGAAGGATTTCGTTGATCTGATGAACTTGAGATAAATCCTCTATAACTATACCTATAACGCCTATTCGATTCATTCTGTAAACCCCCAATAAAAAACTTGCCCGTTTATGAGCAAGGTTAAATTACAAAACATCTTGTAGATGAAAAATGATTTGTATGTTAGAATTATAAAATGACAAGACAAATTATAAAACTAGACACATTTAGACCTTGCCCTCAGAAAACCCTTGAGCTCAGAAATACTTATAAATAAATTTCATGTTAAATATATCACAATGTAATGTATTAATCAATAGCCATTTTAAGATATTAGGAGGAAATATGATTCATAATAAATTTTATAGACACGACGATAAAAACCAAGATGTCAATCTTTTAAGGAACAGATTCAAGGAAGAATTCTCGAGCGCCGATTTCAGAAATAACTTTAGCTATAATCTTGTCATCTATGATGATAATAAACCAGTTTGCCTTGGTAGACTTGAAATGAAATCAGGATTATTTGTGATAGTTGGATTAGGTGTTGATGAAATCCAGCAAGCCGATAAGATAAGAGACTTAGCAGTGAGACTTTTAATCAGAAAAGCTGCTGATAGCGGAGCGCAGGGTGTTTATGTCAAACTAAGTGGCCACGCAGAAGCGGAAATTGATTTCTACAAGTCTTTTGGATTTCAACTTGCTAATAAAAACTTCCATGAAGAATTCACTTATTATAGACATGGCGATATAAGTGGAGACTGTAGTCCGGAGAAAGCAAATGAAAAAAAGAGGTAAGAACGTTGTAATTTTTGGTGGAGGCACTGGGCTCTCTATTATTCTCAGGGGTCTCAAATCTTATACTGATAATATCACTGCGATTGTTACCGTTGCTGATGATGGAGGGGGTTCGGGGGTACTTAGAGAGGATTTAGGTATGTTGCCTCCGGGTGATATCAGAAACTGTATCATTTCTCTGGCAGATACGCCACCAATTCTGGAACAACTGATGCAACACAGATTTAGAGAGGGTTATCTGAAAGGGCAAAGCTTTGGAAATCTATTTATTGCAGCCATGAATGAGATACACGGTGACTTTGAGCATGCCATAAAAGAGGTTTCTAAAATATTCAGAATCAAGGGACAGGTACTTCCTATGACTTTGACAGACACCAATCTCGTTGCCGAACTCCAGAGTGGACTTTCAATATTTGGCGAGGATACGATACCTGAGTATGTCAGTAAGACAAATGATCGAATAATGAAAATATCTTTGGTACCAGATTCATGCGATCCGCTGGAAGAAACAATAAGATCAATAGAGGAGGCTGATGTCATAATAATAGGACCCGGTAGCCTTTATACTAGTGTTATTCCTAATCTGCTGGTCAGGCATATATCCCGAATGATTGGTTCATCAAAGGCGAAGGTCTATTATATATGCAATTTGATGACTCAACCTGGTGAGACAGATGGATACGACATATCAGACCATGTGGACGCTTTGTTTGAACATGGTCACAATCTCAGGATAGACTATATCGTTGTTAATGATGAACAAGTGGATGATCAGGTCAGAGATATATATAGACAAAAGAATTCCATTCAAATACTGATGGATGATAAACAGGAAGAATATCTAAACAAAAAAAATATCAAGATCATTAGGGATAATTTTCTTGATATTGAGAAAAACTACATAAGGCATGATGCTGATAGAATAGCAAGGGTTATACTCGAACAAAGGAAAGTGATTGACTTTATTAAAGGTTAGTCGGTAAATGAATCCAACAATTTTATTAAAGCATCCACTGCTTTTTCATCGTCCGGGCCTTCAGCCGTTATCATTATATCAGTTCCCTTTTTTGCGCCTAAAGCCATAATGCTGATGATACTTTTCGCATCAGCTTCTTTGTTGTCTTTTAGTACTTTTATTTTAGCATCGAATTCAGTTGCCTGCTTCACAAATAATGCTGCCGGTCTGGCATGAAGTCCTATTGAATTTTGAATAGTATAAGTCCTGCTTTTCATCGTTTATTCCTTTCACCATTTATTTTTTCTGCAATTTCTTCTATTTTTTTAAACCTATGATTGACACCCGATTTACTGATTGGGGGTTCAAGCATTTCACCTAATTCCTTAAGACTGATATCGGGATTATCTAGCCTGAGTAGAGCTGCCTCCAAAAATGGAGCAGGGAGCTTATCGAGTCCGATGCCATTTTTGATGATGTTTATATTGTCGATTTGTTTTAACGAAGCATCTATAGTTTTAGATAGATTGGCCGATTCGCAATTAATCACCCGATTGATGTTGTTTCTCATCTCTTTTACAATTCTGATGTTTTCCACCTCAAGCAAAGCATTATAGGCGCCTATGATGTTTAGGACATCTACAATCTGTTCGCTTTCTTTGAGATAGTTCACGAAATAATTCTTTCTAACAACTATTCTAGCTTTAAGATTGTAGTTAGTCAACAGTTTTGAAAAATCCTGAGCATGTCGTTCACTATTGTTGACAAATTCGAGATGGTATCCCTTTTCAGGGTCTGAAATCGAACCGCATCCTAGAAAAACGCCTTTGACATAGGAACGTTTGCAACACTCCTCTTCCAATAATGAAAAAGGGATGCCTTTGTTGAAGGCAAACGGATTTATATTGGCTGTATCAATAATCTGTACATCTCTAAGCAACCCCACGGCGTCTCCTAGATAGGTGATTTTGTATGTGTTATTGCGCTTGAGTTTTCTACCTTTACTGACCTTGACACTTGCAGGCATATTATATCTTTTTTTGAGCAATGAGTAGATTCGTCTAGCCAATGCGGCATTCTCAGTTGAAAAATCCAAAGATATTTGATCATTTCCTTTTAAGGATATCAAACCAGTTGTTCTGACCAAAGCTGATAGTTCTGCCAAAATACAACAAGCTGTTTCAATTGGCTGATGACAGACTTCGTTTTTTACAGTTGATGAAAACGACATAATTTCACCCCGTTAATTGATATTGTATTGATGGAAACTGATATCTTCCACCGCTTTGATTATAATTCTTCGTTCGTCATCATACCTGGCTAAGAGTATTGCGCGGTTAAACGGAAAAAAACATGCAGATATAAAGCCTTCGTTTTTTTGGGGCTTGCAAGTCATGTCCTTAGCTTTCATCAGGTACCAATGGACTATTTTTCTGATTTTCTGTTCTTGACTGGTATTTCTTATAAACTCATATGATATTTTATCAAGATATTTGATGACACTTACCTTTGTTCCGCTTTCTTCTATGACTTCTCTCACCGCAGCACTATTTAAAGTTTCGTCCTTTTCGACGCGACCTTTCGGCAAGACATAATCACCGTTGAATTTTTTAAGCAGGAGTATTGAATTTCCAAAAAAAACAATACCACCTGCACTGACTTCCTCTATCATAATACACTCCCATAGTTG
The DNA here is from genome assembly GCA_927435965.1 of uncultured Clostridia bacterium. Taxonomy (GTDB): domain Bacteria; phylum Bacillota; class Clostridia; order Tissierellales; family Dethiosulfatibacteraceae; genus 38-11. The sequence continues at coordinate 6,221 of CAKMKB010000233.1, forward strand.
AAATAATAGTTATATCATAACAGTTTAGATTCCTTTAATCAATAAAATATGAAATATAAAAATAGCCTGTATTATGATATAATAATTAGATTAGAACGGTCAGATAACATCATGAAGAGGAGCTATCATGGCAAATAAGAAATTTGTTCATCTGCATGTCCATACTGAATACAGTCTTCTGGATGGTGCAGCCAGAATCAGCAAGCTGATAGAAAAAGCTGCGTCGTATTCTATGGACAGTATTGCAATAACTGACCACGGGAACATGCACGGCGTGGTACAATTCTACAAGGAAGCAAAAAAAAGGAACATTAAGCCAATTATTGGTTCTGAAGTGTATATTGCAGAGAGAAAAATGTCCGACAGGGATCCTGTCAGAGATAAGAATCAATACCATCTGGTTTTATTAGCGGAGAATCAGGAAGGATATCGAAACCTGCTTAAAATAGTTTCGGAAGGATATGTAAACGGTTTTTATTACAGACCGAGGGTTGATTTGGATGTTTTGAAGAGATACAGCAAAGGTATCATTGCCCTAAGTGCATGTCTTGCAGGTGAGGTACAAACATACATATTGAATGGTAATTACAGCAAGGCTATCGAAAAAGCGCTGGAATATAGAGATATATTTGGAGAGGATAACTTCTTTCTAGAATTACAGGACCATGGAATGAGTGAGCAAAAAATTGTCAATAAACAATTGATTCAAATGTCACAAGAAACTGGAATTCCGTTGGTTATGACAAATGACGTCCATTACATCAATAGAGATGACTCCAAATTCCATGATGTTTTATTATGCATTCAAACTGGAAAAACCTTGGAGGATGATGATCGGATGTCATTTCCTTCAGACGAGTTTTATCTAAAAGACCGCGATGAGATGATGATGTTATTTCCTGATTTGGAACAGGCTGCGGAGAATACAGTAAGAATTGCAGAAAGATGCAATGTTGAATTAGACTTTAATACGATTCATTTACCTGAATTCAAAGCACCGGATGGGTTTGAAAACGAACAATATTTACAGCACCTTTGTGAAGTCGGAATCTCTGAAAGATATAAGAATGTGACAATTGAAATACAGGAAAGATTAGATTATGAGCTTCAAGTTATCAAGAACATGGGGTATGTCGACTACTTTTTGATTGTCTGGGATTTTATTAGATTTGCCAAACAAAATCAGATTATGGTTGGGCCTGGAAGAGGGTCTGTAGTGGGTAGTATTGTAGCCTATGTGTTGAAAATAACAGATATAGACCCGCTGAGATTTGATCTTTTATTCGAAAGATTTCTAAACCCTGAAAGGATATCAATGCCGGATATCGATATTGATTTTTGCTATGAAAGAAGAGAAGAAGTCATAGACTATGTGATCAAAAAATATGGATCGGATAAAGTTGCCCAGATTGTGACATTTGGAACGATGGCTGCTAGAGGTGCTGTTAGAGATGTTGGAAGAGCGATGAACTTTTCCTACAATGAGGTTGATTTCATTGCAAAAAAAATCCCTGTTGAACTGGGAATAACTATCAAAGACGCTTTGGAGAAAAACCGCGAATTAAAGGAACTCTACGACTCTGAAGATAAGATAAGAGAAATGATTGACATAGCAAGAAAGGTTGAAGGATTGCCCAGACATACATCGACTCACGCAGCAGGAGTGGTGATATCCAAAGACCCCGTAACAGAGCATGTGCCGCTGTCACGCAGCAAGGACGTAATAACTACCCAATTCAATATGAACGAATTGGAGGAGCTTGGTTTGCTTAAAATGGATTTTCTGGCGCTTAGGACACTGACTGTTATAAGAGATGCCATAGATCTGATTTTTAGGAACCGAGAAATATCTGTTAGCTTTGATGATTGTGATTACAGTGATTCTAGTGTTTTTGAAATGTTTTCAAAGGGAGAGACTTTAGGTATTTTTCAGTTTGAGAGCTCTGGGATGAGAGCTATCCTAAAAGAGATGAAGCCTGATCAGTTTGAGAATATAATTGCAGCCAATGCATTGTACAGACCTGGTCCGATGCAGCAGATACCAACCTATGTAAAGAATAAGAATACCCATTCTAAAATTGAATATATTCATCCTAAACTTGAAAAAATTCTAGATGTCACCTACGGATGCATGGTTTATCAGGAGCAGGTAATGCAGATAGTTAGAGACATCGGAGGCTTCTCACTTGGGAGATCAGATCTCGTGAGAAGAGCCATGAGCAAGAAAAAGATGAAAGAAATGGAAGAAGAAAGACGGTATTTTATACACGGGAAAGTTGATGCCAACAATCATATAGAGATTACTGGAGCTATAAGAAATGGTGTCTCAGAGAACCAAGCCAATAAAATTTATGATCTGATGATTGATTTTGCCAATTATGCTTTTAACAAATCCCATTCAGCAGCTTATGCTGCATTGGCCTACGAGACTGCATGGTTGAAAACCTATTATCCCATGGAATTCATGGCGGCACAGATTTCTTCCATAATGGGAAGCGCCGGTTCTGTTTCGTTATATATCAGAGAATGTAAAAGGCTTGGAATAGAAGTGCTACCACCGGATATCAACGAAAGCGAATCAAAATTTATTGTCAGAAAAAATAGCATAAGATTTGGTTTGGCTGCTGTTAAGAATGTTGGTAGCGCAGTTATAGATGATATTGTAAGAATCAGAAAAAAGGTTGGTCGATTTAAGAGCTTCACCGACTTCTGCGAGAAGGTGGATTCAAATCTTTTGAATAAAAGACTTATCGAATCCCTCATCAAATGTGGCGCATTTGATTCTCTTGGTGCCAGAAGATCTCAATTAATGGCAGTTTATGAGAGCATAATAGATAGTGTTCAACGAAACAGGAAAAACATAATTGAGGGTCAGGTATCAATGTTTGACACTGGAAAGATTAAGAATACTTATAATACGGAATCACTACCAGATTTAAAGGAGTTTGATAGCAGAATAAAACTGGCAATGGAAAAAGAAATGCTTGGAATATATGTCAGTGGTCATCCGCTTGATGAGTATGAAGAGGTGATCAATCGATCGGTATCGCTCAACTCATCTCAGATAGCAGAGTTCATGGAAGATGAAGGCATTGTGAATTCATTGGTATATGACGGATCTAGAGTTAAGATGGGTGGTATAATTCTTAGTCTGCAAAATAAAATAACCAAAAACAATAATTTGATGTGTTTTCTTACGCTTGAAGACTTTTATGGTGAAATTGAAGTAATTGTATTCCCTAAAATTCTAGATAAGTATAAACAACACATCAAGATAGACGGTATGGTTATCATTGATGGAAGATTGAGCTTTAATCATGATGAGGTTCCAAAAATGATAGCTGAAAAAATCACACCACTGATTCAGTTTAGTCATAAGGAACTATATATTAAGGTGGAAAAGAAATGGGATTACAATACGATCAAGCCAAGGATAATTGCACTTTCACAAAAGTATCCAGGTAATGGACCTGTCTTTGTTTACTTTGAAGCGAGCAGACAAAAGTTTAAATTGCCTGAAGAATTTCATGTGGATACCAATAACTTATTGATGGTTGAGGAATTTAAGGATCTTTTGGGACAACATAATGTACGGTTGGGATAAATATCAGTCTACCGTTTGACTGGTACAAAAAACATGTTATAATACTTTAGGATGGACATAGCAGTAATTAATGGGACGAATAATATCCCAAAAGGAGTCGGTTATGAGAAGAATTGGCGTATTGACAAGCGGAGGAGACGCTCCGGGTATGAATGCTGCCATACGTGCGGTAGTGAGATATGGTATCTATCGAAATATTGAAGTCATGGGGATACAAAGAGGGTATAAAGGGTTAATTGAGAATGATATAAATACAATGGACATGTCATCAGTAGGTGATATCATTCAGAGAGGTGGTACTGTATTAGGGACTGAAAGAAGTGAAGAATTCAAAACAGAAGAGGGATTTAAAAAAGCTTTAGTGACCCTAAAATATAGGGAAATAGAGGGATTGGTGGTTATTGGAGGAGACGGATCTTTTAAGGGTGCGGAGAAGCTATACGAGGCAAACATCCCTACCATTGGAATACCCGGCACCATCGATAATGATCTGGCATATACTGAATATACATTGGGATTCAATACAGCCCTAAATACTATACTGGATGCGGTTAGTAAAATAAGAGATACATCTTCATCCCACGAAAGAACGAGTATTATAGAGGTCATGGGGAGAAACTGTGGAGATTTAGCGCTATATTCAGGTTTGGCAGGGGGGGCTGAAGCAGTCATTATTCCCGAAGTTCCAACATCTATTGACGAAATTTGTGAAATTATTATGAGAGGTAGGGCAAGAGGCAAAAAGCACAGTATCCTTATACTGTCTGAAGGAGCAGGAGACGCCTATACTCTGAGAGATGCCATATTGGAAAAGCTGAATATTGAGGCAAGATGTACAGTTCTTGGTTATATACAGAGAGGTGGAACACCTACCGCTTATGATAGATTGTTGGGAAGCCAGATGGGAGCCAAGGCTGTGGAGTTGCTTTTGAATCATAAGGGAAATCTTGTGATTGGAACTAAGGGTGACAAAATATTTAGCCAAAATATCAATGAAGCATTGAACAAAAAAAAGACAATTGACACGGATAAGCTAGAGTTAATGAAAATTTTATCGATGTAGTATTTAATCAATCAAAGTAGAAAAGGAGGATTTATATGAGAAAGACAAAAATTGTTTGCACGCTGGGGCCAGCCTGTGAAAGTGAAGCTATACTGACTCAAATGATTGAGGAAGGCATGAATGTCGCCAGATTGAACTTTTCGCATGGTACCCATGATGAGCACTTGGCTAGAATCAACCAGGTAAAGAAATTGAGAAGTGAGCTTAAGATGCCGATTGGGATCATGCTAGATACAAAAGGACCTGAAATAAGAACAGGAGACTTTGAGAATGGATTTATTGAGGTTGAAAAAGGGCAGGAAATCCTTGTTACGGCTAGAGATGTCATAGGGAACAACAACACCATTAAGGTGAATTACCGCAATATAGCCTTAGATTTGAAAGAAGACGACATCATTTTGATTGATGACGGTTTGATTGAGTTGACAATAAATCGAGTTGTCAATGAGACAGATTTGTTGTGTGTCGTGAACAATGGCGGAATCATAAAAAATAAAAAAGGCGTTAATGTACCGGATGTGAAATTAAACCTTCCATCTCTAACAGATCAGGATGTTAAGGATATAATTTTCGGTATTAAACATGATATAGATTTCATAGCCGCTTCTTTTATGAGAAAAGCTGATGATGTCATTGATATCAGGAAGCTTCTTGAAGCGAATAATGCAGAGAGCATTCAAATCATATCAAAAATTGAAAACAGGCAAGGAGTCGACAACATAGATGAAATCATTAAGGTTTCAGATGGTATAATGGTTGCAAGAGGAGATCTAGGTGTTGAAATTCCAGCTGAAGAGGTTCCATTGGCTCAAAAAATGATGATAGAAAAGTGTAATTATGCTGGAAAACCCGTCATTACAGCTACTCAGATGCTTGATTCGATGATGCGTAATCCAAGACCTACTAGGGCAGAGGTCAGCGATGTCGCCACTGCTATATTTGACGGGACTGATGCCATTATGCTTTCAGGAGAGACGGCCGCAGGCAAGTATCCTGTCGAATCCGTCAGGACAATGGCGGAAATAGCGGTTAAAATTGAAAGCTCGCTGAATTATGACGAAATATTCAGAACCAAATTTCAGTGTGCTGACAATACTATAACAAATGCCATCAGCATGGCTACCTGTAGAACAGCACTATCACTTAATGCCTCGGCAATTATTACTGCTACAGCATCAGGTTATACAGCCATTTCTGTTTCTAAGTTCAGACCTAAAGCGCCTGTTATAGCAGCAACGCATTCAGAACAAGTTATGAGAAAGCTGTCATTGACATGGGGTGTATTTCCTGTAAAAACAGAAAAGATGAAAACAACGGATGAAGTGATTGAGCAATCAGTTCAAAAGGCATTGGCGGAAGACTATATTGACAATGGCGATCTTGTAGTGGTTACCGCAGGTGTTCCAGTAGGTGTGGCTGGCAGTACTAATCTGATAAAGGTACATGTGGTCAGCGAACTACTATACAAAAAAGTAGGAGTAGGGAAAGAGACAGTAGTTGGAAAAGCGAGAGTAGGTAGTCGCTATGATGACTTGAGTGAGCGCTTCAATGACGGAGATATACTTGTCGTGCCAGTCACTGATAGAGAGTTAGTGCCGTTAATGGAAAAGGCATCAGCTGTTATAACTGAGGAAGGCGGACTGACTTCTCACGCTTTCATTGTTTGCATGAATTTGGGTGTTGAAGTGGTCGTTGGAGCTGATAATGCTACCACAACGATTAATGATGGGGAAGTGTTGACTGTAAATGGATCAAGAGGTGTTGTATACCGCGGTGAGGCAAGAGTTTTATAAAGTTATAAGTTGTTATATAAATTTAAAGAGGTGAAATGATGACAAAAAATATGGTAGCTGACCACGCTAGATGGCCAGCAAAGGACGACCCGATATTTACAATTGCAGGTAAGGCGCAGGTAGCTGAAAAGCAATTTGGCGTGGAAAATGTCATTAATTCGACATTGGGCGCTTTGATGGATGATCAAGGCAAACTTGTTGCATTCAAATCAGTATATGACGTGTTTAAGAATCAACCAGATGAAGACCTCGCTGCCTATTCGGCAATCCCCGGGATGCCTAGATTTTTAGAAGCGGTAGAAAAATCATTTTTCAAGGAATATAGACCGAAAGCTTTTATCAGAACCATTGCTACTCCAGGCGGCACGGGAGCTGTAAAGCATGCAGTGTGGAACTACACCAATCCCGGAGATGAAATACTGACTTCAGATTGGTACTGGACCCCTTACCAGACAATAGCTGAGGAAGGCGGTAGAAATATAGCAACTTATGAACTGTTTGATTCTAAAGGAAATTATAATGTCTCCGACTTCAAAAAAAGATTTAAGGAGATTATTGACAAACAAAAAAGGCTTTTGACTATTATCAATACACCTGCACATAATCCTACAGGTTATAGTATAGCAAATGAAGAATGGGACGATATTATTGGATTCCTGAAAGAGGAGTCCAAGGATATTGAAAAGAGAATAATTGTCTTAGTGGATGCTGCCTACATTGATTTTGCAGGAGTATCCGACGAGAGAAGAGAGTTCTTGAAAAAATTCTCAGATCTACCTGAAAATATTTTTATAATAGCAGCCTTCAGCGCATCAAAAGGCTTTACAATGTACGGTCTCAGAAATGGCGCTGCAATAGGGATTTCATCATCTCAAGAAATTGTGGATGAGTTTTACTCTGCTTGCTTGCACTCGGGAAGAGCCACTTGGTCAAATGGAACCCGAGGTGCGATGCTGACTGTAGCTGATATTATTGAGGATAAGGATAAATATGAAAGATATATAGAAGAGAAAACATCTAACAATAATATGTTGAGAAGAAGAGCTAACGCTTTTGTAAAACGAGCTGATGAAATAGAATTGAAGATGGTGCCTTACAGAGATGGATTTTTTATCAGTATTCCATGCGAAAAACCATTCGAGGTTAGCAAAGCACTAATGGAAGAGAATCTGTTTGTAGTTCCTTTAGCGAAAGGACTCCGATTTGCTGTTTGTTCAGTTTCGGAAGAAAAATGTCTGAAAGCTCCTGATATTATAAAGAGAAGCATTGAGAATACAACTGAATCTCTAAAAGCATAGCCGTAAGGCTGTGCTTTTTTAATGCTACAAAATAACAACAAAAAGCTTATATTGTTCTTGAAACATGGACAATTATATTATATGATATAGATGAAAATATATTAGTGTTAGGAGGGATGTTCTTGAACGGCAAAATGAATGCGCTTGTAAAAAAATACGCTGAACCAGGGCTTTGGTTGGATGAGGTCGACATACCCGGTTTGAAATATGGTGAAGTGCTGGTCAAAATCCATAAGACTGCTATTTGTGGCACCGATTTGCATATCTACAACTGGGACAAGTGGTCTCAGGAAACAATTCCCGTTCCAATGACAATTGGACATGAGTTTGTAGGTGAGATAGTAAAACTGGGAGAGGGAGTCATTGACCTGAAAATTGGTGATATTGTATCTGGTGAAGGACATATTGTTTGTGGCAAATGCAGGAATTGCCTTGCTGGTAGAAGGCATCTCTGTAAGGATACAAAGGGAGTCGGAGTGAATAGAACCGGCATCTTTTCAGAATATGTAGCATTACCTGCTTCTAATATTTGGGTGCCAATGGGGAACTTACCGTTGGATATCATCAGCATCTTTGACCCTTTAGGAAACGCAGTACATACAGCTCTCTCATTTGATGTTTTGGGTGAGGATGTCCTAATTACAGGCGCCGGACCCATTGGTTTGATGGCGGTAGCTATCGCCAGGCATGCAGGTGCTAGATTTGTTGTTGTGACTGACATCAATGATTACAGACTTGAATTGGCAAAAAAACTTGGCGCTGACAAGGTTGTGAATGTTACCCATGAAAATCTGATTGACGTGGTCAAGGAATTAAAGATGAAGGAAGGATTCGACGTCGGAATGGAAATGTCGGGCAATGGAAAAGCCTTCAGCGATATGATCGATTTGATGATTCATGGTGGTAAAGTCGCTATACTGGGTATCCAAACAAAAGAAACATGTATCGACTGGAACAAGATTGTTTTTAATGGCTTACAACTTAAAGGAATCTACGGAAGGGAAATGTATGAGACCTGGTATAAAATGAATGCGATGCTGCAATCGGGATTAGACGTGTCACCAGTTATTACTCACCATTTTCACTATAAGGATTTCGAAAAAGCTTTTGAAGTGATGAAATCTGGGAACTCCGGAAAAGTCATATTAGAATGGTTATAGGGGGATTTTATGTACAGTAAGTATAAGAGTATTTATGAAAATCAACTAACTGAGATTAAAGAAAGTGGTCTATGGAAAAACGAAAGAATAATTACAACCCCTCAGAGTAGTAGAATTGACACGACACAAATTGAAAATGCTTTGAATATGTGTGCAAACAATTACCTAGGGCTTTCAAACAATGAATTGGTGAGAGAAGCGGCTAAGAACAGCTACGATCAATGGGGATATGGATTGTCTTCTGTCCGTTTTATTTGTGGTACACAGTCTATTCACAAATATTTGGAAGAAAAATTATCTGAGTTTCTAGGAACAGAAGATACAATACTTTACTCATCTTGCTTTGATGCCAATGGTGGGTTATTTGAAACTATTACATCGGAAGAAGATGCTATCATAAGCGACGAACTGAATCATGCTAGTATTATTGATGGTGTTCGATTGAGCAAGGCAAAAAGATACAAGTATAAGAATAATGACATGACAGACTTGGAACAACAGCTAATACAGGCAGATCTAGATGGAGCAAGATTAAAAATAATTGCAACTGATGGTGTCTTTTCAATGGATGGGATAATAGCCAATCTTAAAGGAATCTGCGATCTGGCTGATCAGTATAATGCCCTAGTAATGGTGGATGATAGCCATGCAGTTGGATTTGTTGGAAAAAAAGGACGAGGTACCCATGAGTTCAATGATGTAATGGATAGAGTTGATATTATTACAGGAACACTAGGTAAAGCATTGGGTGGTGCTAGTGGAGGATATACCAGTGGAAGGAAAGAAATCATATCATTGCTGAGACAAAGATCAAGGCCTTATCTGTTTTCCAATACTCTAGCACCGGCAATAGCTACAGCATCTTTGAAGGTTCTTGAGATGTTGATGGAGAGTACATCTTTAAGGGATAAGCTAGAACAAAACACGATGTATTTCAGAGAACGCATCAAAGCAATAGGGTATGAGATTGTTGAAGGGACTCATCCAATCGTACCCATTATGTTGGGAGATGCTGTCTTGTCTCAAAAAATGGCAGAAAAACTGCTTGAAAAAGGTGTTTACGTCATAGGCTTCTATTTTCCTGTTGTTCCAAAAGGAAAGGCAAGAATCAGAACTCAGATTTCAGCAGCTCATAGCATATGTGATCTTGATTTTGCAATTAATGCATTTAAGGAAGTCAAAGAAGAGTTAAATATTTAGATTTTCATTATCAACAGGGTTCTTGGGTTCAGGTGGCGTTTGAAACGCCATCTGAATCTTAGAAACCGTTATCCAGGGACTCTACAGTGCTAAGACTCCCACTTATAGAAGTGGGAGTCTTAGCACTGTTAGTCATCGGATCAAAAAAGCCTC
>CAKMKB010000234.1:0-18630 GCA_927435965.1 uncultured Clostridia bacterium
TTCAAATCCTATTCTTATGTTATGAGAATCATCAAGAGATTCAAGAGTGGAGAGAAGAACAGAGAAACCGGTGTGAGAATTGGCAATCACAAGATGACTGACAATAACTTCACCTAAATCAGTTAGTTAACGCTTTGACGTTTCATTTTCGAGATTACACGGTCGAATTTCTTGTGGAAAACAACAGTGCTACAATCCCATTTTATAAGGAGGTATTCCCATGTACTTTGTCGGTAATGATGGATATTAAAAGGATAGCAGACTCAACAGCGCCCAATATAATCAGAACCATCAGAATGGACGATCTAAGATATTGGAAAGAGCTAAATAAGAACAATCCAATTTCTCAGCATCTTACTTTTGATGAGCTTGATGATAATATGACCGGAGTGTGCGTCATCGCTTTTCAATACAACCTGGATTATCCTGAGTTGCCGGAGGGCTGCATGAGCATCTCTCCCTACTACTATTTTGCCAACAAATACTACAGACAGTATAATCCCTTATTGAATGAGTTAGCTCTAAAAGGCAAGATGAAAATTCTTAAGGATACCCATCTCAAGTCCCTGGCGAACCTTTCAGGCATCGGTTTTTATGGCAAGAACAGCATTATTCACAATGAATTGTTTGGCAGCAGGTTTTTCATGATAGCATTAGGCCTCTACGAGGACGTGGAGTGGGACGTATTGAATCTGGAAGAAACAGACTGCGGCAGCTGCAAGCTATGCGTTGAAGCCTGCCCGACGCAAGCACTCACTCAGCCTTTTGTGCTTTCAAGACATCAGTGCCTGAGACACTATATGCTTCATGAATATGAAATGCCTGAACAATACAAATCTTTAATGGCAGATCGTTTGGTTGGATGTGACATATGCCAGATGGCCTGTCCCAAAAACACCAGACAATCCGAGATTGATCGAATGCCGGATTATGACAGGGAAGTCTTTGACATTGAAAGATACATGGAGAACGAAGGCGTGGGACTTAATCAAATGATGCCATTACTTTCTGAATGGATTGGCAAGAACTATGCCCGTCCCATCCGTGTAAGAGCACAATGCAATATCATATATAATAATATAAAAAAGGGCGGAGAATAAAAATTCTCTGCCCTTTAAACTCTTAAATAATAGTTTGATTAAATGGTCCATTCGCCGTGAACGATGCCCACAAGATACCAATACCCGTTGTCGTTTTCAAAAACCAGCGTTAGACTTCTCCAATCAATTCCTTCATATTGAGGGTCAAATCCTGTGAAATGAAACTCCAGAAAGCCATGATTCGGATAAACATCGGTAATATTGTTGATTGTATTGCCCGTACCGATAGATTGATTGATGCCAATCATATGTGGATTAGCAAAATCCTGGTCATAGACAAATCGATCATAATAATCAGAAAAAGTGAGTTCTATGGGTTCACCACTACCATCATAGCTTCCCCACGTAAATTCGGCAGTGTCATTAAACAAATTAACCAATCCATTTCCTGGAAAAAAAAGCATATCATCATTCTCATGAATAAAAGAATAGGGTGAAAATCTAAGACCATTTGTTGGGCTTATAAAACCATCAAGCGCTACAATATCGTAATCAGCAATAATCTCTATGACATTCAGTGCTTCGGTCAATAGAGAGTTGCCTTGCATAGGTCCGGTAATCAACAAACTATCCTGGAAATCGGTGATAATCTTTTCCTTATCTTTAATCTCCAACCTCAGCTCATTGATTGTCTCGCTATATTCCATAAGCTTTGCTTCGAGGGCTTGAGTCTTGTTTCTTTCAGCATTCAATTCTTTTCTTAGCTGACTGATGTTTTCGTCTGTATTCGCTTCACAACCGGTTAGAACCAGTATCGAAATCAATAAAAATAATAAAACAATTTGCTTTAACTTCATTGCATTCCTCTTTTTTTGTAATAATACTTATTATACCATTTATATAAAAATAATAAACAAATAATTAACAAAAAAAATGACCCCGAAATCGGGGTCACGGTACATTATCTATTTATGGTTTTCATCAACCCAGAGTTTGGATTCAACGACGGCTTCCTCTGAAGGCTTTGTAACGCAAGTGTCTTCGTCATATTCTGTGGGTGTTGCCCATGCTTCAGGAGGGTTTGCACCAACTAATTTGTTACGATTTGTTTTCATTTGTTTCACTTCCTTAACAACATTATTATTGAATTATATTAATTGATTATACATCAAATGATAATGATTGTCAAGTAAAAATAAAATATCCATAAACTTGAAATCTTTTTAAAAATATATTAAGATACACCTATGATTTCAGGAGGTAAAAGAATGAGCATAGAAACAGTAAAAAAACAATTTGTTGATGAAAATTTGCCGCTGGCAGTAATCGAAATGGATACATCAACAGCGACAGTAGAATTGGCGGCACAGGCCCTTGGTGTTGAGCCCGCGCGCATTGCAAAGACAATGGCAATCAGGTTGAAGGAAAAGGATATTCTGTTGTTGGCAAAGGGGGATGTGAAGCTGGACAATCGAAAATTCAAGGACACATTCAAAGAAAAAGCAAAGTTTATCGGTCTTGAAGATGTGGAGGAAGCCACAGGTCATCCAGTTGGAGGCGTTTGCCCCTTTGGACTGAGCAAACCCTTGGACATCTATCTGGATGAGTCTCTAAAGGTATTCGACTATGTATTTCCTGCAGGAGGCGGGGGTAACACAGCTGTCAAAATCGATGTTGATTACCTGGCAGAGGTCACAAAGGCATCATGGGTAAATGTCTGCAAGGAATAATAGAACGTTAGCAGCAATAACTGTTAAATTAACCTCATATAGCATATAATATTAGGTAATATAAGATTTCCAGGAGGTCATAATGGAACTTCTTCCTTACTACAAGCTGTTGGCCAAGCAGTTTCCAAATATTGACGAAGTCAGCAAAGAGATCATCAACCTTAGCGCAATACTCAATCTGCCTAAGGGTACAGAACATTTTTTGACAGATATTCATGGTGAATACGAGGCCTTCACCCACGTGGTGAGAAATGCATCTGGAACCGTAAAGCGGAAAATAAACGAGACATTTGGTGACCAGATGACTTCTTCAGAGAAGGAAAGACTGGCTTCCCTGATTTATTACCCAAGAGAGAAGCTGATTTTTCTAAAAAAACAAGGGGTTGTAGATGAAAAATGGTATCAGGAAACTATCTATCAGCAGATACTTGTGTTGAGGAAAGCAGCCTATAAGTATTCCAGATCAAAGGTCAGAAAAGCCCTGCCCCAAAGCTTCAATTACATAATAGAGGAGCTGGTGCAGACACAAGAGGATCTGGAATCCAAAAAGAGATACTATAGTGAGATTATCAAAACTATCATCAGAACAGACAGGGCTGATGATTTTATCATGGCACTATCAGACGTCATCAGAAGGCTTGTAGTCGATAGGCTTCATATTGTAGGAGACATCTTTGACAGAGGACAAGGGGCTCATCTGATACTGGATGACCTGATGGCTCATCACGATGTGGATATACAATGGGGCAATCACGACATCCTATGGATGGGTGCGGCAGCAGGCTCAGAGGCATGTATAGCCAACGTGGTCAGAATATCACTGAGATATGGCAATCTAGAGACCATTCAGGAAGGCTACGGTATCAATCTCATGCCGCTATCACAATTTGCCAACGAGGTTTATAAGGATGATCCCGCCGAATTTTTTCAACCCATACTCAAAGGAAAACACAATTTCAAGGAAAAAGATATTCAACTGATGTCAAAAATGGAAAAGGCGATAGCCATTATACAATTCAAGCTTGAAGGGCAGATTATAGAAAGGCAACCGAGCTACAAGATGGAGGACAGATTATTTTTGGATAAGCTATCGAAAGATAGGTCCAAGGTCATGATAGATGGCAAGGAATACGCAATGAGGGATAAGTCTTTTCCAACACTGATTTCCGACGACCCCTATGAGCTGACCCAGGAAGAAAGAGAAGTCATGGATAATCTGCTGATTAGCTTCAAGAACTCAGAAAAGCTTCAGCAACATGCTGAATTCTTGTACACAAAGGGAAGCATCTATCTGATTTGCAACAGCAATCTCTTATATCATGCCTGTGTGCCCTTTGATGAGGAGGGTGAGTTTGCAAGCTTCGTGATAGCGGGAAAGAGCTATTCCGGCAAATCTCTTTGTGACTACTTTGATTCACAACTGAGGGAAGCCTATTTCAACAAACACGAAGAAAGCAATCACTTTGACAAGGATCTGACCTGGTACGCTTGGTGTGGCGCGTTGTCACCTTTGTTTGGTAAAGATAGGATGACCACATTCGAACGGTATTTCGTTGACGATAAATCGACCCATAAGGAGACCTACAACCACTATTTCAAGATAAGGGACCAGCTGGACACCTGTGAGAAAATACTGGATGAGTTCGGATTAAGCCTCGAAAAAGGGAGAATCATTTGTGGACATGTACCGGTTAAAACAAAAAAAGGAGAAAACCCCGTCAAGGGACATGGCAAGATGTTTGTCATAGATGGCGGATTCTCCAAGGCATACCAATCGGTGACAGGTATTGCAGGATACACACTGATATTCAATTCCCAGGGCGTCATATTGGTCTCTCATGAACCATTTGAGTCTCATGAGGCATCAATAAAGGAAAACACGGACATGCTTCCCAATGAGGTTTATCTAAAAGAAGAGGAAAGAAGGCTTCTGGTGGCAGATACAGACGTGGGGAAAGAAATCAAAGCCAATATTGAGATATTGAACAATTTATTGGATGCCTATAGAAAAGGCACAATTAAGCAAATCTAACAATCTAAACCGCTGAGACATCAGCGGTTTTTCATTGAAACGCGAACAAAACATTTTAATTGTAAAATGATTGACATTGAAGGGTCAATTACTGTAGAATATCAAGGTAACGTTTTCACTTCTTAGTATTTCATATCATTCTAAATGCTGTTCAAGAAACTCATCTTGGGTCCAGCAACTTCAAAAAAACACACAACTGAATAGGCACAACAAGACTACCATAACAATGATGGCATTTATTTTGTTATACCAATTTAATTTATCCGATGACTAACAGAGCTAAGACTCCCACTTTATAAGTGGTAGATAAGCACTGTAGAGTCCCTGGATAATGGTTTCTAAGATTCAGATGGCGTTTGAAACACCACCTGAACCCAAGAACCCTATTAATGTTTAAAGGAGTTTTAAAAATGAACGCAACCAAGAATCGAGGATTAATCGTATTATTTGCAGGACTCGGCGTGAATCTCATGCTGGGAACACTGTATGCCTGGGGTGTAATCTCCAAGGCACTCATCACGCAGTACGGATGGACAGCAACACAGACACAGCTACCCTACATGACAGCATGTGCGGTATTTGCATTCTCCATGATGCCCGGTGGCAAGCTTCAAGACAGGCTTGGACCTAGACCGATTATCATGGCCTCTGCTATATTAGCGGGAATCGGATTTATATTTGCAGGCTATTTTCTGACACTACTATCATTGACAATCGGATTTGGTATCATATTTGGTATGGCCATGGGAACTGGCTATGCGGCACCGACACCTGCAGCCATCAAGTGGTTCCATCCGAGCAAAAGAGGAATCGTATCAGGTGTGGTGGTCAGTGGATTCGGACTTGCACCGGTCTATGTTGCACCGCTTACAACGTATCTATTGGATAATTTTGGCATCAGTATAACCTTCTACTCACTGGGAATTGGGTTTTTCATCGGTATTATGTTATTGGCCCAACTTATCAAGAATCCACCTGAAGGCTACTGTGCGCCAGTGCCGGCTAACTATGTGAGCAATGATGCACCCGGTAAAAAACCGGTAGCGGCAAAGGAATACCACTGGAGAGAGATGATAAAAACCAAGCAGTTTTTTATGCTTTGGACAATGCTTTGCTTCGGAACATTTGCAGGTCTATTGGTCATAGGCCAGCTATCGAACATCGGTCTGGAACAGGCCGGTATACAGGCAGCATTCACATTGACAATCGTTTATGCAATATTCAACGCTTTCGGTCGTATCAGCTGGGGCGTGATAATGGATAAAATCGGAGGAAAGAGATCTCTGCTGTTCATGTTTATGATACAGGTAGTGTTTTTCGCCGCTAAGCCGTTCTTCACAACGCCACTAACATTGATGATCAGTATAGCAGCTATCGGATTTACATTCGGTGGTATGTTGACAGTGTTTCCAGCTATGACGGGTAACTACTACGGAATGAAAAATTTCGGTATGAATTACGGTATGGTAATCACCGCATGGGGTATCGGTGGTGTGTTAGGACCACTATTAGGCGGTATCGTAAGAGATGTAACAGGTGTCTACACTTACAGTTACATGGCTTCTGCAGTCATCAGCTTTATGGGTGCCATGATATCACTTAGAATTACTGCGCCGGATGTAAAACATGATGAACATCCAGCCGACATAGGACAAGGATATACATCAGATGCTCAAGATGAAGCATGCTACGTATCAAATAATGAATAAGAACATCAAAAACAACAGTCAAATGGCTGTTGTTTTTTTTTGCAAATAGTGTATAATTATAGATACAAGTTGTTAATAATTTTTACTGGGGTATAAAAATGGGGAAGCTCTACAAGAGATTTCTGCTCATTTCATTATCTTTGTTTCTTTTACTCACATCAGTCTTTGTTTACTTATATAATCGAGTGGATTATAGGATACGGGAAGAGATAGAAACTGCAACCAGATATAAAACAGATGATTTGTCCGAAAGGATTGGTCTCTATTTTGACATGAACAGCAGCAAGATGCTAGATGCTGCTGATTTTATAGGTAGATTTCCGTCGGATGAGCAACAGATATCAGATTATTTAAAAAGCAAGCTAATGAGGTCAGAATCATTTAGCGTGCTTTTTTTTGCTAACGTACAAGACAAGGTTATCAATACATTGGACTGGATACAACCGGAGGGATTTGATCCATCCAGCAGACCTTGGTATCATAATGCTATAGAAAGACAGAATGTTGTCATGAGTGGGCCTCATCCTGACTTGAACACAGGAGAACCTGTAGTGAGTTTCTCTAAGACGGTCAACGATGAAACCGGAAGCTTCTTGGGTGTTGTTGGTGGCAATATAGATCTTGATAACTTAAGTCAGGCTTTAAAACTGACAGAATCAACAGGCAATGATATATCTGTTGTTTTGGATAAGAAGACTAAAAAAATAATACTCTGCTCGAATGTTGTCAGTCAAGACCATTTTCCATTCAATGCTGAAGATCTGGAATCAATCCTCAGTTCATCGCTAGATGAGTCAATAGAAAGCGATACTGTTTTTATTAATGGAAATGAGGCAAGAGTCTCTTTGAATCACATAGACAACACCGACTGGGTAGTTGCCTCAGTTCTCTTGATGAATGATGCAATGGCACTCAAGAAAGAATTTCAAGACTGGTATATTTCAATGATGATTATTTGGGTGGCAGCCTTTCTGATTCAACTGTGGTTGATTCAGAAAAATGTGATCAATCCCCTCTATAGGCTTCAAGAGAGCATACAAAAACTGAATCTTGAAGAGCAGGATGTGTATAGGATAGAAGATGCGGAACTGAAAGAGTTGAACGCTCTTAGAGATAAACTGAACAGTATGCTGGATAAAACTAGAGGGTACATCAATACAATACAGGATGACAGAAAACATATGTCAAGCTTGCTCAGCGACAGGGAAGCTCTATTCAAGAATTCACCCAATCCTATCGTCATATTTGACCAGAACCACAGGGTAGTGGACATCAACAAACCTTTTACGCAAGTGTTTGGCTATAAATTGGACGAGATCATCGGTAGAGAATTGGATGATTTGTTGAGTAAGGACAATGAGATGAGCGATGCTCAGCTACTGACCAGCAGGGTTTTTTCAGGCCTAGAGGTCAATGGCGAGGGTGTGAGATATGCTAAGGATGGCACTGGTATAGATGTAAGCATCACAGGAGTGCCTATTGTGAAAGATGGTCAGATAATTGGTGGATATGGTATGTATCTGGATATATCAGACAGGAAAAATGTTGAAAAAGAAATCTTACATATGAGCTACAACGACCAGTTAACCGGTGTCTACAATCGAAGATTTTTCGAGGAAGAGATCAAACGCTTGGATTCTCTCAGAAATCTACCCATATCTATCGTCATGATTGATGTCAATGGACTGAAATTGATAAACGATGCTTTTGGACATAAAAAAGGTGATGACGTACTCGTCAAAATTGCGCAGTCAATAAAGGAATCCTGCAGGGAAGGGGAAATAGTTGCCAGATATGGCGGAGATGAGTTTGTAATGCTGCTGCCTAAAACAACCGAAGAAGGTGCTGAAAAAATAGTTGAGAGAATCAGATTGAAGTCAGATGCAAAGAATAGAGATGAACCTATCTATCTGTCGTTTGCTGCTGGCATTGCAACAAAATCAGAGGTAGAACAAGATATATTTGAGATATTGAAACGAGCCGATGACTTGATGTATGAGAAAAAGTTGCATGAAAGCCCTTTCACAAGAGGTAGCCTAATCAAAACTCTAATTAGAGCACTCTATAACAAGAACAACCTGGAAGAAGAGCATGGTAAAAGAGTCAGTGAAATGAGCACTCGAGTTGGAGAAGCACTGGGATATGACAAAGAGAAGCTGGACAGGATAAAAACCCTCGGGCTAATACATGATATAGGAAAAGTAGGCGTTGAAGAAGATACATTGAAGAAAAAAGAATCCCTGACCGATCAGGAATGGAAAAATATGAAAAAGCATACAGAAATAGGATTCAGAATTGTCAGCGAAATTGAAGAGATGGCAGACTTGGCACAATATGTATTGCTTCATCATGAAAGATACGATGGAAAGGGATACCCCAAGAAATTAAAAGGAAAGGATATCCCCGAGTTTGCGCGTATCATAGCTGTTGTGGATGCCTTTGACACCATGACAAACGATACAGTATACAGAAAAAGAATGTCTACTGAAGAAGCCGTTGAAGAGCTCAAAAAGAATGCAGGCACTCAATTCGATCCTGAGATTATTGATATATTGATTAAACTGTTAATCCACGACTAAAGTACCGACAACCGGTAGATTATCTAGGACGCGTTTGCCATGAGGAGACAGATCAGCTATCTGTTCGGATAAGTCTTGTCCGGCTTCGTTGCCGTTATGCATGCCCCCGCTCCAAGGTGCTACGTCGGTAACATCATAGATAACACCATCGACAGCCACATAGGCCTTGTTGCCATCTTTGCCGTTAAATTGTGATAATTCTTCTATGGTCAGTTCGATCATTTCTCCCTCTGTTTCGCCGGGACTAGCTTGTGTAGTGGTCTCGGCGTTTTCCTGCGAACAGGCAACAACAGTAAGGACCAACAGGACCATCATAAAAATCAAGATTATTTTTTTCATTTAAGTTCACCTACTTTCATATATTTTGATTATACAACAAATATAAATGATAATCAATATCAACAACAAAATGGTTGATTTTTGATTGGATAACTGTTATCTTGTATAGTGTTATCATCGAATTAAAGATGGCTGTGGCCTAGTAGAAAGTAGAAAGTAGAAAGAGGAAGAATTAACGATATGAGCATATTAAATGTAGAAAATGTCAATCATGATTTTGGGGGTCGAAAGATACTGGAAGAAGTCAGCTTCCGCCTACTCAAGGGTGAACATGTAGGATTGATAGGAGCCAACGGTGAGGGCAAATCCACACTTTTGAACATTATCACAAACAAGCTGATGCCAGACTCAGGGACTGTGGAATGGTGCAATAGAATCACAACGGGCTATTTGGACCAACACACCGTTTTGAATAAAGGCTCTTCAATTAGAGATGTCTTGAAAACCGCCTTTGACCATATGTATCAGCTGGAGCAGGAGATGCTTCAGATATATGACAAGATGGGCGATGCAACAGATGAAGAGCTAGCAAAATATATGGAAGAAACAGCAGAAATACAACACGAGCTTGATCACAACGGCTTTTATATGATAGACGCCAAAATAGAAACAGTAGCAAAGGGATTGGGATTGAGCGACATCGGATTGGACAAGGATGTCTCAGACTTAAGTGGAGGTCAAAGAACCAAAATTCTACTGACCAAGCTGCTCCTTGAAAGCCCCATGATACTGATACTGGATGAGCCGACAAACTACCTGGACGCAGAGCATATAGAGTGGTTGAAGTCGTATCTTCAGGCCTATGAGAACAGCTTTATTCTGGTGTCCCATGATGTTGAGTTTCTCAACAGCGTGGTCAACGTCATTTACTATCTAGAAAACTCCACGATGGTGAGATACAAAGGTGACTATGATAATTTCTTGAGAATGGATGAGCTTAAAAAGAGACAGATCGGTCAGGCTTATGAGAAGCAGCAAAAGGAAATAGAGAAACTGGAAACCTTTATCGCTAAGAACAAAGCTAGGGTAGCGACTACCAACATGGCAAAAAGTAGACAGAAAAAACTGGACAAGATGGATATAATTGAGCTGGCAAGAAAAAAAATCAAGCCGGAGTTTCACTTTAGAGAAGCAAGAGCCTCGACTCGCTATGTTTTTCAGACAGAGAATCTAATCATTGGATATGATGAGGCATTGACATCGCCATTGAAGATTAGCTTGGAAAGAGGTCAGAAGATTGCCCTGAGAGGGGTCAATGGTCTAGGAAAATCCACTCTAATGAAGACATTGGTAGGACTGTTGAAGCCCTTTTCAGGTGAGGTGGAGCTTGGAGATTATCTCTTCCCCGGCTACTTCGAACAAGAATCCTCTAGAGACAACCAGAAGACGGCTTTGCAAGAGGTATGGGAGCTATACCCTTCTATGACGAATGGTGAAGTCAGAGCTGCCCTGGCCAAGTGTGGACTGACCAACGAGCACATCGAAAGCAAGATGATGGTTCTTAGCGGAGGCGAGAATGCAAAGGTAAGATTGTGCAAGCTGATGCTAAGAGATATCAATTGGTTGGTCCTGGATGAGCCGACAAATCATCTGGATGTTGATGCAAAGGATTCATTAAAAAAAGCCCTGATCAATTTCAAGGGCACCATACTACTGGTCAGCCACGACCCTTCCTTCTATGAGGACTGGGTGACAGATATATGGAATGTGGAAGACTGGACAACCAAAATCGTATAAATGCTTCTTTTAAGAAAGGCCCTCATCACTGGGTCTTTTACTTTGTATGAAATCAAAAATACCAGCGGTGGCTATACTTGCGACCAAGGCCATGGCACCAAGCTTTCCGCCTAGTCCAATGAAATAGTATTGGGTGTAGATAAAAATCAGGGAGCCGATTAGACCTGCCACCAACACCTGAACATTGTTTTTCAGACGTCTAACTGCAGACATGCCGACAAAGGAGCCACAAAAAGCACCAACAGCTAAAAATCCTGCAGATGTATCATGGAAGAAAGGGATGAGAATGCCAAACAGCAAACCGACCAGTGCTGAGCTGGCTACCGCCCCGTAGAGCGAACGCTTATTAATAACATAGGTCATAACTGCAGCTAATGAGAAATAGACAACCAATCGGTAATCTAGAACGACAAGATCGGGTTGAACAGTATCATAAATACCACCAGTCAGCACTGCGGCTAGGAACGTTCCAAAATAAGCAATAGCACCAAGCTTTCCACCAAAACCGATAAAAACGTTGCCGGCAATCAAGAATAAAAATCCGGAGAGACTGGCAGCAAGCATTATACCGCCATAGTTTGTAAGAATACCTAGACTGGCCATCCCCACAAAAGAGCCGCAATAGATTGGAATCTGAAACTTTTTTAATATGACAACACCCAATAAACCAACCAAACTTGACGCGATCACAGGACCCAGATTCAGATAATGATTTAGAAGAGCAGTCGACATAGCACCCCCGACAACAGCTATGAATACCGATATATAGCTCCTATCATAGGTGGTCTGGTTGATGGCTTCTTTATTAGGGCGGATATTGTTCTGCCATTCTTTAAAAATCTCGAAGATCAAAAAAACGATGATTGTCAGCTTGATGGCAGCAAAAATCCAATCACCTGATTGCACAGAAACCATCAGACTAACGGAAGTGAGTTTAAAAATAATGAAACAAAAAATAGATAGACTTAGAATTGCAAAATTGAAATACAACGTGACCTCCTGAAGAAACCTTCCTTAAAATAATACTATAATAACCATGTGGTGTCGATAAAAAGTCGATAATAAGATGGCATTAAAAAAGCCCTTGTGGATTTCAAGGGCTAGTCAGCAATTTTAATTGTATTTTTTCTCCAGTTCATCCACAAGAGCAATATATTTGTTTTGTATTCCAAGATCCGCCTGTTTTGCTTCAAAAGCTTCACACTGCAGGTTGACTTCCTCTATGGTTTCAGGTGACAGCTCTCTTTCAGCAAAGCGGTAAACCACATTGTCTTCCTTATCGATATGACGGTCTAGAAGATTGGCATAGCCTACAGCACTAGCAATGATGTCAAGCTTGGCTTCCTCATTGCCTTTTTTTAATTCCTCCAGGGCTTTCCTTAGTTCAGCCATATGAAATCTTCCCATGTCATGCTCAACAAGCATTCCATTCTTGATGATTACTTTACCTGTATCTCCGAGCTCTTCTTCCATGCGGTTGAACAAAAGCTTTTCTTCCTTGCCATGATGGTGGTCATCTGCATAGGTCTTAACAAAATCTATCATTTTGTAAAAATCATCGTAGTCAGGAGTATCACCCTTTAGCAATCTAAAGGATGCTTTCCTTAAAATTTGAAGCATTCTCTTTATGTATTTGTGTTCGTCGATCATCAGTTCTATGCCGTTCATACTAATACCTCACTTATTAGATTAGTGCCATCATCAAGCACCCTAAACTCAAAAGCGTTTCCGAAAGAAGAAACAAAGCCTTTTATCAAAGCGTCCCTAAGTCTGTAGAAGTTTTCAACCTCTCCATTTACAGTGCCCCAATATTCCTTGTGTATACATCTTGTCCTTATCCAACCAAAGGATTTCTCATCCTTGTGAACCGGTTTGTTTATGCTGTCACAGGGCATGCCTTCCAGCAGAATGTTGTTGAGAGATTTGAACAATCCCTCCGCATCGGTTTCACCTTCAACATACTCCTTGGCAATGTCAATGCCATATTGCTCAAAAACTTTTTCCAAGTCATCAAGCGATAATTTGGTATTGTCTAGCAGAGAGGTCACCACATAGGCAATCCTTGATTCTACGCTTGTAACCCTGTCCTGCAGCCAGCCATGTATATTCGCATGGGTTATCACATCACTCAGCTCTCCCCTGACGGGGGCGGCAAATCTGTTGTTGGCAGAGTTGATAATATCTTCAACATCTATCCCTTGTTCTATAGCAAAAGCTGTAATCCTGTCTAACAGGGCTTCGTGATAATTGATTTTCTTGTACATCCAGTAGTGTATCGGTCCTAAAAAAGCACTCATCATATCTCCTTGATATTCATATTTGATTTTATCATTTCATTAAACATAATATATACCATATCAAGCCGGGATGTTGTAACATATGTTACGCATTTCTTATCGTATTGCCAATGCTGAATAAAATTAGTATAATGATATAATATACGATTGAAATAGAGTTGGAGGAGTGAGCATATGTACCCAATAAAGTTTAAAAGCATATACAAAGAGAAAATCTGGGGCGGAGAGAGACTGGCATCTTTTAGAGATGACCTGCCAGAAAATATAAAGATTGGTGAGAGCTGGGACATCGCATGTCATGAATATGCAATCAGTGTAGTTGACAACGGTGTTTTTAAGGGAAAAACCCTTCAAGAATTGATTGACGAATATGGACATAAGCTAATGGGAGCAAAAGTAGATACAAGCTGGTTTCCATTGAGCATCAAAATCATTACAACAGATGAGAAGCTGTCAATACAGGTGCATCCATCAGAAGAGTATGCAAGAAAAATGGGATTGAGTGGTGGTCGGACTGAGGCTTGGTATGTAATAGATGCTGATCCTGAAGCTTTTCTGTATCTGGGAATCAAGGACTGCACAAAAGAACAGTTCAAGGAAGCCCTTGAAAATGATCATTACGAAGATTGTATCAATAAGGTTTACATCAAGCCAGGAGACATGTTTTATGTCAAGAGTGGACTTCTCCATGCAATCGGTGAGAATATTACCCTTCTTGAAATCCATCAGAATGTAGAAAAAGAGTTTAGAATATTTGATTACAATAGAGGCAGAGAACTGGATCTGATTCAGGCTTATGAAGTTTTGGACTTTGATGGCAAGGATATTGAGAGCGATTATATGCTGCTAACACATAAAGGCAACCAAATAAAAGAGTACAATCTACCGGCGAATTTCAACATTGAGGTCTACGAAGTGCAGGATTCTCTCTATCAGACATCGGACAGGAACAGATTCCATATTTTCACCTGTGTGGCAGGAGAAGGAGAAATTCTTTATGGTACAGACAAGCGTGAAAAGATTAGAAAGGGTGACTCATACCTCATACCAGCCGTAATGGGACCCTACGAGTTGGAAGGAAAGATGACCCTCGTCAAGAGCTATGTTGCCATTTGAGAATCAACACTTGAAAATGATTGAAAATGCAATCAATATTGCTTTCGAGGCAGGGAACATTATACTGGACATATACAATACCGATTTCAATGTTGAGTATAAGGAAGACAATTCGCCATTGACAAAAGCAGACAATCTGGCAAATGACCATATCGTCAATGCCTTGAAGATTGATTACCCAAACATAGCGATTCTGGCTGAGGAATCAGCTGATGATTTGAATAGGCTTGACAGCGATTATTGCTGGATAGTGGATCCCCTTGATGGGACAAAAGAGTTCGTTAAAAGAAATGGTGAGTTTTCTGTCAATATTGCCCTCGCTTTTAAGAATAGATCTATTTTAGGTGTTATCTATATCCCGGTGAGGGATGAGATTTACTATGCCTATCAAGGACAGGGAGCCTATTTTATAGAGAGTTTTTCCTCACACAGGGATATCAGTAAAGCCATCAGAATACACGTCTCATCAAAAACTGAAAAATTGATAATGCTACACAGTAGATCTCATCAATACCCTATAACAGACCGTCTCGTTGAGATGAATGAAGAAAAAATCGGAGAGATCGTGAGAGCCGGCTCCTCTATCAAGGGATGCCTCATAGCAAAGGGAGAGGCAGATGTCTACTATCGTTTCGGATTGACAATGGAGTGGGATACCGCCGCCATGCAGTGCATCATCGAAGAGGCTGGTGGAATACTGAGGCAAATGGATGACACAGAGATGACTTACAACAGAAAAGACAGCACCAACCATAAGGGATTTTATATACTCAATCGCTTGGAAAACAAGCTGATGATTTAGTGAGAAAATAAGAGTGCAAACAATCGGTTTAATACCGGTTGTTTTTTTATTGAGTAAATGATATATATTATCAAAAGAAAATTATTAGCAAAAACATCTGAAAATCATTAAATGTAATTAAAATGTAACTGCTAAAGTATATAATATTTTATAGACTTTAAATTTGATAACAAAAAAGACAGCTAAACTAGGTAAAAGATAGATATTACACAGGAGGTGTAAAAAATGAAAACGAACAAAAAAATGTTGGCATTGCTGATGGTTTTTGCTTTGCTTTTCACTTCGAATTTGTCAGCTTTTGCAGATTACAATCTCACGCCAACACTCAACTACACATCAGACTCTGCGGTGCTTGACACTTCAGGTTCTTCGACGAACGGATTGACAGAAGTCAGATTGGTATGGGTTGAAGACAATACGCTGTATCTTGGAATCATTGCTGATCTCAAGGATGTTACCGAAATTATTTATAACGGAACATCTCTGGGTAATTTTGATGTGGATTCAGCAGAGGATCCATCAGTGGATCTAGTTGTCAACGGAACATCATATACAATCAATGATCCAACCCCACCTAAGAAAGACGGTTATTATTGGCTGGTTGCAAGCTTTGATCTCGGTGGACTTCAATTGACCAGTCCATTTACGCTAAGTATTCTAACAGAAGCAACAGGCGGACACGGAATTGATGGCGTTACGATTGACATACTAAACGGATACATCATCAATTATTACATATTGGATACCACAACAAAAGTTCCAGGCATAGATCCAAACCCAGTACTAGTCTATACTGTCTCGACAGGAATGGTAGATCTACCACCCCATCCGACAGCACCGGACTATAAACTGGCACCAAATCAACCGACACAAATCAATGTAACAGGCGAAAATGACTCGATCAATATCTATTATGTATATGATACCTATGGTTATACCATAGAGTATTACTATGATAATAGTATTGACAACAGCAAGACGGTCAATGACACGGCATTGCTTGGAAGTCAGATTAATACTTATCCTAATAAAAACATAACCGGGTATAAGTTGGATAAGGTAGAAACCCTGCCTTTGACAATTACCAATAACCCGGCTAACAACGTGCTTAGAGTATACTATGTGAAGGATACCTTTGGTTACTCTGTAGAGTATTATTATGATAATATTATCCATAATGACAAGACAGAGACAGGCACTGCGTTGTTTGAAGATGAAATCGAAACCTACACTGATAAACCGATTGATGGTTATAAATTTGATTCAACAAACAATCTACCATTGACGATTACCGCCGATGAAGATGCCAATGTCATCGAAGTTTATTATGTAAAGGACAGCTTCGGTTATACCATCGAGTACTACTATGACAATATTATCGACAATGACAAGACAGAGACAGGCACTGCATTGTTTGGCGATGAGATTACAACCTACACCGATAAACCAATTGACGGCTATAAACTGGATCAAGTACTTACAATACCTATGACCATTACATCCAATCCTGCAAACAATGTTTTGAGGATTTACTACGGTAAAGACAACTTTGGATATAGCGTAGAGTATTACTATGAAGGAGATATTGACAGCGATAAAACTGAAGTCGGTTCAGCAGAACTTGGCAGTCAAGTCACAACCTATACAGACAAGGTAATTGATGGATACAAGCTAGATAAGGAAGAAAATTTACCTTTGACCATCACATCAACATCATCAGACAATGTCATCAAGGTCTTCTACATAAAAGACAATTTTAATTATAGTGTTGAATACTATTATGATGGCAATATCGATGTTGACAAGACAGAGACAGACTCAGCATTGTTTGACGATGAGATCACAACCTATACAGATAAAGTGATAGACGGATACAAATTAGATTCCACAAACAATCTACCGTTAACAATTACTTCAGATGAGGATGCCAATGTCATCGAAGTCTACTATGTGAAAGACAGTTTCGACTATACTATCGAATACTACTATGATGATATAATAGACAATGACAAGACGGAGACAGGAACAGCGTTGTTCGGTGATGAAATAAATACCTATCCGGACAAAAACATCAATGGTTATAAAGTGGATTACACAGATGGCTTGCCTTTGACTATCACATCAGATGAGGATGCAAATGTGATTAAGGTCTTCTATGTTCCAACAGACGGTTACTATTATACAGTATACTATCTGGAGCAGGGCACAGAAACACAATTGGCAACACCTAAAGTTGTAGATGAACAAGTCTTTGGTACAATCATACCAGAATCAGCCATAGCCATAACCGGCTATACGGCTGTTCCTCCAACGCAACAGAGTGTCACCATAGATAATGAGGAAGACAACGAGATTACTTTCTACTATACAGCCAATCCATACAATGTATACTATATGGCGAATGGTGGAACAGGAACCATGACAGATTTGATGAACCCATACACCTATATGGATACAGTAACAGTGATGTCTAATGGATTCACAAGATCCGGTTACAATTTTAACGGTTTTAACACAATGGCAGATGGTTCCGGTACAGCAAGAGTAGCGGGAGCAACCTTCAATATGCCAGCCGCAGACGTCACACTATATGCACAATGGTCACGGATTCCAAGCTCTACAAACTACTCTATGAGCTTGACCAAGACAGCCGACGTATCTACAGTAGATGTGGGAGATACTATCACCTATACAATCGTACTTAGAAATACCGGCGATGGCACTTTGACCAATGTAACAGTTACCGATCCTCTAGTTGGGTTTAGCGAGGTTGTCTCATCACTAGCACCTGGTGCTACTAGAACATTCACAGTTACGTACATACCTCAAGTGGCTGGTACGCTAACAAATAACGCAACCGCAACTGACAACCAGGCACCATTTGTATCAACATCAGAGACAGTGACTGTTGTTGAACCGATTGAGGAAATAGTAATTGAAGAACCAGAAGTCCCGCTTGACATTCCGGAAGTAGAAGAACCAGAACCAGAACCAGAGGAGATTGTAATAATAGAAGAAGAAACACCATTAGCGATTCCGGATACAGGCGTTGATCCAACGATGTTCATGTATGGAGCAGGAGCCTTGTTGTCACTTCTGGGAGTATTCATGAAAAGAAGATTCTAATTAGACAACTTTCTAGAAAAAATATGAAATAAAAAAAGAAGTCAGTCAAGCTAGCTTGACTGACTTCTTTTTTTATTTCATATTTTTTCTAGAAAGTTGTCTAATTAGAATCTTCTTTTCATG
>CAKMKB010000235.1:0-3072 GCA_927435965.1 uncultured Clostridia bacterium
CCCATTTTTATTAAAATTATTCATTTTTAGGCTTAAATAAACAGTGTAGAGTCTGATCTTTCTGATGCGGCAAGGAAAGAAGCAACCCCGCCAAGTTCAGCTCCCTCAATCAGTTCCTCTTGTTTAATGCCCATCAAATCCATAGACATAGCGCAAGCAACAAGCTTCACACCATTATTCAGAGCATTGTTGATCAAGGTTTCCAACGTATCTACGTTTTTTTGCTTCATGATATATTTGATCATTCCTGTGCCCATTCCTAACATATTCATATTAGATAAAGTCAATTTACCCGAACCTCTAGGCATCATGAATCCAAACATTTTTTCCAAGACAGTTTTTTTGACACTTATTTTCTCCGGCTTTCTAAGCACATTCAGTCCCCAGAATGTAAAGAAAATAGTTACATTTCTACCCATAGCTGCTGCTCCATTGGCAATGATGAATGCTGCCAGAGCCTTGTCAAGATCACCACTGAAAAGTACCATCGCTTTGTCCGTCTTTTCACTAGAATCTTCGGCAACAACATCCTCCTTCAGACCCTTCATGATTGTCACTGCTATAGCTTTATTTTCTGATTTGATATCGACCAATGTATTACCTGTTCTTTTGCACCATTCAGATATATCTGAGGCGAAGCCAAGGTCTGTTGCAGTAACCTCCAATAAATCGCCATGATTCATGGTTTTTATGGTTTCAAAGACCCTCATGATTGGTCCGGGACACTGTAATCCTGAACAGTTTATTGTGATTTTTTCAATATCTAAACTATTTATTCGCTTCATCGTTTCTCCATCACCGCTATCTTTAGATTTTTCGCTGCTCAGTATATTTTTAAGAAGCATGCTGTTTGAACTGTAGTTCTTAAAATCATCAGTTGCAAGTCCACCACTTATATTTTTAACTTCATTAAAACCGGACTGTTTTAATATTCTAGCGGCTATATATCCTCTCAACCCTACTGCACAATAGACCATTACAGGTTGGCTCTTGTCAAGTTCATTCAATCTCTCTCTCAGATTGCCGAGTGGGATATGAATAGCTCCCGGGTAAAGACCGGTCACCACTTCATCTGCGTCTCTGACATCTAGAATGCTATATCCTTTTTCATTATATGAAGTTAATTGACCCCAATGGATAGTATCAACCGTTCCTTTTAACATATTTTCAGCCACATAACCCAGCATATTGACGGGATCTTTTGCAGATCCAAAAGGCGGTGCATAAGCGAGCTCCAACTCTGTCAAATCATAAATGGTTCCTCCAAATCTGATTGTTGTGGCCAAAACATCTATTCTCTTTTCTACACCATCAAATCCTACAGCCTGAGCCCCCATAACCTTTCCATCGGAAGGTGAAAATATAAGTTTCATGCTGATTTTTGAGGCGTCAGGATAGTATTCAGCATGATTGTTCGCATGAATGTAAGTTGTCAGATAATCATCCCCATATTTCTTACCTAATGATTTAAGTGTTTTTTCATTTGTGCCGGTTGTCGACACCATCATGTCAAACACTTTGGCAACAGAAGTGCCTTGAGTTCCTTTATAGAACACTTCTTTACCAGCTATGTTATCGGCGGCTATCCTGCCTTGCTTATTAGCCGGACCGGCCAAAGGCACCATTGCAGGTACTTGATTGACAAGATCAAAGATCTCAATTGCATCACCTACAGCATATATATCGACATCTGATGTTTTCATTTGTTGATCTACAATTATGCCGCCTCTTTTATTAACTCTCAAACCGGCATTTTTTGCAAGTTCTCCATTTGGTCTGATGCCTATGGCTAAAATCACAATATCTGCTTCTACTGTTGAGGAGCTATTAAGAGTAACAATGGTTTTTCCGTCATTATTATTGAAGCTTTTGACACCATCATTCAGATATAACTCAATACCTTTCATGTTCATATGCTGATGCAATATCTGAGCCATTTCAAAATCCAGGGGTGCCATTACCTGATCTGCGAGTTCAATAATTGAAACCTCTAATCCCAGTTCAAACAGATTCTCTGCCATTTCTATTCCAATAAAACCACCGCCTATGATAGCAGCTTTCTTGACCTTCCCGTTTTTTAAATGGTTTTTTATAGCATCCGTATCAGGGATGTTCCAAATAGTAAATATGTTTGGTCCATCAATTCCAGGAATAGGTGGTTTGAGAGGCGTTGATCCCGGCGACAACAATAGTTTGTCATAGGACTCCTCATAGGTATCTCCACTTATCAGATTCTTTATCAATACTATTTTATTTTCTTTATCAATGCTCAAAACCTCGCTGTTAACTCTAACATCTATATTAAACCTAGCTTTCATTTCCTCAGGTGTCTGAACAAGCAAACTGTCTCTTTCCGCAATTACATCACCAATATAATAAGGCAATCCACAATTTGCGAAAGAGATATATCCACCTCTTTCAAACATTATAATTTCGGCATTTTCATCATTTCTTCTCAATCTGGCAGCGGCACTTGCCCCACCAGCTACGCCACCAACAATAATTACTCTCATATTAAGCATTCTCCTTTTCCTAATTGATTTAATAAATCTTTGATTATACTTCTGACCTGATTATTGGAAACCCTATAGATGATTTCTGTTCCATTTCGTTCCCCTATTATCAACCCTGCAGATTTAAGCTTCGCCAGATGTTGTGAAACTGTTGACTGAGGTTCGCACAAGCAGTTCTGCATGTTTGAGACATTACTTTCCTTTTGCACCATCAGATTCACTAGAATACATAACCTGGACGGATGACCCATTTGTTTGAATATTTCACTATATTCATTAAGTGTGCTATTTTCTAAAACACCATGCTCCGTCATAAAACCACCTCTTGTTAATTTATTGTCAAATTATTATATCTATATATTACAATATATAGATATAATAGTCAATACTTTCACAAAATAAAAAGCCTCAACTTAATGAGGCTTTTTTGATCCGATGACTAACAGTGCTAAGACTCCCACTTCTATAAGTGGGAGTCTTAGCACTGTAGAGTCCCTGGATAACGGTTTCTAAGATTCAGATGGCGTTTCAAACGCCACCTGAACCCAAGAACCCTGTT
>CAKMKB010000236.1:0-11807 GCA_927435965.1 uncultured Clostridia bacterium
AATATCATTGAAACAATAAAAGCAACAATACCTAAAGGCAAATCAACTAAAAATAGCAGTAATGAGATTGGCACAGCAAATCTGCTGAGTTTTAAAAACAAAACATATTTTTCATCAAAGGATATGCTTTGAAATATGTCGAGAAACACCTGGATGATATGAAAACCATTTACGAGACTATAGGTAGGACAGACATGCTGCTATCGGTTGCTGCTCTCAGAACAAACCTACCTGTATACACCACACCAATGTTTGAAGAGGAGTCTGCATTAGAAATCAAGGATGCGGTTTATATTATTCTGAATGACCCAGTGGCCAACTCAATAAGAGTGGATAAAGGTAATGGTGTCATGATAACCGGTTCGAACATGTCAGGAAAGTCCACTTTTTTAAGAACAGTTGCGACAAGTATTATCTTGGCACAAACCATAAGCACTGTGACAGCATCATTTTACAAAGCCAAAGTGCTTGTTCCACTAACATCAATCAGCATTAGCGATAGCATCGAATCAGGCGAGAGTTATTACCTTGCAGAGGTAAAATCGATTAAACGGATTATTGATTATTCGCAGAACAATAATTCGATTATAGCATTCATTGATGAGATTTTCAGTGGTACAAACAGAGTAGAGAGAACCGCCGCATCAATTG
Source organism: uncultured Clostridia bacterium (assembly GCA_927435965.1). GTDB lineage: Bacteria > Bacillota > Clostridia > Tissierellales > Dethiosulfatibacteraceae > 38-11. Next base: position 652 of record CAKMKB010000236.1, read on the forward strand.
AAATTCTTGATTATTTGAAACGCAATGATATAACTGCTTTTGTGGCAACTCATGATTTAGAGATTTCAAGAGAAATATCAGGATATGACAAGTATTATTTCAAAGAGGAAGTCTCTGAGAATGACATCAATTTTGATTATCATCTTTACGAAGGAATCAGCAATACGTCCAATGCGATAGAAATTCTTAAATTGGTCGGATATCCTGAAGAAATCTATGCTGCAGCAAAGAAAAAAGCGTTGGATATTGCTAAAACTATCTAATACATTTGAATGAATCAATTTGATGATGCGCTAAATTGCGCATCATTTTATTGTTAATCAACTTTTAAGAATTCCAATACATCATTTTAATTGATTTGTTATATCATTAATAAAAATCAACAATAATTGCAAGGAGTTACGCATGAAACCGATTCAATATCAAATGAAAGAGTTAATTGTTTATTTCTCACTAGTCAATCTTTTGTCATGGCTTTGCTGGGCACCTTCATTTTCAGTAGAGTTTAGTCATCTAACACAAACCATTCTATTGAATCTAGGAAACTTTATGCCATCTTTACTGGCCATTATTCTTGTGATATCAACCAGAAAAAAAGAGAAGGTATTAGGTATGATATCACGTGTTTTTAAACTAAGATTTTCTATCTTCTGGTACCTGTTTGCAATCTGTCTGATGCCAGCGATATTAGGGATGGCATACTTAACTACTAACTTTATGATTGGCTTGGAATTTAAATCACTGCTGCTGCCGATTATTCTACCTAATCTTTGGCCTTTGATACCCCTTGTTGGGTACTTCATAGCTGTTCAGGGACCATTAGGTGAAGAGCTGGGTTGGAGAGGATACGCCCTGCCAAAATTGTTTCAGTTATTCAATCCTTTCAAGTCCAGCATGATTTTAGGAATTGTGTGGGCAATTTGGCACTTTCCGAAATTCTTTCTGGACGGATCCATACAGTTTGAGTTAGCTGATGCATACGGCGTAATGATGGCTTTAGCTGGCTATACGCTCTATACAATTTTATTGACATTAATGATAACTCTTTTGTTTGTTAAAACAAATGGAAGTGTTTGGGCGGCAATGTTATTCCACGCCATGTCCAATTTCTCTCACGGATTGGTCACAATTCTTCTGGACACCTCAGGGGCAATCAGTATGCTGGTGTTAATGATTCTGTTAACTTTTGGTATGGTTTTAAAGAATAAAAATTTGTATTTCAAACAATCGGTTGTTTGAACACTATAACAGGAGAAAGAATGAAAAAAATAGGTTTTCAAACGCCAGGAGTCATCAAGAGAATACTGATAATCACCGGAATTATAGTAGTGTTTGTAATAATTATATTACTTACGCTGTTTCCTGATGAAATAAAGACACTTCGATCCATTGAAACTGCGGATGAGCATCCTCTCTACACTATGACTTATCATGGAGATTATGGATTTGATGATTTCTTATTGGTAGGAGCTAGAAATGATGAAGACATAGAAAGATTTGTCATTAAGAGGCTGCTTAAAGGAGTAAATATCAATTTAAACATAACATCTGCAAGCTGTACATCATTTGCTGCTCAAAATCCTGATGGAAATAGAATCTACGGCAGAAATTTTGACTTTGACTATTCTCCAGCATTGCTTATCAAAACAACACCTGACGAAGGATATGCCTCCATATCAATGGTAAATCTTGCTTATCTGGGATACGACAGAAATTATTTACCGGAAACCAATTTATTCTCAAGTTTTCTGACGTTGGCAGCTCCATACTTGCCTTTTGATGGGATGAATGAAAAAGGAGTTGTGATTTCTCTCTTGGCAGTGCCATTTGTTGAACCCCCAGATAGACCCGATAGAATAACAATAAATACAACGACAGCCATTAGACTCGTTTTGGATAAAGCTGGAAGCGTTGATGAAGCTATGGAGCTGTTAAGAAAATATAACTATTATTTCTCCGGTGATGTTGGTTGTCATTATTTAATTGCAGATAGGTCCGGGAAAACAGTTGTGGTTGAATTCTTGGAAGGAAACGTAAAATTCATAGAAGCAAATGAAGGATATCAAATAGCATCAAATTTTATCATGTATGAAGGACTCAATATTGGTGAAGGCTATTGCGAGTTTACCAGGTACGAAATTGCTAAAGAGAGACTTTCTAAAACAGGTGGCATAATAGATGATTCGGATGCAATGATGCTACTAGAAGAGGTAGCAATACCAGATAAGACACAGTGGTCAGTTGTCTATAATCAGATTACAGGTCAGGTTTTTGTCAGTATGAACATGAGGTATGATCAAGAATATGAGTTCAATATTGAAATGACGGAATAAGTTTAATAAAATATGCTCATTAAATGTAGATTTTTGTGAAACAAAGCAACAGTAGTAGAGTTCGCTTTGATATAAATATTTTTGGAGGTGCATTATTATTAATAGAATTAAAAAGTCTAAATTAAGAAGATACATCGAAATCAGACTAGGTAAGGGTACTGACATAGAACAAATGAAAAAAATGTTCAAGAAATCTTTTCAAGCAAAAAGTTTTCGCGAATTTTGGTGGTATTGGAATCCTGTTTACGGATTTTATTTAAGTGCTTTTATTTTCAAACCGTTAAGAAAAATTATGCCACAAAATATGGCCTTTTTCTTCACTTTTGCTGTATGCGGGTTGTTCTTACATGATATACCTATTGTGCTATCTGTCTTGTTGCTTGAGGGTGTATTATTACCATTTCCTGGAACAATTTTTTTCTCTATAGTTGGGTTAATTAACGTTCTAAGTATTCGCTTTAAACTAAAATTTGATAATATAACTACTATGGGACGAGTAGCTATACATTTTGCCATGATAATTGGTTCTTTTATAATCGCTCTAGCCATAACCATAGTATTGTTAATGAATTTTAGATACGAACTCACAATTTTCTGATTGAAATTTTCATTTTAAGAACTATAAAAAAGCTTTCTCCTGAACATTAAAGAGAAAGCTTTTATCTTAAGTTGAACCCAAGAACCCTATTGATCAGCGGCTACCGACGCCACCGCCACCGCCACCACCACCGCCGCCGCCGGAGAAGCCACCACCGCCACCCGATCCGGATGAGGTGCTGCTTAAAGCGGTTGTGATGGAGTTGCTGATGCTAGAGGTTAGGCTGTCAAAACTATTCTCTAATGAGCGCATAGAATTAGTTGAAGCCATTCCATAATAGTACCAGCCATATCCAAATTGTCGATTTCCTTCAGTCATATCAGGATAAACGACTTGAAGCTGTTTCATAACTTCTTTAGCTACGCCCAAGGTTATGGCGTATACCATGTAGTGTTCCCAGATAATCAATGAGGGTAATTCATGCCGCTCCATTTCAGAAAAATGCAGCAGGAATTTCTTGAAGGCCATCCACTTGACATAATCCTCCTCTCCTTTCGGAGAACGCCTGTGAATAGTCACTGATGACCCAAAGAGTATTAAAGCTGATACAATCATAAAAATACCGGTTGCTTTTATGCTGGAAAACATTAACAACACAATACCTATAATGAAAAATAATGTCCCTGCCAGAACGCCTGTTATAATCCCTCGGTTGTTGCTATCATCAAAAAACTTGTGTTTGAGTGAAGTGTTTTGAAGATACTCAATCCACATGCTCCAAAATCCCTTGAAACTGGTTGGCTTTTTCTTGGCAAAACTCTCTATCTCATCGAAGGAAACCTGCTTGTTGTCGAGAGATACCTCGTTAAATAGAAAATCTAGCAAGGATTTTTCATGGGGTCTAAGATTTTCGGTTTTTTCCAGTCTTGTAGCCATAAAACTTTTGTCCGACTTTCTTCTTCTGAAGAAATCACCAAATCTCTTCTCTGGAACAAATTCGTCCAGACGCACATAACCCCTCTGAGCTAAATCAATAACAGTTGCAGTAAAATCAAGAGGTATAGGCTTACCTTTACGGATTAAAATACCTAACTCTCCTGGAGAGTAATCCTCGGGCAACTCACGATAGTAGTCTCCTTTAAACTGTGTATCATAAGGCTTGGCAAAACGTCGTCGGATGGAGATTGCCATGATAACAGACACTAATAATGAAAAACCTGCAAAAATCCAATCCATACGAGCCAGATTTCTTCTGAAGTTTGCTTGATCTGCTAGTTTCTGTTCTTCTTTTAATATATCTTGCAGTGAAGATTGTCCAGTTTGGAGACTGTCATTGTCAATGATTTCCGGAGTAAAAGTAACTCGACCTTCTAAAAAAGTTCTGGGCGGTAGGGTGTTAATCTCCCAGATCACTTCCCTTTCACCTACTAAACTGACATTACCGTCTAAAGGACCATGACCCCAGGCTCTTAGATCCTCTTTTTTTGAACCTTCAGGTAGAATTAATCTTACACTTACATTGGACTGTGGAATCTCGGTTTCATCACCTATAAACTTATAGTATAGTTCACCTACATCATTATGAAGTTTGATTTGATTGTGCACCTTATACGTCAAAAGAAAAGTACGGGTTTGGTTGAATGCATCTATGGACCAGTCCACATGAATGTTATTTGTCTCAGTTCTGGTGAGATAAGTGCCTACAGGTCCGTAGTCATACCCTGGATTATAGGTATAGTTTACGCCGTTTTCTGACACTACAACATCAGTGATACTGACTCCTGGATCCATTCTAAGATTCTGAAAGAAGCCATTGTGCTGACCTTGAAATACAATGGTCCTTTCCTCTTGTATCAGCATTGTTCCATCGTTCAAAACCTCTGCTGTGATCGTTACCTCATTGATATCCATGGATTTGGTGGCATAGCCTTCTTTAGAGGTAAATAGCAGCAACACAAAAAATACAAAACCAAATACTAATAAGTGAGTCTTATTTTTTAAAAACATGCTTTTACCTCATCAGTCAAAATTTACATTGACAGGATTTCGAGCTTCTTTTTCCTCTTCCAAATTAAAATAGTCGATTTGCAGAAAGTTAAACATGTTGGCTATCATATTATTTGGGAAAAGTTTGATTTTAGTGTTAAATTTCTGAACTGTGTCATTATAGAATTGTCTGGAAAAAGCAATCTTGCCTTCCGTGTTGGTCAATTCTTCCTGAAGCTGTCTGAAATTGGCGTCAGCCTTTAACTCGGGATAGCTTTCAGCTACTGCGAAGAGTGATTTCAGTGTTCCAGTCAATTGACTTTCTGCCTGGGCTTGCTCAGTTACGGTTTGAGCATTGATAGCGTTGGCTCTTGCCTGAGTAATCTTTTCAAATGTTTCGCTCTCATGCTTGGCATAACCCTTGACTGTGTTGACCAGATTTGGAATCAAATCATATCTGCGTTTCAACTGGACCTCAATCTGAGACCACGCATTAGCGACCCTTTCTTTGAGAGTAATAAGTTGATTATAGGTGAAAAAAAGATAACCTGCTATTGCAATGATTAAAGCGAAAAATAGTGGCATAATATCCTCCTGTACTCATATTGAATTACAATACATTCTATCACTAAACGTTGGAAGGTTCAATATATAAGCATTAGATGAGATTCAACGTTTGCCCACATTAATCAAAGCATGTATAATATTATTGGAACCCAATAACCCTGTTGAAAAGGAGAAATCAGATGTACGGTTCGCTGAGAATGTTATTGTTTTGCAGGTACATGTTTTTTATTGTACCGGCAATAATTGGGTTAATGATAAATCCTGTGTATCAGTACCCAATATTGATTATGCTTTGGCTGGTGGTCTTAATCAATTCTCAAGTAAGAATCACATTGCTTAAAAGTCATGCTTTTATCATATCACTCTTTTTTGAGATTGCATTGGCTACCTATCTCAGTATTTCATTCCCGGGTTACTTTTTTGTTCTTAATGCAAATAAAAACAGAACTGGATAATCGAACAGATGCGGAGATTCTATACGACAGGATTAGGAAGGTCAATTATGAGCTGGAGGGTGCGCGAGAAAGACTGATGGATTATTCTAAACAGGTAGAGAAGGTTTCTCAACTGGAAGAAAGAAATAGAATTTCAAGGGAGCTACACGATTCTATTGGTCACGATTTGACTGGTGTGTTCATGCAATTGGATGCAGCAATCAATTTAATAAAGAACGATAAGGAAAAAGGGTATGAGTTGCTCGAGTCGGCACGTCAAAATGTGAGCAACAGCATTGAAAATGTAAGACACACAGTAAGAGCAATAGCTCCCGTTACAACAACCAATGCGCTTAAGTTATTGTTGGAGTTAATCGAAAAATTCGGTGAGGAAACAGAAATTGCCGTGCATTGGTCGACATCGGGCACTCTTTACAAGCTATACCCCAGTATAGAGACCACCTTGTACAAGAACACAAGAGAGGCCTTAACCAATTCTGCAAGGCATGGTCACGCTAAGAATATCCATATAAACTTGGAGTATCATCCTGAAAAAATCATATATACCATAGAAGATGATGGGTCTGGGGCTCATTCGATAAAAAAAGGGTTTGGCTTGAATGGTATGATAGAAAGGATCGAACTGGTTGGGGGCAGTATTGATTTTTCAGCTGAGAATGGTTTTAAAATATTAATGGTTATACCACGAAAGGAGCTGGTTTAATAATGATCAGAGTAGCCATAACAGATGACGATGCTTTAATCAGAGACAGTTTAAAGATTGTTCTGGACTTGGATGATGACATAGAGATTGTCGGAACATGTGCCAATGGAGATGAGGCATATAAACTATGTATGGAAACCAAGGTTGATGTGATGTTGATGGACATTAGAATGCCTATATGCGATGGTATTATAGGCACCAAAAAAATTAAGGATGATTTTCCATCTGTCAGTATTATTATTCTGACAACCTTTCATGATGATGAATATATATTTCAAGCATTAAAAAATGGAGCCAAGGGGTATATTTTGAAGAACACACCCTCAGATAAAATCAGAGAACAGATCAAATTGGCATATCATGGCACAATGCTGATACACGGAGATATAGCCGATAGGATTTCCAACATGCTTCATAAAGATCAAAAAAAAGACTTGAGCACTTTTGGCTTGACACCAAGAGAAGTTGAAATCACAATTCTAATCAGTAAAGGCTATTCCAACAAGGAGATTTCAGAAAAACTTTATCTAGGAGAAAGCACAATTAAGAATTATATTTCATCAATACTTGCTAAACTTGATTTGAGAGACAGAACCCAGATAGCGGTTTTCTATCTCACTGAATAGTCATCAAGCAATCTGAAGCAGCCCTAGCGGTTGCTTTTTTATTGAAGAAGTACTGAACAGGTAAGTACTTTTGTACTGACATGAAAGGCACATTGGGTCATGTATAACATGTCAAAAAACGTTAGAATGAGATCATAATAAAACAATACTAAAGGGAGACAAGATTATGGAATTAATTAAGATTCAAGATCTGACTAAAAGATACGGCAGCAATATTGCTGTGGACAATTTAAGCTTATCAGTAACTGAAGGAGATATATTTGGACTATTGGGTCCAAATGGAGCAGGAAAAAGCACGATTATAAACATTGTGTGTGGTTTATTGAAAGCGGATGTTGGGACGATAACAATTGACAACATCAATATCAAAAGTGATCCGATGGAAGTCAAGCGACGTATAGGATTAGTACCGCAGGAAATTGCATTATATGATGTTCTTACTGCAAGGGAAAACATATCTTTTTTTGGAAAACTGGCAGGTTTGAGGGGAAACATACTAAAACAAAGAACTGATGAAGCCCTGGAGTTCGTGGGATTGACTGACAAATTCAACGGTACGCCAAAAGAATTTTCCGGTGGAATGAAAAGAAGGCTCAATATAGCATGTGCCATAGTTCATCAACCAAAGATTATCATTATGGATGAGCCTACTGTCGGAATAGATCCACAATCAAGAAATCACATTCTTGATTCGGTCAAACGCTTGAATCAGATGGGATCAACAATCATTTATACCAGCCACTATATGGAAGAAGTTGAATCTATCTGCAACCAGATATCTATTCTTGACAATGGCAGAGTAATAGCCAGTGGTACTAAGGAACAACTGAAAAGAATAGTTTCCAACGAAGATAGAATAACAATCGAGTGTTTAAATATGAACTATAGTTCTTTGGAAAAACTGAAGACTGTTCATGGATTAAATCATGTCGAGTTCAACGATAACAAGATTGAAATACTTGCTGAAAACGCACAATCAGTGCTGCAGGACGTGTTTTTCCTGTTGTCCAGCAATGACGTTAGAATCAAGGAAGTGAAAATGTCCGTACCAAACCTGGAAACTGTATTCTTGTCATTGACTGGCAGAAAACTAAGAGATTAGGAGGTCTGACATGAATTGGAAACATGTAACTACCATAGCTATAAATGATATTAAGATGTCGCTAAGAAGCCCTGTCAGTTTTGTGCTGATTCTGTTTATGCCAATTATCATGGTATTTGTAATGGGATCAGTAATGAAGCCTGCCTTTGATATGGCAGAGACACAGACGGTTGATCATTTTGATGTGATATATGTTAATGAAAATCCAGAAGGATGGGCAAAAGCATACGATAGTTTTATAAGAAATAGTGGAGCTGATTACTTCTCGCTGGTTGAAAGTTCAGAAGTTGGCATAGAAGATCAGATGATTGAGAACGGTTACCCTGTAGCTATTATCGTTCCATCTGTTGGCAATTACGTTCAAATCATCGGTTCGGGGAAAGGGTTGGCAGAAGAGACGGTTGTAAGGACTTTGACAGGCGGTTTTCTTTCCTCTCTTAACTTTACAATAGCCCTGAACGATTCAATACCGAGTGATGTATCACCGAACCCACAAAGCAAGCAATACATAACGGAAAAAACACCAGACACATTATTTTCTAACATTACCAGTTATCAGTATTTTGCATCCAGTATGTTGGTTTTCTTCTTATTGACCAGTGGCATGTCAATAGGGACGGCCCTTACTGATGACAGAAGCATTAAAATTCATAAAAGGATAAACGCTTATCCGATTAGAGAAAAAGAATATCTAATTGGTAAGATTGTTGGAAGCGGGACAATAGGAGTGATTCAGGCAATATTGGTAATTGCCGTTACAACCCTGGTATTTGGTGTTGATTGGGGTGACAAACCAATGGAAATAACAATGATTATTGCCCTGGTAATATTTATTTCATCCGCCATCGGAATTCTGTTTTCAAGCTTTATAAAATCAAGCGGTGCTCTAACCGCCAGTATGACAGTCGTTTTATGGTTTATGGCTTTCCTGAGTGGAGGTTTTACCGGAGCACCAATATCTGATACTGTCAGCAACTTGACCATTAATCACTGGGCTTTTCAAAGCATCACGACGGTAATGACTGGAGGAGAGTTTTCAAATATACAAAGAGAATTGGCTGTACTATTAATCATAGCGACTTTACTATGGGGTGCTGCCTTGACGATTTATAAGAGGAGGGTCACCAATGAATAGTATATTTATATCGGCAAATATAATAAAAAGAGCTTTTCGCAATAAAAAAGAGCTGCTTGCCTTGACTGTTTTACCGGTCATTGTCATTGCAATGATGACATTTATATCTGGACGGGATGTTGTGGAAAATCATGAAGTTCTCTATCTGAATCTTGATGGTGGTATCTATGGTGAAGCATTGGTCCAATATCTTGAAAACCAGGATAGTGTTATAACAAAGGAACTGGATTTGGGAGAGTATGGTGATTTGAGTCAATCAGGAAAAGCGGATTATCTGTTAATGATTCCAGACGATTTCAGTGAGAGAATCCAAAGTGATAAAGAAACAGAGATTGTCATCTATACAAACGGCACCGAACTATTCTATAAGACATTAAGTGTTGATATTAATCATTTCGTTGAAGGGTTATATGCTATCAGTGCGCAAGGGTCGGTAGAAAGCATATCTACGTTTCTGGAATCTTTGAAACAGCCGACATTAACTGTTGATTTCAGAACTGCAGGCATAGATGTTGCAAACAATGAAATTGAATCCAAAATGACCTCTATGGGATTTGTGCTCACTTTTATCATGCTCCTTGTATTTGTATCCATGGGGACGCTGATGGAGGACAAAAAGAAACTGACTCTTGCCAGAATATTTACACAGCCCGTGAAGGAATGGCAAATAGTGCTAGGGAACCTTATAGGAAACATGACATTGGGTCTGATGCAGTTGATTCCAATTATGATTGTGCTAAAAATTGCTTTTGAACTATCATGGGGGCGAGAGTTCTGGGCATTATCATTGATCTTGTTTGCATTTCTGATTGCGACATTAGGATTGGGAGTAGGTCTGGCGGGCATTATGAAAAACAAGTTCAATCCGATGCTTTTAACGGCAACAGTGGTTGTGCCATCCTCGATACTGGGGGGTTCGTTCATTCCAAAGTCCATGATGCCTGAAATTGTTAATCGCTTAGGAAATATTGTTCCTCAGAAATGGGTCATGGATGCAAGTGAAAAAATACTGCAAGGAAAATCCATTGATGAAATACTGATAAATCTGGTGGTCATACTGATGTTTGGAATCGCATTTTCAACATTTGGCGTGAAGTTCCTCAAACCACTTAACGAATAGACAAGAATGAATCAAAAAAGAACAAAAATGTTGACAAACTACAAAGCACGATCTATAATATGACTAAAAGTCACATGACTATTAGTCATATTATATTTTTAGGAGAGAAAGATGGAATTCAATTATTTTAGCTATTTATGCTTCATATGGGCAGCAGTCGGTATTATCACAAGGGTCCTGATGGTAACAATGGGGGACAGGTGGAACAAGTGGGAGATGGAGAAGGCATATGCGAGTCATAAACCTTTATGGATTTATGTCATCAGCATTTTAGGATTATTGATGGTTGTTCTGACATGGTATCAGGTTTATAATCTGGAAGTCAGGTATAGTTGGATCATGGCGGTTGTCATATCTTTGACGACAATCAAGTTGTCAGCCTTGCTTTTTAGATATGATCAATTCAGGCAATTTGCATCAGAGACTCTAAACAATCCCGAAAAGATGAAAAAGCTTAACATATCAGTATTGATGATTTCAGTAATATGTAAGTGTACAATACATATGTGACAAAAAAGAATAAAATATTATCGTATGAAACGAGCATGTAAACCATTTGCACCCACGTGCATGATTAAAGCGAGTTCCATA
>CAKMKB010000237.1:0-27836 GCA_927435965.1 uncultured Clostridia bacterium
AAATGAAGGACCTGAGGATTTCACAACGCTGTGTGTATTTCTAAATGCAGCCATGTTAAAACTAGCTGGCATAAGTGATACTCTTGAAGCTGGCTTGGAAAAAACCAGAGCCCTTTTAACAACTGATGAACCTTTTCTAAAATTTGTTGACTTTATCTACGCTCAGAAGGGTGATATAACCTATATAAAAGATCTAACAAAATTTGAAAAATCAAAATATGCTTATAAAGTCATCAGCACATCGGAAGGCTACATTAAAGCAATCGATGCTGAGAAAATAGGATTGTGCTCATTGGTGGCAGGTGCTGGACGCGCAACAAAAGAAGAGGAAATTGACTATACAGCTGGCATCATATTGCACAAAAAGGTGGGGGACAGGGTGGAGTTCGGTGATTCACTGGGCGTCATCTACACCAATAAAAGCGATGAAAAGGAAGCACTCACTGAATCATTCTACGAAGCCTTTGGCTTCAGTTCTGAGCCGGTGAAAAAAAACAATGTCATCATAGGTATGGTCGATGGCCATGGCTTTATCGATATGAGAAAGTAGGGATAATTTGGAGTATATTGTTCAAATCAACAAATTCTATGGCCCATTTGAATTACTGGTTTACTTGATTGAAACCAATGAAGTGGATATTTATGATATACCGATAGCTGAGATCACAGAACAGTATATCGCTTATTTGGATGTCCTTCAGGAGTTTGACATGGCTATTGCCAGCGAATTTGTTCTAATGGCCTCCACACTGCTAGAAATCAAATCCAAGATGCTTCTTCCAAATCAGGAAAAGCAGGAGGATCCTAGAGAGGAGCTTGTCAATCAGCTACTCGAGTACAGACTATATAGGATGGCCTCTGATGATTTGAAGATATCGGAGGAGAAAGAGAGCCGATTTATTGCCAAGCCGGCTGAAGACTTCCATATTGAGGAAGATACCGCCTGTGAACAGCTTCTCTTTGAGGAAATCAGCGCCTATGATCTGCTGTATGCTTTGAAAAATGTTTTAAAAAGAAGCCGCTTTGAGACGGAGGATAACATATTGGATCTAGCAAAGGATGAATTCACCATCAATGATTGCATGGATCTTATCAGCGAAAAACTGGAAATTCTACAGAAGGTAAATATTGTTGAGATTTTTTCCCTTCACAATTCAAAGAAATTTGTAATTGCTGTTTTTCTAAGTATACTTGAGATGTCCAGACTGAAAAACATCAGGCTGGTCCAGGATAGGATTTTCGGCGAGATATTCATTCAGAAAGCTTAGGGGATGGTAATTATGGAAAAAGATAGAGTTAAAAGCATCATTGAAAGCATTTTATTTGCCTGGGGAGACCCGATCAAGGTTAGCGAACTTAGCAAGATAATAGAGATAAAAGAATCACAGCTGCGTGACATACTAATTGAAATGGAACAGGACTATATAGTGGCTTCAAGAGGCATCGTGTTAAAAACCTTTGGTGACACTTATCAGTTCAAGACCAAGGATATCAATTATGATTATGTTGCTATGCTATTCAAGACCAACACCCGTTCAAATCTATCTACTTCAGCCCTTGAGGCTTTGTCCATCATCGCCTACAAGCAACCTATCACAAAAATTGAAGTGGATATGATCAGGGGTGTCAAATCAGACTACATTCTGAGAACACTGATGGACAAGGATCTTGTCGAGACAAGGGGTAAACTGGATAAGCCGGGTAAGCCTATCATTTACGGTACGACTAGTCATTTTTTAGCATACTTCGGATTAAAGTCCATAAAAGACCTGCCACCCCTTAAAATTACACCCGATTCTTTGACAGGGGATCAGGAGGGAGTTTTCCATGGGTGATATAAGGCTTAACAAATTTATAAGCAATTCAGGCTATACGTCTAGAAGAAATGCAGATGAGCTTATCTTTAATGGTGAGGTGACTGTAAATGGTGTCGTGGTTACTGAACCAGGATACCAGGTGGACTCCAAATTGGATCGTGTTGAGGTCTCAGGTAATCCTATTGGTGTGCAGGAGGATTTTATCTATATCATGCTCCACAAGCCTGAAAAATATATTACTACCGTAAAGGATCAGTTTGACAGACCCTCCGTTATAGACCTCATCGAAATTAACGACAGAATCTATCCAGTTGGAAGACTTGACTATGATTCTAAAGGACTCTTATTGCTGACTAATGATGGGGAACTGACCTTTAAGCTGACCCATCCCAGTCATGATGTGCCCAAAACCTATCTCGTACAGGTCAAGGGTAGTCTGGATCCCTCTATTATTGCCAAGCTTTCTAAGGGAATCTACATAGACGGATACCGAACGAAGCCTTGCGAAATAAGTGTAATCGGTGAAATTGAACATATCACTAAACTGTCAGTAGTGATCAGCGAGGGTAGAAACCGCCAGATCAGAAAAATGTTTGAGAAATTCAAATGCCGTGTTGTTGACTTGAAACGTGTTTCCATAGGAGAGTTACAGCTTGGAGACCTGCCGGTTGGTAAATGGCGCCATCTAACCTCTAAAGAGGTGGATTATCTGAAGGAACGAATATGAGTGTCAATATTTACAATATTGTACAATACTATCACTTTCTGATTTCTGAATTTCTAACTGAGGACTGTATTGCTGTAGATTGTACCTGTGGAAATGGAAATGACAGCTTATATTTATGCACCACGATGAAAGGCAAAGGTTTTCTGTATGCATTCGATATTCAGGAAGAGGCCATTCAAAATACGAATGAACTTCTCAACAAAGCCTGTGAATTCAATAACTACAAGGTGATACACGATTCTCATGTGAATGTGGATCGATATATCTCGGAAAAAGTACAACTTGCCGTTTACAATCTTGGTTATCTGCCAGAGAGCAAATCTGGTATTTCGACAAATCCAAGTACAACTATACCTGCACTGGAAAAAATGCTCGCGCAGATAAAATTGAAAGGTTACATTATCATAGCCGCTTATACGGGTCATGACAAGGGGTTGGAGAGAAATGGCATCTTTGAATATCTTGAAAAACTTGATGACAGACTATATAAAGTCGTTAATCATAGAATAATCAACATCAATAATTATCCACCTGAACTGTTTATCATTCAAAAAATGCATGAAACAAATTAATTGTTTCATGCATTTTCTTATCAAACTTTAAATATAAAAGAGGATATTCATTAGAATATGCAACAAATGAAGGACATCTTGCATTTGCGAATAACTATGAATTATATCTTGCAAAACAGTTAGGGGTTTGGTATCCTTAAAAAGGAATTAATTTGTTTAATACTAGGAGGTATCATATGGGTACGCCCAAAATGGTAGTCGTTAACAAGGAATGGTGTAAAGGGTGTGGCATTTGCGTCGCATTTTGTCCCAAGAGTGTTTTGGAGCTTAAAAATGATGTCGTTGACATCGCACGACCTGAGGATTGTATAAAATGTGGGCAATGTGAACTAAGATGTCCTGATTTTGCAATATATCTTAAGGAGGTACCTGAGAATGTCGAATAATATAAAACTGCTTCAGGGGAATGAGGCTTGTGTCGAGGGTGCTTTGGCAGCGGGAATGGAGTTTTACGCAGGTTATCCTATAACGCCATCTACTGAAATAGCTGAAATATCAGCTCAGAAATTACCAGCCATTGGAGGGCATTTCATACAGATGGAAGATGAGATTGCAGGTATGGCTGCCACATTAGGTGGTTCACTAGCTGGCAAGAAATCTATGACTGCAACCAGCGGTCCCGGGTTTTCATTGAAACAGGAAAATCTAGGATACGGATGCATCGCTGAAATACCTTGTGTCATCGTAAATGTTCAAAGAGGTGGACCAAGCACTGGCTTGCCTACGTCTCCTTCACAGGGAGATATCATGCAGGCGAAGTGGGGAACCCATGGGGATCATCCTGTTATAGCCCTATATCCAAACTCAGTCCAGGAGATTTTTGATATTACAATAGAGTGCTTCAATATGGCTGAAAAATACAGGACTCCGGTTATACTTTTACTGGATGAGATTATTGCCCATATGAGGGAGAAAGTAGACCTATCCTCTAAAGATAGCATCAAAATCATCAACAGAAAGAGACCGACCGGTCCTAAGGAAGGTTATCTGCCGTACAAGGCTGATGAGGATCTAATCCCTAATATGGCTGATTTCGGTACTGGTTACAGACAGCATGTCACTGGTCTAACCCATGACGTAACCGGTTTTCCAAGCAACAGTCCAACAGTCGCTCTTGATATGATGACCCGGCTGATGAAGAAAATAGAGATAAACAAAAAAGACATTATTAAATTTGAAGAATATAGACTTGAGGATGCTGATTTTGCCATTGTAGCATTTGGCGCTACCTCTAGAGCAGCTAAAGACACAGTTAATAGACTCAGAGAAGATGGTATAAAAGCTGGTCTGTTCAGACCTATCACCATCTGGCCTCTAGCAGAAGATGCATTGATCAGTCTATCAAAAAAAGTAAATACTATAATTGTTGCTGAAATGAATATGGGTCAATATGTAAATGAGGTTGAAAGAGTAGCATGCAAAAACTGCAATGTTGAATTCTATGGCAGAATTGACGGACAACCTATTAACCCAGATGAGATTTACGATTTTGCTAGGGAGGTGCTGAAATGAATACCAGTGCTTTAGTCAAAGAATACTTCAGAGAAGAGAAATTGCCTCATATTTGGTGCCCGGGTTGCGGTCATGGCATCGTCATGCATGCTGTGGTAAGAGCTATTGACAATCTGAAACTGGATCCAGAGAAAATTTGCATCGTTTCTGGCATCGGTTGCTCATCCAGAGCATCTGGCTACATGAACTTCAATACTCTGCATACAACCCATGGTAGGGCACTTGCTTTTGCAACTGGTGTCAAGATGGCTAATCCCAATCTTGAAGTACTTGTACTGACAGGTGACGGTGATTGTTCAGCTATAGGTGGGAATCACCTGATTCATGCCGCCAGAAGAAACATTGATATAACAACGATAGCCTTTAATAACAACATATATGGAATGACCGGTGGGCAATACTCACCAACTACACCAACAGATTCTTATGGTACTACAGCACCCTATGGAAACATCGACAAGACTTTTGACTTGTGCAATCTAGCCAAAGCAGCTGGTGCAACCTATGTCGGCAGATCAACAGCGTATTATGCGAAGCAGTTGACGACTCTGGTGGAGAATGGAATTAAAAACAAAGGATTTTCATTTATTGAAGCTGTCAGCTCATGTCCAACCTACTATGGTAGAAAAAACAAAAAAGGCGATGCTGTCGAAATGATGAAAAGTCTGAAGGATGACTATATCGATATCAAGATTGCTGAGAAGAAACCTGAGTTGGCTGAATCTAAAATTTTGATGGGCGAGTTCTACAACAAGCCTGAGGAAGAGTACACCGAAAAATACCAAAAGATCATTGATCTGTTGAAGAAGGAGAGATAACATGCCTAAAAAATATGAAATCCGATTGTCAGGTTCAGGCGGGCAAGGGCTTATCCTAGCAGGTATCATATTGGCTGATGCCAGTTTGTTGCAAGGTATCAACGCTATCCAATCCCAATCATACGGTCCTGAAGCTAGAGGTGGTGCCAGCAAGGCTGAGGTTATCATCAGCGAGACAGAAATCAATTATCCGAAAGTTCAGAAGTGTGACATGCTTCTTTGTTTGACACAAAAATCTTATGATCAATATATTGCATCCTTAAAAAATGATGGTATACTTATAGTAGATGACAGCATCGAGCTGAGAGGGGCGAATGGGTTTAAGATTCACAACCTACCAATCCTTAAAACTGCGAATATTGAAATGAAAAAACCTATGGTTGCCAACATCATCTCCTTAGGTGTCATCAGTAAAGTATTAGATATTGTCAAAGAAGAGAACATCCTTAAGGCTGTATTGAAAAGGGTTCCTCCTGGAACTGATGAAATCAACAAAACTGCTTTTTATAAGGGTGTATCCATGATTTGACGAGAAGGATGGTCAAATGGCATTTAAAACTAATGAAGACTTAATCAAAATCATTCAGAGCAATTATTATAAGTTCAGTAAAGGACAAAAGGCAATTGCTCAGTTTATCATTGAGCAATATGACAAAGCCGCTTTTATGACAGCCGCTAAGATAGGCAAGACAGTCGATGTCAGCGAATCAACTGTGGTGAGATTTGCAACAGCTCTTGGATTTGATGGATTTCCTGATCTTCAGCAAGCCTTGCAGGTCATGATCAAGAACAAGTTAACTACTGTTCAGAGAATCTCTCTGGATGAAACACCAAAGGATTCAGAGGAGTTCATCAACAAAATTTTAAAGAATGAGATTCATTCCTTAAAGAATTATCTTGAAGATCTAGATCAGGAACGACTTAACAACGCAGCTTCATTGATTTTGGGGGCTAAAAAAATCTATATTATGGGTATGAGAAGCTCCTATGCGCTAGCTCTATATCTAGGGTTCTATCTGGATGTTATTTTGGAAAACGTAAAGATAGTCAACCAGAACACCAACTCGGTGTTTGAACAGTTAGTCAGAATCAATGAGAACGATCTATTTATTATTATCAGTTATCCTCGCTATTCCCGTCAAAGCATGGATGCAGTAAAATTCGCAATGGATAGAAAAGCAAAAGTCATTGCCATAACAGATACAGAGGCTTCTCCATTCTATCAGCTAGCTGATATCGCTTTGCTTGGAAAGAGTAATATGGTGTCATTTGTTGATTCATTGGTAACACCAATGGCAGTAATCAATTCCCTCATCATGAGTGTCGGTATGCAGGAAAAGGATGAAATACTGAAGTATTTTGACCTTTTGGAAGAAGTTTGGGACAAATATAGCATCTACAATAAAGAGAGTGACTTCAAGAAGTAGACTACCGGGATCTGATCCCGGTTTTTTTTGTTGTTTTAATTGTCAAATTATACTATAATATTAAAGGTGATTTTATGAAGACTATACGCGGTGCCATTACTATCAAGAATAACTCAGAAACTGAGATAAGGACCAATACCATCACACTGCTTGATGAGATATTGAGTGTCAACAACATAACTGCTTCAGAAGTTGAGAGCATAATTTTTACTGCCACCAAGGATATCACTAGAGCCTATCCGGCAAAATTCGCCCGTGAAATCGGGTTTGAAAATGCCACTTTGATGTGTATGCAGGAAATGAGTGTTGAAGGCAGTTTGCCTTTATGTATCCGTGTACTGATGTTTATCAACCATCCGGAGTTAACAAACCCGACACATGTTTATTTAAAGGGTGCGGAAAAACTTAGACCGGATTTGAAAAAGCTTTAAATGGAGGAAACATGATTATTGCCATAGATGGACCGGCTGGTGCCGGAAAAAGCACGGTTGCCAAAAAAGTCAGCGCGCTTCTGGATTTCATGTTTATTGACACGGGGGCTATATATAGGGCTATCACATATAGTCTGATTAAAGACGGAATCGAGCTGGACAATATTGAATTGCTAGAAAACTATCTCAACAATATAGATCTCAAATATACGAGTGAGCATATTTATTTTCAAGGCTCTATCATTGACCGTGAAATCCGTGAGGAGATTATTACAAGCAAAACCTCAGATTACTCTAAAAATTCTGTTATTAGATCATTTGCAACTGATTTCCAAAGAAAGCTGGCTAAAAATAATAATGTCGTCATGGAAGGCAGAGACATCGGAACAGTTGTATTTCCAAATGCTGACTTCAAGTTTTTTCTGACCGCTAGTTATGAAGTCCGTGGGCTCCGACGATATGAGGAATTAAAAAAATCAGATAATGATGTTTCTCTTGAAGAGACCATCGAAGCTATAAGAATTAGAGATAAAAACGACAGCAATAGGGAACTGGCTCCACTAAAAAAGGCTGAAGATGCAGTCGAGATTGACACATCAGATATTGATATAGATCAAGTCATCGATATCATAATCGGGTATGTCAGGACGGAGGATTAATGTTTTATAAGCTTATCAGGATAATTGCAATTATCATTTTGAAGATCCTGTTCAGAATAAAAGTTCATTACAAGGAAAATTCATTAATTAATGAAGGTGAACCATTGGTAATATGTGCCAATCATTCATCCTGGTTCGACCCCTTTGTTGTCGCTATCACTTTCAAAGACGAAATCAACTATATGGCTAAGAAGGAGTTATTCGACAATAGTATTCTCAGATTTCTACTGACAAGAATTAAGGTTTTTCCTGTGGATAGAGAAGGCAATTCCTTAGCTGCCCTTAAAAACTCTCTTAAAATATTGAAAAACAACAATACATTGGGTATTTTCCCAGAAGGTACAAGGGTCAAGGGTTTTAGCGAAACCTCCGTCAAAGGCGGAATTGGCATGCTGGTTGTACGCTCGAAAGCAACAGTTCTTCCCGTCTATATCGACTCCAAGTATAAGTTGTTTGGCAGGGTTGATGTCTATTACGGCGAAAAATATGATTATAATCATTTGGATAAAAGTGCACTGGATTCGAAACAGTATACCGACATAAGTGTTGACATCATGAGAAGGATTTACGACCTAAAAAATGTATTTACGGATGGCAGTCATGGAAATAGTTAGAGCAGACCACTATGCCACCTGCTTTGGCGTTGACAGGGCACTGGAGATAACAAACGACGCATTGGAATCAGAAGATGAGCTTTTCTGCTATGGAGAATTGATCCATAATAATGACGTCTTGGAAAGCCTAAAGAGCAAGGGCTTACATATAATTGAAGATATAAGTGATTTGAAGGACTCAAGCCTAGTAATACGTTCGCATGGTGTTGGTCACTCTGTATATGACTATTGCGTGAAAAATAACATCCGCATCATAGATGCCACCTGTCCAAAGGTCAAACGAATACATGGCATAGTACGACAGCATTGTGACGATGGTGATGATATCATTATTTTCGGCAACAGGGACCATCCTGAGGTTGAAGGAATCAAAGGCTGGTGCGAAAAGGGCGTCTATATTTATTCCGATCTGAGTGACTATAAAATCAACCATTTATATGCTGAAAACAAAACTTGCATCGTTTTTCAGACCACCTACAATATAAATAAATATAATGAGATAAAAGAATACTTTTATTCTTTAAATAATAATGCTATTATAGTAAAGGACACCGTCTGCAGGGCAACGGAGCTCAGACAGGAAGCTGCTAAAAAATTGGCCGTGGAATGTGACTCTGTCTTGGTAATCGGTGGCAAGCAAAGCTCGAACACAAAAAAACTGTATGAAATTTGTAAGGAACTCTGTGACAATACCTACTGGATTGAAAACTCCGACGAGATTCCTTATGATTTGATAAAAAATTCTAAGAAGATCGGTATTACAGCAGGAGCATCGACTCCGCTGGGAATAGTCGAGGAGGTTATTGTTAATGTCAGAACAAAATGAAATGCATGAACTGCTAGAAAATTTCGAATTCATTAAAATTTTTCCAGGAAGACAAATAAAAGGGACTGTAATCCTTGTTGAAAGGGATAAGGCTTTGGTTAACTTCGGTTACAAGTCTGACGGTATCATTACAAAGGATGATTACACAATGGATGACGTGGAAGATTTGCGTGATATCCTGAATGTCGGTGATGAGATTGAGGCTGTTGTAGCCAGCAACAGTAACGATGATGGGAATATTGTCCTGTCAAGAAAAGATTTTGAGGAACAACACAAATGGGATGCTATAGTTGAGTTGATGAAAACAGGTGAGACTGTAACTGTCAAAACAACTAACTCAAACGACAGTGGTGTAATTGCAGAGTTTAAAGGATTCAGTGGTTTCATACCCGGATCACATCTGTCAAAAGGCAGAAATGCTGTTCCAGCTGATTTTGTCGGTAAAAATCTTGAAGTAAGAATCATTGAAGCAAAAATGAAAAACAATAAGAACAAGTTAATTTTTTCTCGAAAAGTGCTGGAAATAGAAGAAGCAAGAGCAAAAGAACAGCAAGCATGGGAAACAATAGACACCAAAGAGACTTATGAAGGAAAAGTAAATCGTGTTGTTGATTTTGGTGCATTTGTAGAAATCAATGGTATTGAGGGACTACTTCACATCAATGAAATATCTTGGAATAGAATTAAGCACCCTTCTGATGTTTTGAAAGAGGGAGATATAATCAGTGTTAAGGTTTTGAAAAAAGATCTTGAAAGAAGAAGAATATCTTTAAGCCTAAAAGCTACACTTAAGAGACCCTTTGAACTATTCACCGAAAACTATAACGCCGGTGACATCGTAACAGGAAAGGTTGTATCATTGACTGATTTTGGGGCTTTTGTCGAGATAGACAATGTTCAGGGACTGTTACACGTATCTGATATCTCATGGGATATGGTCAAGCATCCACAAGATGTGTTGAAGGTTGGACAAGAGCTTGAAGTGAAGATATTGGCAATAGACAGTAAAAAGGAAAGACTATCACTAGGCGCCAAGCAACTTTCTGAAGATCCATTTGTGAAATACACAAAAAACCTGAAAAGATTTGATGTTGTAAAAGGTAAAGTGACCAGTATGACAACAGAAGGTGTAGTGGTTGAATTAGCTGATGAGATAGAAGGATTTGTACCTACTAAACTAGTTTCAAAGGACAAGCTGAGAACACCGGCTCAAATACTGGAAAAAGACCAGGAAGTTGAATGTAAGATTACTGATATCAACAGAAAATCAAAAACCATTAAGCTTACCATGATTATAGAAAACGAAACTGAAGATAAAAAAGATAACAGGGTTGAGAATTTAAGCAGTTACACCCTAGGAGACGACAATTTCACAATAGGTGACTTATTCACTAAAAAATAGTTGTTAGTTCACACTAACAGCTTTTTTTTTACTTTTTTGATCCGATGATTTAATTTTATCTCATTATATGATAAAATGTTGTAGTTTGAATATAATACATAATAAAACAAAGGTGATTAGATGAGTAGACAATTTTATATAGAAACATTCGGGTGTCAAATGAATGAATATGATTCCGAAAAAATCAGTGGTCTCTTGAATTCTCAAGGATACATGGAAACGACATTAAGAGATGAAGCTGATTTGATTATTTTTAACACCTGTTTAATCAGAGAAAATGCTGAGAACAGGCTATATGGCAATCTGGGAGAAGTGAAGAGGCTCAAGCTTGCCAATAAGGAAAAGATTGTTGCTGTCTGTGGCTGCATGCCCCAGAATCAAAAGGTCAGGGAAAAGATGCTAAAAATGTATCCCTTCGTCGATCTTATATTTGGTACCAATACCTATGACCAGCTTCCAGAGCTTTTGTATGACATCGAGCAAAAGAAGAAAAAAGTCATTTCTATTGTTGAAAACAGCGATAATCTCAAAGAAGAGGTTCCAAAGTCCAGAAAATTCAGCCATAAGGCTTTTGTCAACATCATGTATGGCTGCAATAATTTCTGCTCTTATTGTGTCGTACCCTATACAAGAGGCAGAGAAAGAAGCAGAGATAGGCAGGAAATAATAGATGAGGTAATCTCGTTAGGACAAAATGGATATAAGGAAATAACCCTGCTAGGTCAGAATGTAAACTCCTATGGAAATGATATAGACGACCGTTACCAGTTTCCCGATTTGTTACGGGATTTGAACAAAATCGAAGGTGTTGAAAGAATCCGATTTATCTCATCCCATCCCAAAGATGTGAACCTTGAGTTTATCAAGGCGATAAAGGAATGCGACAAGGTATGCAACCAGATTCATTTGCCTATACAATCAGGCAGCACCAAGGTATTGCATGAGATGAACAGAAAATATACACGAGAGCAGTATCTGGATTTTGTAAAAATGGCTAAGGCTGAAATACCTGATATATCAATCTCGACGGACATCATAACCGGTTTTCCCGGAGAGACTGAGGAAGATTTCAATGAAACGCTTAGCTTGGTAGAAGAGGTTCAGTTCGATTCTGCATTTACCTTCATTTATTCAATCAGACCCGGAACAACTGCAGGCAAGAGAGCTGATCAGATTGATGATAAGGTCAAACACGAACGATTTGATAGACTACTTAAAGCCCTTTATCCCATATTCGAAGCAAACAATCTAAAGTACATAGGACGGACAGTGTCTGTTTTGGTAGATGACGTAAGCAAAAACAAAGAATCATACCTAACAGGCAGAAGTGAGTCGGGCAAACTGGTCCATTTTATCGGTGAAAAAGATCTGATAGGTCAGATGGTAAATGTCCGTATAGAAAAAGCCAAGACCTGGTATATAGAAGGCACAATTGTTTAAGGTGATGTGATGAGCAAACTTACGCCAATGATGCAGCAGTATATGACAATTAAAGAAAAACATCAAGACAGCATTTTGTTCTTCCGGTTGGGAGACTTCTACGAAATGTTTTTTGATGATGCGTTGAAAGCCTCAAAAATTCTAGAAATTACCCTGACCGCAAGGGATTGTGGACAGGCAGAGAAGGCACCAATGTGTGGGATACCTTTCCATGCCGCTGACAACTATATTGCAAAACTAATTGAAAATGGCATCAAGGTTGCCATCTGCGAACAGGTTGAAGAACCTACCCCAAACACAATTGTCAGAAGAGAGGTTGTGCGGATTATAACACCTGGAACTGTCACAGACAACAATCTGTTGGATGAGAAGAAGAATAACTACCTGTGTGCAGTGGCACTTCATAAGAATGATGCTGCTATTGCTTATGTGGATGTTTCCACCGGCAGTATATATTGTACCCAGTTCAGGGAGAATACACCTGACAAGACAATTCTAAGCCTTTATAACGAACTATTAAAAATTAATCCCTCTGAGATTATCACCAATAAAGATTTACTAAAACTGTTTGATAGCTATCATCTAAGTACAACTGACAATGTGTTCAGAAGCATAGAGGTAATAGATCATTCCAAAGATTCCAGTTATTATGTAAACCTGATTATGGATCATTTTAAGGTTATCTCAATTGAGGCACTAGGTATCCAAACTAGCCAGAAACCGCTTGTCAACTCTATTGGAGGGCTTTTAGACTACCTTCACGATACACAGAAGATAGCTCTAACACATATAAACAACCTGTTTACCTATCAAACAGGGGACTTCATGGTGATTGACAACAGCACCCGAAGGAACTTGGAATTGATTGAACCAATCAGGGGGACCGATAAAAAGAATACGCTATTTAATGTCATTGACCACACTATGACAGCCATGGGTGCCAGAAAGCTCAAGAAGTGGCTATTGGAGCCTCTGCAGGATATCGAGTTAATAGAAGACAGGCATCAAGCTGTGGATCAACTATACAACAATATTCTGATTTCCAATCATCTGTCAACACACTTGAGGCAAGTTTATGACATTGAGCGTCTTATTAGCCGAATTGTTTACGGAACATGCAATGCAAGAGACATGAATTCTTTGAAACAATCCATTGAAATATTGCCGGACTTGAAATCTGATATATCATCAGTAAAAGGTAATATATTTGAAGATATATCAAATAATATAGATACTTTAAAGGACATACTGGACCTGATTCATTCAGGTATAGAGGATAATCCGCCAGTAACCGTCAAAGAGGGAAATATCATCAAAGATGGCTACAATGAGGAACTGGATGAGCTAAGAACCATCACCACACATGGCAAGGATTGGATTAATGCCTTGATTGAAAAAGAACGTGAAACAACAGGCATCAAGAATCTGAGGATAGGGTATAACAAGGTATTTGGTTATTATATCGAGGTCACCAAATCATATATGAAGCTGGTCCCTGACTATTACATTAGGAAACAGACACTGGCTAACGCTGAAAGATATATCACACCGGATTTGAAAGACATGGAAGTCAAAATCCTGAGTGCCGAATCCAGAATAGAGAAGCTGGAGTTTGATCTGTTCAATGAAATCAGGACTTTTATCAAAAACCAGGTCATGAGAATACAGAAGACTGCCGATATGGTCGCTACTGTTGATGCCATCAATTCACTGTGTACAATCGCAGTCAAGAATAGATATAAAAAACCTAAAATGAACACCAAAGGAATCATCAGTATTGTGGATGGCAGACATCCTGTGGTTGAAAAGGTGCTTAAAAACGAGGTTTTCATACCCAATTCCACCTATATGGATAATGAACTTGAAAGGTTCTCAATTATTACCGGACCGAATATGGCAGGTAAATCAACCTATATGAGACAGATAGCTCTGATTGTCATCCTTGCCCATATTGGCAGCTTTGTACCAGCAGAGGATGCTGACATAGCAATGATAGACAAGGTATTCAGCCGTGTAGGCGCCTCGGATGACCTGTCTAGCGGTCAAAGTACATTTATGGTTGAAATGTCAGAGGTCTCAAATATCATCAAAAACGCTACCCGAGACAGTCTTATCATACTTGATGAGATCGGAAGGGGGACAAGCACCTATGATGGTCTAAGCATTGCTTGGGCTGTGACTGAGTATATCTCTAAAAAAATCAAGGCAAAAACCCTGTTTGCAACCCACTACCATGAGCTTTCCGAACTGGAGGGTAAGATTGAGGGTATCAGCAATTATAAGATACTGATCAAGGAATCAGGAGACGATATCATTTTTCTAAGGAAGATTTCAAAAGGAAGTATAGACAAGAGCTTCGGTATTCAAGTCGCTCGTTTGGCAGGCATTCCAAACGAGTTAATCAAAAGGGCTTTCAGCATACTGAAAAAACTTGAGGAGTCAGACCTTAACAAGAGCTATACTTTGTCCGAAAAGTTTTCAGATAATACTGATCAGATTGCCTTCTGGAATATTAACAATAAATATAAGGACTTTTTAAAAGAAAACATCGATAACATCAATATAAACAACCTGACACCTTTACAGTGCATGACTGTTTTGAATGAAATAATCCAAAAATCTAAGGAGCTGGATGATTGATGCAAAGAATAAGCGTATTAGATGAATCAACCATCAATAAGATTGCCGCTGGTGAAGTGGTTGAAAGCCCCGCTTCTGTTATCAAGGAGCTGGTGGAAAACGCCATAGACGCTAACGCCGATGAGATTTTGATTGAAATAAAAAACGGTGGTAAATCATATATCAGAGTCACAGACAACGGCTCAGGCATGATTAACTCAGAAGTCAGCAAGGCTGTCATTAGACATGCCACCAGTAAAATCACCAGGATTGAAGATCTAAACAGTCTGAACACATTAGGATTCAGGGGAGAGGCACTTGCCAGCATCTCAGCTGTATCAAGGTTTGAAATGACCTCTAAATCAAGAGAAGAGGAAGCCGCCAGAACAATCAAGATAAATGGTGGGATTATGATTGACGAAAGATTTACAGGATCAACAGACGGTACCACAGTAATCGTCAGGGATTTGTTTTACAATGTCCCTGCCAGAAAGAAGTTTCTCAAATCAGACCAGGCTGAGGCATCCACCATTTCAGACCTGATTTCTAAACTGTCATTGTTAAATACAGGCGTTTCATTCAAACTGGTGAGGGATAGTCAAGTTATCCTGTCGACACCCTCAAATACAAGCACTTTAAACGTCATAACAAGTGTGATGGGAGCAGATTTTTCCAGCGCATTGTCTCAAATATCCTATGACTTAGATAGAATCAGTATAAAGGGATTTGTAACCAACCTGAACTATTACAGAGTCAATCGGAGAATGCAGATAATATTTGTTAATGGACGTTTTGTATCCAACAAGAGCATTTCATCGGGTATTGAAAAAGCCTATACCACACTTTTGCCAAAGGGAAAATTTCCGGGCTTTGTAATCTACATCAATATTGATCCAAATGATATTGACGTTAACATACACCCTCAAAAGTCAATTGTTAAGATAGACAATATAAAAATGATTGAAGACTTGATATATTCCATCGTCAGCAAGCATCTTAGAGAGCGTTTCTTGTCGAGACGTATAGATCGCGCAACTGATAAAACTGATAACAAACCAATAGCTAACAAGCTAGATGAAAAAATATCTGATAAAATAATTATTGATGATAGCATCTCAGATTTGAGTTTAGATCAGGAAGATGAACAAATTGAAATCCCTATAGAAGAAGAATTCCCCATATTATTTAGAGAAGAAACTCCTGATCTAATTATAAAAAGCAATCCTGATGCTGCAATTGAAAATGTTTATGATTACTTGAATTTTATCGGCCCAATATTCAACGGTTATTTGATATTTGAGGACACATTCCACAAAGAACTCTATATCATGGATCAACATGCAGCTCATGAAAGGATCAATTATGAAAAGCTCATCAAGGCTTATCATCGCAGAGATATTGAAGTTCAACAGCTTCTGATTCCTGAGGTCGTTCACCTAGGATCTGAGGAATATGACAAGGCTCTTCACAACAAGGATATTTTTGCGGACATTGGTTTTTCAATAGATGATTTTGGACTCAAATCCATTCATATAACAGCAATACCAATGGCATTGACCGATGGAAACATTAAAGGAATGTTCTATCAGCTACTAGATACGATGAATGATCATCCTGAGAATACCATAATGAAAATTGATGAATTAATCAAGAAAGCATGTGTTGTCTCTGTCAAATCAGGTGATCTGATATCAAAAAAGGAAGTTGAACATCTGACTTCAAAATTGTCCGAATGTGATTCACCACATACATGCCCTCACGGCAGGCCGATTTGGATCAAATTCACCAGGCATGAACTGGAGAAGCTTTTTAACAGAACAAACTGATAAGGATATAATATGAAAGAGAAAATAGTCATTATTGTCGGACCAACTGCAGTGGGGAAGACCCGTATATCAGTTGAGACAGCAAAACTAATGAATACAGAGGTTATATCTGCTGATGCCATGCAGATTTATATTGGGATGGATATCGGCACTGCCAAGATCCGAGAGGATGAAAAGCAGGGAGTACCACACCATATGATAGATCTTGTCTATCCGGATGAAAAATTCACAGTCTCTGATTTTAAAACTCGATCAGGTGCAATTATAAAGCAGTTAAACAGTAAAAGTAAAATTCCAGTCATTGCTGGCGGAACTGGGCTCTATGTGAATTCACTAATCTACAACCTAAGTTTTTCCAATACCATATCAGATGAGGCAATACGGGGTGAGCTTACTCAATTACTTGAAACTAACGGGAAGGAACACCTACATCGCCTGTTGGAGTCTATTGACCCCATATCAGCAGAAAAAATCCATATGAATAATGCCAAAAGAGTTTTAAGAGCTCTTGAGGTCTATTACATCACAGGAACACCTTTTTCTGCATCCAACACTGACTTTAGAGAAGAATCAGAAGACTATGATTTTGTATTAATAGGGTTGGAAATGGACCGTCAACTACTGTATAATAGAATTAATCAGCGAGTGGATGATATGGTCAATAACGGTCTCATAGATGAAGTTGTAGGGCTGAGAGCAATGGGTTATGATAAAGATCTTATATCCATGCAGGGGATTGGCTACAAGGAAATCATACAGTATCTCGACAATGAGATTACCCTTGAAGAATCGATAAGACTTATAAAGCGCAATTCGAGACGGCTTGCCAAGAGACAGTTTACCTGGTTTAAAGCAGATAACAGAATTAAATGGGTCAGTGTAGATCCAATTAATATAGATCAAGCATTAAAAGATGTTCAAAACTATTTGAGTGAGAGGGGAGTACTATGAAGCAATCAATTAATCTGCAGGACTCATTTTTAAACCAAGCCAGAAAAGACAAAATCGGGCTGACCATTTTCTTAACTAATGGTGTCAAGTTGAAGGGATACGTAAAAGGATTTGACAACTATGTTATTATCTTTGAATTAAATGACAAACAACAGCTGATCTACAAGCACGCTGTATCAACCATTATTCCTGATACGAATATTAGAATCCAATCCAACAATGAATAAGGTGAGTTTAGTTGAATAAATATAATTTATGTAAACTCTTTTCAATAAAAAAAGAGACCGAGGATGTCATATTGGAAGCTGAGGCCTCTTTATTGTCGAAATTTGTATCAATAGACTTAATTAAGGAATACAACCAGCTGAAAATCATTAAAGCCATGCAGGATTCAAATCTAAATTATTCCAACTTTTACTGGAACACAGGTTACGGCTACAATGATCCCGGCCGTGAGAAGGTTGAAGAGATTTATGCAAAGGTATTTAATACTGAAGATGCTCTTGTTAGGCCGAATATCGTTTCAGGCACACATGCATTGTATCTGACTCTCTCAGCCATCACTAAATATGGAGACACCATCCTTTCGGTATCTGGCAGACCCTACGATACGTTGCTGACTGTCTTAGGAGTAGAGGGAAATGAAGCCAATAGCTTGAAATCACAAGGGATTGCCTATAAAGAGGTTTCACTTAAAAACAAAATGGATTTCGACTATGATGAGATCTTTGATTCGATA
Organism: uncultured Clostridia bacterium; assembly: GCA_927435965.1. GTDB lineage: Bacteria > Bacillota > Clostridia > Tissierellales > Dethiosulfatibacteraceae > 38-11. Next base: position 18,381 of record CAKMKB010000237.1, read on the forward strand.
GATCAGACTACCAGAGTCATTATGATACAGCGCTCAACCGGTTATAGCGACAGAAAGGCAATAATTGTCAGTAAAATAGATGAGTGCATCTCTAAAATCAAGGGAAGACATCCTGATATCATTATAATGGTTGACAATTGTTATGGTGAGTTTATGGAAACATTAGAGCCAAGTGATGTTGGAGCAGATCTTGTGGTTGGATCATTGATAAAGAATCCAGGTGGTGGAATCGCTCTAACTGGTGGCTATATCTGTGGGAAAGCCCATCTGATCAATATGATAGCCAATAGACTTACTGCTCCGGGAATAGGAAAAGAAGTAGGCTTGACATTTGGACAGACAAGAAATACCCTTCAAGGGCTGTATCTGGCTCCGTCAGCAGTGTCTGAATCTCTAAAAGGATCTCTACTAATTGCTTCTCTATTCAAAAGTCTGGGATTTGAAGTCATACCAGATCTGAATGACCAAAGAAGTGATATCATTCAAAGTGTTGTTTTCAATTCAAAAAAATTATTGGTGAAGTTCTGTCAGGGCGTGCAGAGATCATCACCTGTTGATTCACAGGCAATCACAGAGCCCTGGGCTATGCCTGGGTATACAAATGAGGTAATTATGGCCTCTGGAGCCTTTGTACAAGGATCCTCCATAGAAATCAGCGCCGATGCGCCGATACGAGAGCCCTACACCGCATTCTTTCAGGGTGGACTAACCTATACACAGTGCAAATTGGCAGCTGCCATAACATATGAGGATATTAAAAGAGAAGTCGAGTGACTTCTCCTTTTTTATGTTGTTTATCTTTAATCTATGCAACTATTGTTAATACTTACGTATAACACATTTCAAAAGCCCTAGTATTGCCACTTCAGTTGACAATATCGGTTCCATGTTATCATTTTCAGGCTGTAATCTGATGTGGTCTTTTTCTCTATAATATCGCTTCAAGGTAGCTTCGTCATCTATCAGAGCGGCTACAATGTCGCCGTTTCTAGCAGAATTCTGACAACTGATCACAACATAATCACCATTGAAGATACCTGCATTGATCATACTGTCTCCTTTAACCTGAAGAACAAATGAATCATTTTTACCAACCCATTCAACAGGAATAGGGAACAGATCCTCTGCATTTTGTATCGCCAGTATCGGCTGACCTGCCGCTATACTACCAATAAGAGGAATGTTGACGATTTCTTTTTTGGGAAGATCATACATGGCTGATTCTTGATCGATTACTTCTATAGCTCTATTTTTATTGTTTCCTTTTTTTATAAAACCCTTTTTCTCAAGAGCAGTAAGATGAGAATGAACCGTGGAAGTAGAGCTTAATCCAACAGCCGTGCAAATCTCTCTGACTGATGGGGGATAGCCCTTGCTACTTATTTCTTCCTTTATATAACTTAATATCCTTAGTTGGTTTTTGGATAACTCTTCGCTCATTGCTTCACCTCAATCTAATTTTTCCTAATTATAACATAGTTCAAAAATAAAATCAAACATTCGTTCTTAAAAAAGTTGACAACGAACAATTGTTCTGATATTATTGAATTAAACAAATGTTCGATGGAGGTTCAAGATGGTCGTATTAGGAAAATATAGAGTGGTTAACTACAAAAGATTCAGATCCTTTGTTATGATTTCGGCTATTTTGGCCGTTCTGATGATATCGGTGTTTATTTACAACATTACAGCATTCTCAGTCAATAGCAATTTATTCATTGAAATTCCAGTACGTGACGGCGATACTATATGGAATATCGCTAGACAATATGGCACGTCAGATTCCATACGACATGATGTTTATACAATCATGGAGTTGAACAATATCGAAGATGGTATAATCTATCCAGGTCAGGTAATCATCGTACCGAGTCTCTAAACCATCATAACCTACATCTTAATGATTATATGAGCCTATCTTAATAGACTATTTACTAATAATCTTAATCCTGATCTTCGTCTTCATCGGAACCTATGCCGCTCAGTGGATTGCTGTCGACGGCTTTTTTTAGTCTTTCACTGTTTATGTGTGTGTATATCTGCGTTGTTGAAACACTCTCGTGTCCTAAAATCTCCTGAAGCGCTCTTATATCCACATCACCGTACTGATACATCAGTGTTGCGGCTGTATGCCTAAGCTTGTGAGGAGAATAGTGTTGATCTAGCAGACCAGCAACAGTAAGGTGTTTATTCAGAAGGTGCTGAACAGCCTTAGGAGAGATTCGTTTTCTTCTTGAGCTTAAGAATAAAGCTTTCTTGTCACTTTCTAGTGGATCTGGACGTTCCTCAAGATAGTCTTTTATAACTCTCACACAGGCCTGATTGAGATAAACAGTTCTTTCTTTGTTGCCTTTTCCAATCACTGTGAGCGTTTCGTCCTTAATTTTGTCGATATCGATACTGACAAGCTCTGATAGTCGAACACCACAATTTAAGAATATAGTGATGATAGCATAATCTCTAATTTTGTATTTTCCATCAATTGACTTCAAAAGTCGTTTTGATTCATCTAAAGACAAATGTACCGGAAGCCTGGCTTCAATCTTAGGTGTCTCCAGGTTCTCTGCGGGGTTTTTATCGATTACATTGACCACGCCCTCAAGATACTTAAAATAAGACCTTAAACTGGCGATTTTGCGTGCTTTTGTTTTATTGTTATTTCCTCGCATTTTATCAATAAACGAAACAAAGGCATGGAGATCTCTTAGTTTGATGTTCTGGAGAAAATCCTCAGACAGGGAACTGATGTCTATTTCATCAAAAACTTTCTCGTCAGTCAGCTTGAATCTGATTGCACAAAAGCGGTAGAAGATTCTCAGGTCCAGAAAATATTCACTGACGGTTTGTTTTGATTTACCTTTGATCGTTTCTATATAATTAATAAAGTCTACCAGAAGAGAGGGAGCATTAAAAGTATCCATGAAAGCACCTGCTTATCTATTTATTTTTTGTCGCAAAATAACTATTTTGCGACAAAGTATGTTTATTTATTGTAATTATAAGGCTTTTTATAACTAATTTCAAGCTATTTCTCAGAATTCTCGATATTAGCCCTTTTTAGCCATTTTAACGATTTTTGAATGATTTTGGTGTATTAGTATTATAAAATATTTTTGAGTCTTTTATTTTCTAAATATTTAATCGTTATTATCTGTGCAAAATCAAAAAAAGTATAAGCTGCAATATTCACAGCTTATACTTTTAAATCAACGTCAATTCCCAACAGATTTTTATTATTTATCAATATCGGCTCAATTTTGCCATTGATGAATTCTTCGACTTGCTGCGCACTTCGACCTGTGAATTTCTTTGGATCTATAATATTGTAGATTTCTTCTTCAGTTAGCATTATTTTATCTGATTTGATGATTCTGTCTATTAGGTCATTTTTTTGCCCATGTTTCTTAACTTGCTCAGCAGCTTCCATGGATAGAATTCTAATCTCCTCATGCAAATCCTGTCGATCGCCACCTTGTTTTACGGATTCCATTATGATGTTCTCAGTTGCCATAAACGGCAGTTCTTCATCGATGTGTTTCTGAATGACTTTTTCATTGATAATTACGCCTTGGAAAATATTGATGGCTATCGATATAATCGCATCGCATCCCAAAAATGTTTGTGGAATTGTCAAACGTTTGTTCGCTGAATCATCAAGTGTTCGCTCGAACCACTGCGTTGATGCAGTATCTTCCGTACTATGAGATGTATTGATGATAAAACGCGCTAAGGAGGCTATTCTCTCGCTTCTCATGGGGTTTCTCTTGTAGGCCATGGCTGATGATCCTATCTGATGTGACTCAAAAGGTTCTTCGACTTCTTTCAGGTTCTGGAGCAGTCTGAAATCATTCGTCATCTTGTGCAGGGATTGTGCAATACCACTCAAAATATTCGTTACTTTAACATCAATTTTTCTCGAATATGTCTGACCTGTGACATCATACGAACCTTCAAAACCCATTTTCTCTGCTATAAGCATGTCAAGTTTTGCCACTTTCTCACTATCATCGTCAAAAAGACTTAGAAAACTTGCTTGTGTTCCTGTAGTCCCCTTTGCACCTCTTAGTTTTAAGCCTGAAAGAACATATTCCAGATCACAATAATCAAAATACAGATCCTGCAACCACAATGATGCCCTCTTCCCCACTGTTGTCAGTTGGGCGGGTTGAAAGTGTGTGTATCCCAGTGTAGGTAAACCTTTATATTTTATGGCGAACTTCGCAAGCTCACTCATCAGATTAATCAGCTTGATTTTTACTAATTCCAAAGCCTCTCTCATCTGAATGATGTCTGTGTTGTCCCCTACAAAAGCACTTGTTGCTCCCAGATGAATGATCGGCTTTGCATGAGGACATTGGGCACCGTATGTATGGACGTGTGCCATGACATCATGTCTGAACTCCTTCTCCTTCTGAGCGGCCATATCAAAATCGATGTTGAATACGTTATTTTCCAGTTCTTCAATCTGTTCATCACTGATGTTCAGACCCAATTCCTTCTCTGATTTTGCCAGAGCAACCCAAAGCTTTCTCCACGTCGAGAATTTTTTTTCGTCTGAAAATATGTAACTCATTTCCTTGCTAGCGTATCTTGTTATAAGTGGGTTCGTGTAAGAAGTATAATCTTTTATAGCAATCCCTCCTTTTTAAATTCAAAAATTAGTTTTTTATAGATTCGTAGAGTATAGACAAATAACGAATGACATGAGCCATCATAAGTGAAACTTTGTCGAGTTCATTCAGATTAGGAGCGCAAGTGACTGATGTTAAGATTTATCAACTGTCTGTGATTCAAGAAAATCCAATAAGTATTCGCTGTTCCGTCAATCATGCCTTTTTAAGATTGATAATGTTAAAAGGCATGTCTCCAAGTCACGACTCATAATTATTGCAATTTTCTTGTTGTTTGTTTAGTAACAAGGCGCTGAGCTCTTACAATCAGTGTGTTTGAGACGTTTCATGTTGATGTTCATGTCAATACTAATTCAGAAAATGTAATTCATGAAAAAGGAGTAAACGAATTAGTTTACTCCCTCAGTTTTCATTATTTAGCATACTCGATAGCTCTTGTCTCCCTGACAACATTGACTTTAATCTGTCCGGGATACTCCAACTCCTGCTCAATTCTCTTGACAATATTTCTCGCTATTAAAACGATACTGTCATCATTGACATCTTCAGGTTTGACCATGATTCTAATCTCCCTGCCGGCTTGGATAGCAAATGACTTCTCCACACCTTCAAATGAATTGGCAATTTCTTCAAGTTTTTCTAGTCTTTTTATGTAAGATTCAAGTGTTTCTCGTCTTGCACCAGGTCTAGCCGCTGAAATCGCATCTGCCGCCTGTACAATGATAGCTTCAATTGTCTGTGGTTCAACATCATTATGATGTGATTCGATAGCATGTACTACTTCATTGCCTTCTTTATATCTTCTGGCAATATCGCCACCAATTTCTACGTGAGGTCCTTCAATTTCATGATCCACAGCTTTTCCGATATCATGGAGTAAGCCAGCTCTCTTGGCAATTTTGATATCTGCCCCGAGTTCTGCTGCCATAATACCACTTAGATGGGCAACTTCTATAGAGTGTTTTAGAACATTCTGTCCATAACTTGTTCTATATTTCAAGCGTCCCAACAACTTGGTTATTTCGCTTTTTAAACCATGTACTCCGGTATCAAATGCGGCTTTCTCGCCTTCATCCTTAATAATCTGGTTGATTTCTTTCCTTGCACGTTCAACCATTTCTTCGATTCTGGCTGGGTGAATTCTTCCGTCTGCAATCAATTTCTCCAATGCTATTCTTGCAACTTCTCTCCTGATCGGATCAAAGCCTGAAATAACAACTGCTTCAGGAGTGTCGTCAATTATCAGATCAATCCCTGTTAATGTTTCCAGGGCTCTTATATTTCTTCCTTCACGTCCTATGATTCTGCCTTTCATTTCATCATTCGGTAAGTCCACCACAGAAACTGTGGTTTCAGCGACATGATCTGCAGAGCATCTCTGTATTGCATATGTTATTAATTCTCTTGCTTTTTTGTCTGCGGTTTCCTTAGATTCTTTTTCAATTTCTTTAATCATAATCGCAGCATCATGTTCAACATCTTTTCTAATACCTAACAGAAGCATCTCTTTAGCTTCTTCTGAGGTCATCCCTGAAATTCTTTCCAGTTCTAATCTTTCTCTTTCCAATGATTCATCAATTTCTTTTTCTCTCAATTCGATTTCTTTGTACTTTCTGTTCAGTTTTTCTTCGCGTTTTTCAAACAATTCATTTTTATTATCCAGTAGTTCTTCTTTCTTCAGCAATCTTTTTTCTGTCTTTTGTAATTCTGCTCTTCTTTCTTTATTCTCTCTGTCAGCTTCATTTCTCATCTTGTGAACTTCATCTTTAGCTTCTATCAAAAATTCTTTCTTTTTTGTTTCAGCAGTTTTGATGCCGTCCTCAATTATTCTCCTAGCTTCGCTTTCTGCACTGATTATTTTTCTTTCAGCAACTGTTCTCCTGACGAAAAATCCGACTAATCCACCAACCAGTGCTCCAGCCAAAGCAAATAAAACATTTTGTAATTCTAACAAATTGTCACCTCCTAGTATTCAGTTATCAAGATACAAATCTATTCAAATTAATAGAACTCATTCTTTGAGAAACCATATAGACATTTTAGTATTTTTTTAACTTGGTGTCAAGAAATTTGATTTTCCCGGATTTCCCATGTCAAATTACGTTCCGGACATAAAAAAAGAGCATCACTGCTCTTCTTTTTCAACTATTATTTTTTTCTTGATTCCAAAACCCAATTTTTCCCTAATTTTCAACTCAATTTCTTTCGTCAGTTCGGGTGAGGTTTCCAAAAACTCTTTTGAGTTTTCTCTTCCTTGTCCTAATCTGGTTTCACCATAGCTGTACCATGCACCAGCTTTATTGACTATATCATTTTCCACACCGAGATCCAGTATGCAGCCTTCATTGGATATGCCCTTGCCATAAATAATATCAAACTCAGCTGTCTTGAAAGGTGAAGCCACTTTATTCTTGACCACTTTTATCTTTGTTCGGTTACCAACCATCTCAGTTCCCTTTTTCAATGTCTCAGTCCTTCGGACATCAAGTCTCACAGATGCGTAAAACTTCAAAGCACGACCGCCAGTAGTCGTTTCAGGGTTTCCGAACATAACGCCTATTTTTTCTCTTAATTGATTGATAAAAATAACACTCGTATTGGATTTTTTGATGGCTCCTGACAACTTTCTTAAAGCTTGAGACATCAATCTTGCCTGCAAGCCCATATGACTGTCCCCCATCTCTCCTTCAAGCTCAGCTCTAGGAACTAACGCCGCTACAGAGTCTATGACGATGACATCAACCGCATTACTTCTTACCAGTGCTTCTGCAATCTCCAATGCCTGCTCGCCTGTGTCAGGCTGAGAAACAATCAGATCATCGATTTTGACACCAAGATTTTTAGCATAAGCCGGATCCAGAGCATTTTCTGCATCAATAAATGCTGCAATTCCGCCGTTCTTTTGAGATTCAGCGATGACATGCAGCGCCACTGTTGTCTTACCTGAAGATTCAGGTCCGAATATTTCTACAATTCTGCCTTTAGGAAGGCCACCTATTCCCAATGCAATATCTAAAGGCAAAGCACCTGTAGAGATTGCCTCTACATTTAATACGCTATCTTCGCCTAATCTCATAATTGATCCTTTGCCAAATTGCCTCTCGATTTGAACAATTGCTAAGTCTAGAGCTTTTTCTTTTTCCATTTTTTTACCGCCTTTTATGATTTAGAACATTTGTTCTCTTTATTATAGAGTATATTGATGTTGATGTCAATTACTACTTCAGAACTGATTTATTCTCCACTATGTAGATGGTGCCCGACAGCAGGGTCAATACAACTGTGATTGCCCATAATACTGTTGTAACAATCCATAAGTCAATTGGTAGTCCAGCATTGAGGAATAAGACCAGTATGATGGTAATCATCTGAAATATAGTCTTCATCTTACCCCAATTATTTGCTGCTAGTGTAATTCCCTTGGATGCCGCTAATGTTCTGAATCCTGTTATGATCAACTCTCTAGCTATGATGACCATCGCTACCCATGAATTGATCAAACCAAGCTCTACAAAACAAATCAATGAAGCTGTAACAAGTAGTTTGTCAGCCAGCGGATCCATGAATTTTCCAAAATCGGTTATCAGTTTGTATTTTCTGGCTATGTAGCCATCCAATGTATCAGTCAGCGAGGCAACAACATATATTACAAGAGCAATTATCGGTGCATATCTGATGTTATCTGCCATTAGAAAAAACATGAAAAAGGGAATGAATAAAACTCTTAATATGGTCAGTTTATTTGGAAGATTCATCGCATACTCCTATAAGATCATATTCCATGTAATCCGAAACATTTACATTCACGACATCGCCTGGGTTTAACGGCCTTAAGCTTTCGAAATAAATGACGCCATCTATATCCGGGGAATCCATATATGTTCTCCCCATATATTGGTTTTCATCTATCAAAGAATCAACAATACATTCAATACTGCTGCCTATTAATTCTTTGTTCTTATTGAAAGTTATGGCCTGCTGTATCATCATCAATTCATCTCTTCGCCATTCTTTATTTTCTTCAGAGATCTTACCCGGAAGTTTGTAAGCTGGTGTGTCTTCTTCTTCTGAATATGCAAAAACGCCAAGTCTATCAAACTTAGAATCTTCTACAAATTTTTTCAACTCCAAATATTGATCTTCTGTTTCTCCAGGAAATCCAACTATGAGCGTCGTTCTAATAATTGCATCCGGTATCTTAGTTCTTATTCTATTGATAAGACCAATAATCTCATTCTTATTGGTTTTTCGATTCATTCTTTTCAAAACTGTGTCATTTATGTGCTGTATGGGTATCTCGAAATAATTCAACAGCTTTTTGTTTGAAGCAAACTCTTCCAAGAGGTCATCATAAAAGTCCTCAGGGTAAATGTAATGCACCCTGATCCAATTAACACCTTCAATTTCAGAAATCTCTTTCAATAATTGATGCAACATTTTCTTACCATAAAGATCGATGCCATACTTGCTGGTGTCCTGGGCTATGATAATGATTTCGCTAATTCCCTGTTTAGTTAGAGCAATGACTTCTTCCAAAATGTTTTCAATTCTTCTACTTCTGTGTCTACCCCTTACACTCGGTATGATACAGTAGGTGCAACGATTATCGCATCCTTCTGATACCTTGACGTAGGCATAGTAATCGCTCTCGGTCAGCACCCTGGGAATATGCTCTGCAATTTCGCGAGATGGGTCCTCGATATTAACTTTTGACTCTTTTTTGAGGATATCAATGATTTCATCATAATTGGATGTACCTATAAACATATCTATTTCAGGAACTTCCTTGACCAATTCATCAGCATAACGTTGTGACAGGCATCCT
>CAKMKB010000238.1:0-5791 GCA_927435965.1 uncultured Clostridia bacterium
TTTTTAAGCTCTTCTATTTTTTTACCGTTTCCTTTATCAGGTTCTATATCGATTATATTGCAGGCATAGTCGCCTTTGCTTTTATTTACCATTGAGATAATATTGATATTGTACTTCCCAAACACGGCTGATAAAGAGCCAATCATGTTTGGTACATTTTTGTTCAGAATGACTATTCTGTTGGTGTTTTCTACACGTTCCATATGACAATCTGGAAAATTCACAGAATTCGTTATATTTCCATTTTCGAGGAAGTCGATTAACTGCTCTGCAACCATTCTAGCGCAGTTTTCTTCTGATTCCGGGGTTGATGCTCCGAGATGAGGAATACAGATGACACCCTCCTGATTGACTATATTGTCAGTTGGAAAATCTGTCACATAACAACTTACTCGCCCAGTAGAGATTGCTTTTATGATGGCATCGTCGTCGACCAATCCGCCTCTAGACATGTTAATCAATTTTGCACCTTTTCTCATTTTGGAAATTTTATCTGTATCCATGAATCCTTTTGTTTCATCCATTAAAGGTATATGTAAAGTCACATAATCCGCTTCTGACAGCAATGCATTTATTGAGGTGGAGTAAGTCACATCCCAGGACAAACCAATAGCTTTCTGGACTGAAATGTAAGGGTCATAGCCTATTACCTTCATACCAAGCTTGATACCCATGTTTGCAACCAATACACCGATAGCACCCAGGCCAACAACACCAAGCGTTTTACCCTCGATTTCAGGACCCTCGAATTGGCTTTTGCCTTTCTCTACCAGTTTCTCAACATCCTTTTCTAAAGAGTTGACCCATTTGATACCATCGTATACTTTCCTCGAGCTAAGCAACAGTGCCAGAAGCGTCAATTCCTTGACTCCATTGGCATTGGCACCCGGGGCATTGAAAACGACGATTCCTTTTTCCGAGCAACGATCTACGGGGACATTGTTAACACCTGCACCTGCCCTTGCGATAGCAACAAGCGACTCAGGAAGCTCAGTTTTCTTCATGTCATAGCTTCTTAGCAATACACCATCAGCGTCAGTTAAGTCTTCGGGAGTCAGCATAAATCTGTCTGGATTGAACAATTTCAGGCCTTTATCCGAAATCTTGTTGAAGGTTGTGATTTTATACATAATACACCTCTCTTCGTATTTACAAATTATTTAGAAACAATATTAACAAATATTCATAAAGACTTCAAGTGCTAATATTACTGGAAACGTTGCCATTTGTTTTCTTTGCAATTATTTCCCCGATAAACTATAATAAGTTGAGAAATTTCAAAAAATGTTGTAAAAATGATAATAAATGGAGAAGTGAGTATGATAACTGTAAATAGCGTCCTGACCAGAAGAAGCGATTATTTAAAGATTATAGCAATGGTGACCATGGCCATAGACCATATCGCTTTTTATTTTTTGCCTTACAGCTCCACTAGCTATATTATAATGAGGATAATTGGTAGGCTTGCATATCCTATTTTTGCCTATTATATTGCTATGGGATATAAAAACACATCAGATCTAAACCGTTACATATTAAGAATGGGAATATTTGCGTTGATTACTCAGGTTCCTTTCTACTTTTTTGTGCATAAGACCTTTTATTTAAATGTTATGTTCACATTTACATTAGCTCTTATTATGCTGAAGTTATTTGATAAGAAAAATTATCTTTGGTTTGCCCTTATATTTATAGCAGATTTTTTAAGAATGGACTATGGTGCTTATGGATTGATTATCGTCTTGATTTTTCATGTTTTCTCAGAAGAAAAGACTAAAATGTATGTATATCTGTTGATTTTGACATTGGTGTATAATTCCTTGGACGTATTACAGTATGGCGCTTTCAATATTAGAATGTATACTCAGGTTTTATGTGTCATGGCTTTGCCACTCATTTACGCTGATTTTCCGCCTCTTAGAATCAATAAGTATATTTCATATTTGTTTTATCCTGTTCACATCGCTATTATAGTGCTGGTCGGGAATTTCTTGAAATAGTAAGGGTTAAACTGGGAACGATTTCCTATAATAATCATAAAAATCTCATATAAATACAAAAAAATGTTGACATCGAATAACAGATATACTATAATCTCAATTAAGCAAATATTAAATCTGTTGATTGAGACAAGTATGTTGATGGTAGCTCAAGCGAGCCGGTGGTGGTGTGAGTCCGGTAGTGAAAATCGATTGAATAGAACTCATGAAGAGGTTCCAGGAAATTCAAGTATTGGAACCCGGTTAAAAACCGTTATAATGAAAGAGATGAAGCAATTGCTTTAATTAGAGTGGTAACGTGGATTATGTCCGCCTCTTGACTGGAGGTGGATTTTTTATTGTCATTTTGATTATTCGTTATTGCATAAAAATGCATTGCTTCAAAAAGAGTGGAGATTATTGGAGGAATATAAAATGAAAAAAGAAAAACTGGTACTGGCATATTCTGGTGGATTGGACACATCTGTCATTATTCCATGGTTGAAGGAAAACTACGATTTTGAGATTATTGCTTGTTGTGTTAACGTCGGGCAGGAAGACGATATGGTTGAGGTAAAAAATAAGGCCTTATTATCAGGAGCCAGCAAGATTTATGTTGAAGACGTAACAGATGAGTTTGTTGAAGATTATGTTTTCGATGCATTGAAGGCAAATGCTGTTTACGAAGGTAAATATCTTATGGGAACTGCCATCGCCAGACCTCTGATAGCGAAAAAATTGGTAGAGGTAGCGCATAAGGAAGGTGCGAAATACATCGCTCATGGTTGCACAGGAAAAGGCAATGATCAAGTCAGGATAGAGACTGCTATAGCTGCAATAGACCCTGAGATCAAGATAATAGCACCATGGAGGATTTGGGATATACAATCAAGGGAAGATGCGATTCAATACGCTGAAGATAGAAATATTAAACTAAATGTCACCAGAGAAAAGATTTATTCAAGAGATCAGAATCTGCTGCATATAAGCCATGAAGGTGGACATATAGAGGATCCAAAAAACCAACCTAAGCTCGATGAGTTGTTGATGATGACCAAGACATTGAAAAACGCCAAGGATGATCCTGAAATGATTGAAATTGAATTTTTCAAGGGAGTTCCTATAAAGTTGAATGGCAAGGAAATGTCGGGTAAACAAATTCTTGTAGAATTGAATAAGATAGGTGGAGAGCATGGCGTGGGTGTGGTAGACTTGCTTGAAAACAGGATGGTAGGCATGAAATCCAGGGGTATCTATGAAACGCCGGGTGGCACCATATTATGGTATACCCACGCGGAACTGGAGCGCCTCGTTCTGGAAAAAGAAGTACAGCACTACAAGGAAGTCATATCAAAAAAATATGCGGAACTAATTTATAACGGCATGTGGTATAGTGGACTAAAGACAGCGTTTGATGCTTTTGTTAAAGAGACACAGGAGACTGTATCAGGAAAGGTCAAAGTACAGCTTTATAAGGGCAATGTGATTTCAGCAGGAATGACATCACCTTATGCAATCTATGACGACGATATCTCTTCATTTGGTTATAGTGAATTATATGATCACCATGACGCAGAAGGATTTATCAAGCTTTTCAGCCTCCCTTACAAAATTAAAGCCCATTGTTTAGGGGCTGGTCAAAATAAAAAAACAGTCATGAGCAAGATAGCCAAATAGCAAAACTGCCCCCGAAAAGGGGCAGTTTTTTACGATTCAAGGGTCTTGTAAAACAGAACAGCGCTGAATGAAATGACGACGACACCAATGATTCTGACAATCGTTTCAATGGCAGCTCTGCCATAAAACATCAATACCAGTCCCAAGATAAGGCTAACAACCGATATTATAAATTCGTTTTTGTCTAGTGCACCTCGCTCTCTAAAAATAAAGAAAAGCTTATACACGGCAAAGGACAGCAAGCCAAGACCTGATACAATCATAATTAATGTTGGAAAAATCAATATCAATACGCCAATTAACACACCAACAAAAAAGAATGACCGATCCCTGCCCCATATTGTACCCTCTGTATAATAAATACCAAAACCGCTGAATACAGCTAATAATACACCTACAACCCTTATCATTGTAAGGCCGATAAATGAAGGAAAGCTAATCAGAAACAGACCCACTACAAAAGCAATGACACTGAGTGACCTGATTGCATTGTTATTACCATTTATTTCAAATCTGAACATTTGAACCTCCCAGATATAGTGATAGGTCTATTATATATAAAAAACGACAAAATTTAAATCATTATTCCATTAAAAAAGCATTAAAATATGGTATAATTAAATGTATAAAAATTACATTATGCACTAATGTGTAGATCATTAATAAGAGGAAGTGACATATGAACGCGGAAATTCTATGCTTTGGGTCCGAGATTCTCCATGGGGATATCGTCAACAGCAATGCACAGTACATATCAAAAAAAATGGCAGAAATTGGGATAAATGTCTATTATCATTCCGTTGTCGGAGACAATCACACTAGGATGGAGGAAGCCTTCAGACTTGCTTTTGAAAGGGTTGATATTGTCATATGCACAGGTGGCTTGGGGCCTACCCAGGATGATATAACAAAAGAAATACTAGCAAAGTACCACCATCTAAAAATGGTTTATGATGAAGATAGTTTTGCGCATGTTAAGCAGATCTATCAAAGACTAAAAAAAGAGATGCCTGAAAGCAACATCAGACAGGCCTATTTTCCCGAAGGATCTATTGTTTTGCATAATATATTTGGAACGGCTAACGGATGCCTATTGGAAAAAAATGATAAGATAGCTGTTTTAATGCCTGGCCCACCTAAAGAGGTGATGCCTATGTTCGAAGAGTTGGTGATTCCTTATCTGATGAGATATTCGGAGGGTGTGATAGTAGGCAGGAAATATGTTGTAACCGGACTTGGAGAATCTACAACAGAAGCCATGATTATCGACTTGATTGATAAGCAGACGAATCCTACCATAGCTACATTTGCAGGAAATGGCAGGGTATTGTTGAGAGTTACTGCAAAAGCAAAGGATAAATCTGAGGCTGAAGCACTTATATTACCATTAGAAAAAGAGATACTCCATAGATTGGATGGCTATATTTATAAATCTGAAACAATGGATGTTGGCGAACATGCCGCTAAAATGCTATTAAAGCACAAATTGACGATTGCGGTTGCTGAATCTTGCACAGGTGGTTTGGTCTCTGCTAAACTGATCAATTATCCAGGTATTTCAGAATCCTTTCTTCAGGGCTTTGTATCTTATAGCAATAAATCGAAAATTGATACATTAGGCGTCAAGGAAGAAACATTACAAAAGTATGGAGCTGTGAGTCGTCAGACTGCCGAGGAGATGGCTATTGGAGCTGCTTTAAGATCAAATGCAGATATTGGCCTTTCAACAACAGGCATAGCTGGACCATCAGGTGGCACCGATGACAAACCGGTAGGTCTTGTATATATTGCTGTTTGTTTTAAAGGTAAAACAACTGTCAAAAAAATTAATTATCCTGGTAAAAGAGATGTTATTATGGAACGGGCGACATTGGCTGTACTGGATTTAATGAATAAAACCATCAATAAGGAGTATTCGGATAGCAATTTCAACACCATTAACCTTATCATCCAGATCTATGTCCAAAAAAACCATATGATATCTATTCTGACTGTGCAGAGCGAGAGTTTCTTCCCCGGTCATGGCTTTGTCAATGATTAGGTTGGTGTTATGTTTGATATCAAATTCTCTAATATGATTGATTAGACTATCTAGCTGATATCTATTGTTGTCGCATGCAAGAATCCTAATATCC
>CAKMKB010000239.1:0-6935 GCA_927435965.1 uncultured Clostridia bacterium
GATAATCGAGAATGATGGCTTCATCTACTACAGTGCTCAACTTAGCAGCGAACATACCGATAGTGGCGTGGTACCTTATGGAACCAAATCTACTGTAGGTAGATATTTTGGCGCCCAGGGACATGGCTGGGGAGGAACAGAAGTTATCAACCCAATCGATGCCATTGTATCGGTTGATATGAATTTAGCAAAAAAAGGAATAAAGATTTTAGTCACTGAAACAACAGGTCAGAAAGCAGCACTTTTTACTGTTAATGAAGACGGTAAAATAGAAGAGATAGACCTGACGGATGATATTATGGAAGCTGTTAATCTAATCAAAAACACTTGTGAAGCTTCTAAGGTATCAGTTATATATACAGGGGGAACAGGTGGAAGTGCAAGGGCAGGTGTTACAAATTTCCCTAGGAAGCTAACTGATGCTGTTCACAGGGAAGAGATCAACATGACTATAGGTGGTGCACCGGTTTTCCTATTGCCAGGTGGAGGCATCAATTTTATGGTTGATGTGTCAAAAATGGTACCAGAATCGACGACTTGGGTACCTACACCCGCTACTGTCGCACCCATCGAGTATACCATGACCAGAAAGACATACGAGGATTTGGGTGGTCATATTGCGTACATAAGGAGCAAGGAAGAAATACTTAAAGAATTAGGATTGTAGAATGATAGAAGTCATGAATGACCAGCGGGTTTTTCTGAATCATGGACCGATTCAAATGGTTTTGGATATATCATCGATGGGGTTGAAACAACCAGAAATAGCTATCAATGTTGCGAATAGTGTATTGAGACAGTTTGAACACATGTTGCACTACATTGAAGAGGCTAAGACTTTGAGATTTGAGTCCGAGATTCCTGACTATTACCCTGAAGTGTTGAAAAAAATGATATTGGCTGTAAGATTGTTGGGAGACGAATCCTATACGCCACTAGCTGCTGTAGCAGGAGCTTTTTCTGAGTATGCTCTGGAAAGTGCGTTGGAGCAGGGTGTAGGGAGAGTTATTATTAACAATGGTGGCGATATTGCTTTGAGAGATTTAGAGGGCAATCTAATTATGGTAGGCATACCACTGTCAGATGATCCTAATGGAGGACGTCTAGAGATTTCTATAACGGACGACATGGATATCAGAGGCATTTGCACCAGTGGTCTAGGCGGAAGAAGCTTTACCAAAGGCATAGCCGATAAGGCAGTGGCCTTGGGGTACAAAGCATCAGTAGCTGATGTCTGCGCCACATACATTGGTAATAAGACTAATTTTGATGACAAGGGGATTGTAAGGGCTTACGCAGAAGAGATAGATTCAGGGACTGATTTAAGAGGGCATCTGGTTACACTCAAGATTGGCGATATGAAAAGAGAGAATAAATTAAAGGCTTTGTTAAATGGATTCGAGGCTGCAGAAATACTTTACACCAGCGGTATTATAAAAGGTGGTGTGGTGGTTATTGGTGAGGATATCATGGTGGTACCTGACCAGATTGCAGTCATAAAAAATTAGGAGGTCAAAATGAAAGTTGAAGATATTAAAATCAGAAAGTTTTATACAAATGTCGAAGAAGTGAAAATTGATGGAGGAAAAGAGATTCCAGATAATAAGCAACATAAAAGAGTTGCTGTCTGTGCTGTGATTGAGAATCCTTTTGCTGGCAATTATGTGGATAGCCTTGAATTGCTATCGGACTGGGGAGCCTATATTGCACCAATTCTTGTTAAAAAAGGATTGGATGCTGCAGGTCTGAAACCGGAAGAAGTTGAATCATATGGTAAAGGTGCTATTGTAGGAGAAAACGGAGAACTTGAGCATGCTGCCGCTATATTGCATCCTAAACTTGGGAAACCCTTTAGAGAGGCAATTGTTCGAGGGCTGGCACTAATACCATCCAACAAAAAAATTGGCGGTATGGGCAGCACATTGGATATCGGACTAAATCACAAAGATGCTGCTTTTATACGCTCACATTTTGATTCTATGGAAATTAGATTGCATGACGCACCAATGGCTAATGAAATTGTTTTGGGTCTTGTCATAACAAATTGTGGAAGACCTCATCCAAGAGTAGGCGGATTAACAGTAGATGAAGCAAGATTTGAAGATGGCTTGAGGTAAAACGTTTCAATTATGAAAAAATACATTTCATAAATGCAATATACAAAAACATTGAAAAGCTCTGTTTTGCTAAATTTATAACAAAGGATTTCAATTCTGAAATGCAGTAAGCTTTATTCACCAGATTATTGACCTCTAGAGTGGTCAATAATCTGGCATGTTACTTGCATTAAATAAAGTGGACAGAAATAGTTTGTCGACAGGATAGATCAAGAAATAGGAGAGAAAGTATGAGAGAATTTGAATATTACAGTCCCAAAAACCTTGATGAAGCACTGTCATTCTTGGGTGATAAGAGCGAGGGTGTCTATTTGATAGCAGGTGGTACCGATATCATGCTGGAGCTTCATAATAAGTACATACAACCAGAGACAATTGTCAATCTTAAGGGCTTAAATGAGTTGAGCTATATAACCGAGGATGATCAATACATCAGAATAGGTGCCAACACAACATTCTCCAATATTGAAAAAAATGAAATTATTATAAGAAACGCAAGAGCATTGGCACAGGCTTCATCTAAAATTGGATCAACGCAGATTAGAAATTTAGGTACCATCGGCGGTAATATTGTGACAGGATCGGCATGCGGTGATTCTGTGAGTGCTTTGGTGGCTATGGATGCTGTCTTAGTGATCAAAAGTGCATTAGGAATGAGGGAAGTGTCTTTGGAAACATTCTATAAGCCTAATCCAGAACCAAGATATGATGGATGCTACATTAATCTGGCCGGTATTGCCAGAGATGAGGTTTTATGTGAAATTTACTTCAAGAAAGCTGAACAAAAAGAATACTCTGCATTTAGGAAACTAGGAAAAAGAAAAGCATTGGCAAAATCCATAATGACAGTCGGAATAAGGATTGCATTTGACGATGATAATCGAGTAAGAAACTGCAGGATTGCCTTGGGTGCTGTTGGAAGACATCCTTATAGTGTGACAAGTGCTGAACAAATCATTACGGGTAAGAAATTGACTGAGGATGTTGTAGATGCTTGTGTCAATGAAGTATCTGACGTTGTCTACAACAATATTCGTGACAGGGCGTCATGTCCTTTCAAGAAAGAAAGCGTCAAAGAGTTGACTAGGGAAGTAATCAATTCTATACTCGGGTATAAATCCTATAAGGAGGTAGAGTAAATGAAGAAAATGGAAATATCTTTTAAGCTAAATGGGAAAAATATTGTAGTAGAAACTGCTCCAAACAAAAGACTTCTTGATATGCTTAGAGAAGACCTTGATTGCACAAGCGTCAAAGAAGGATGTGGAGAAGGAGAATGTGGAGCTTGCACAATTCTTATCAATAATGAGGCAGTCACCAGCTGCACAGTATTAGCACCCCAAGTAGAAGGATGTGAGGTTTTAACTGTTGAAGGACTTGGAAAGGACGATGAGCTTGATAAACTGCAGGAGACCTTCATACAGTCTGGAGCGGTACAATGCGGGTTCTGTACACCCGGTATGATTTTATCCGCCAAGGCTTTGCTAATAAAAAATCCAAACCCAACAATAGATGAGATTAAGACCTCTATAGAGGGAAATCTGTGCAGATGCACAGGTTACAAAAAGATTATAGATGCAGTTGCAAATGCTGTAGAAAAATAAAAGGGGGTGACGAGATGAAAGATTCAAATACTATGGTCGACAGCCAAACAAAAAAAGTAGTTGGCATCAGTTTTGCAAAAAAAGATGCTCTAGACAAAGTACTTGGAAAGGCTATGTATGCAGCGGACATAAAGTTTGACAACATGCTTATGGTAGGTGTGAAAAGAAGTGATATTCCATGTGGAAAGATTATCAGCATCAATATTGAGAAAGCAAAAAAACTTCCAGGTGTTGCAGCTGTCCTGACTTTTAAAGATATACCCGGTCAGAATGGAGTGGGTATCATAACAAAAGAGGAACCTGTGTTAGTGATTGATAAAATCAGGAGACAAGGCGATGCTATTGTAGTGGTAGCGGCTGAAAATAAAAAAATTCTTGAAGAGGCCCTTGAATTGATTGAAGTTGAGATTGAAGAGACCAAGGGTGTATACACCATTCAAGACGCTTTAAAGGAAGACTCGCCAAAAGTCCACGGAGATACGAACATTCTAGCAAAAAGATTCCTCACAAGAGGAGATGTGGACGCGGCCTTCAAGAAGTGTGATATCATTATTGAAAACGATTACCATACACCTCAAATTCAGCATTCATTCATTGAGCCTGAAGCAACTTTAGCAAAGTATGAAGGCGGTACATTGACACTATGGAGTTCCACACAGAATTCTCATTTCGACAGGGATGAAGTAGCAAGAGTACTGGCACTACCTCAGAACAGAGTAAGAAGCATTCAAGCGATTACTGGTGGTGGTTTTGGAGGAAAGCTCGATATTTCTACTCAATGTCTTGCAGCATTAGCTGCATACTACACAAAACGTCCTGTTAAAATGGTTCAAGACAGAAGAAATTCTATGATTGTTTCATCAAAAAGACATGAGCAGTTTATGAAGTTTAAAACAGGTGCAACAAAAGAAGGTAAAGTACTTGCTATGGAAGCTGAACTTCTGTTGGATACGGGAGCTTATGGCTCTTATGGATTAGCTGTTATCACCCGATCCGTGGTACATGCAACAGGCCCTTATTTCATACCGAATGTACGTGTCAATGCGACTATGGTTTACACCAACAACCCTATGGCAGGTGCTATGAGAGGATTTGGGGTACCACAGGTTGCTGTTGCACATGAAAGTCAGATGGATATTTTAGCCGAAAAGCTCGGTTTTGATCCTATAGATTTCAGAATGATGAATTGTTTGAAAGTTGGTTCAGTAACAGCAACAGGACAAAAATTGGTTGATAGTGTTGGCATTTATGAAACACTTGAAAAAGCAGCAGCCAAAGCCAGCGAAGTGCTGGATTGAGAAGGGAGTGAGATTATGTTAGTTAAGGGAAAAGGCGTAGGCTGCATGTGGTATGGAATAGGCAACACCGGATTACCGAACCCTGCGTCGGCATTTGTGGAGGTTCATTCAGACGGTACAGCAACTGTACTAGCTGGATGTGCAGATATTGGGCAAGGATCAGATACAGTATTGGCACAAATCACAGCTGAGACATTAGGCATAACATATGATAATGTTGTGGTTAGATCAGGTGATACAGGTGTGACACCTGAAGGCGGTGCGACATCTGCCAGCAGACAGACATATATATCAGGGAATGCAGCTTACTTTGCAGCTCTTGAAGCGAAAGAGAATATTGTTGCTGTGGCTGCGGAACTATTGGATTGTGAGATTGAAGATGTTATACTATCTGAAAATAAAGCCTACAGCATAAATGATTCAGAAAACAAAATAGATTATAAGCAAGTCATGATGGGTTTAAAGAGTAAGGGTTTGCTGGCATTAGGTAAAGGTCAGTTCAATCCAAGTGCATCTGCATTGGGTGAAAACATGCAAGGGATACCCTATGCAACGTATGCTTTCGCTACACACATAGCTGAAGTGGAAGTTAACACAGGAACAGGAGAGATATCAGTTTTAAAATTGGTGGCGGCACATGATGTCGGTACAGCTATCCACAAACAAAATGTGGAAGGCCAAATAGAAGGAGGCGCTCTCATGGGAATGGGATTTGCCCTTTCTGAAAAAGTGGAAGTGAATAATGGATATGTAAAAAATCCTGATTTCAATAACTATATCATACCAACTGCACAAGATATGCCTGAAATATATCCAGTTATAGTTGAAGATTATTCAAACGAAGGGCCATTTGGAGCAAAAGGAGTAGGAGAACCTTCCCTAATACCAGTTGCACCAGCGATACTGAATGCGGTATACGATGCAATCGGAATCAGATTCACAGATTTGCCTTTGACAGCAGATGTTGTCCTTGCTGCTATCAAAGAAAAACAAGATCAGAAGTAATTATTATAATTATTGGAGGAAAATAATGAGTAATAAGAAAAATGAATCGCAAGAAGTTAAAAAGGAAAGTTTTCTAAAAAGAAAGAACATTGAGATATCAGTCCAGAGATATCTGATAGACACATTGAGTTTTATGGCTTTAGGTCTATTTGGAACTTTAATCATCGGAAGCATTTTAAACACCATCGGTGGAAAACTGGGAATAGTGTTTTTAACAGAAACTGTTTGGCCATTAGCTAGAAACATGACTGGCCCTGGAATCGCAGTAGCGGTTGCTTACGGATTGAAAGCGCCACCCTTGGTTCTTTTTGCCTCAACAATCACTGGTGCTGCAGGTAATGCTCTAGGAGGACCAGTTGGTGCCCTAATCGCAGGACTGGTTGGTGCTGAGTTTGGAAAAATGGTTTCAAAGGAAACCAAGGTTGATATCATCGTGACACCAGCTGTAACGATTTTGACCGGTGTTATTGTCGGTACTTTGCTAGGACCTGGAATCAGTGCTTTAATGACTGGATTCGGAAATCTGATCAACGCAGCGACAGAATTGCAACCATTGCCTATGGGTATTTTAGTTTCTGTATTGATGGGAATCGCACTGACATTACCAATCAGCAGCGCTGCTATTGCCATTATGCTAGGATTATCTGGATTGGCAGCAGGAGCATCTGTTGCAGGATGTGCCGCCAATATGGTGGTCTTTGCGGTAATCAGCTATGAAGTTAATGGATTTGGTGGACTTCTATCTCAAGGTCTGGGGACATCAATGCTTCAAGTTCCAAACATTGTTAAGAACTGGAAGATTTGGGTGCCAGCCGTTGTCGCATCTGCTATAACAGGCCCGATTTCTACTGTAGTATTTAAGATGGAAAATACACCAATGGGCGCTGTTATGGGAACATGTGGACTAGTTG
>CAKMKB010000240.1:0-2583 GCA_927435965.1 uncultured Clostridia bacterium
CACCTTTACACACGGAGAAGTTGATGGAGTGCCTTGCCTTATCTCCCGTACGGGCTATACCGGAGAAGATGGGTTTGAAGTATAACTTCAGGTAGGGTAGAGTCCATTTGGGATAGGCGACTGCACCGGAGGCTTTCATATCTGCCGCCTCGGAGTGGGACAAGGAACCTGTCCCACTCCCTGTAACATAAAAAAGGACAGAGGAAATGCGTGTCGTGTATATTCTTGTTCGGAATAAATTTGTCTAAAAAAGGTTTGCCTTTCCAAAACAAATAATATATAAACGAGGTAAGATTTTGAATTTAAATCATAACAAAGCAAAGAAAATGTTGTTATATGAAAATATTGTTAAAGAATTGTATTTAATGATTAATGAATTTGAAATAAAACCAGGTGAAAAATTGCCTACAGAGCGAGAATTAGTCGACAAATGGAAGGTCAGCAGAAATGTTATAAGAGAGGCATTGCATATACTGGAAAGTCGAGGAGTCATTGTTTCTCAACAAGGCAAAGGTCGATTTTTAAGACAATTACACAAGTATAAGCCAATGGATGATAAAAACGAGTTGCTGTCAAAAAGAATTGAAAGAAGTTCATTAATGGAGGCATTTGAGGTTAGAATAATATTGGAAGCAAAGGTTATGGACTTCATTGTTGAAAGAGCGACAGATGAAGATATTCTATCGCTAGAAGAAAAATATAATCAGATGAAGGTTAGATTTCAAGAATATAATCGAACTGTAGGAGAATTAGACTTACATCGTGCATATGCATCAAATGCTGGGAATGTAATACTTGAGCAGCTTTTAGAACTTGTTTTTTCAAGAATTCTTGAATTGATGCATAATAATTTTATTGATGTTTATAGCGCACATAAACCAAAAGATACTTTAGCAGCCCATGCAAGAATAATAAAAATGCTTAAAGAGCGTCAAGCAAATGCAGCCAAAGAAGAGATGGTAAAACATTTACAAGAAACCATCAATATGCTTTAGCAATCTATTAAACAACAAAATACTGTTTAATTTTTTTGACATTACTTATAAGCTTAATTCAAGTGAGAAAGTATCCTATTATGGCTAACGATGAGATTTTTAAACACCACTTACACGTTTGTAAGACAAAGACAACAAAAACCGCAAACTTTTAGTATCATATTTATTGTTAAGTTTGTTTGACCTAGAACAATTAGAAGATAATTCGTTATTAAAAAAACACTCAAAAAATTGTGAAAATCTTTGAAATGTATTAACTAACTTAATTTTCCAAAATATTTTGACTGTTAAAAATTCGAATGAGTACAACAAAATTCTCTTTATGAAATGAAGAACTATGTTATACAAACTATGGTTCTTCATTATAAGAGACTCTAATACTAAGGATATGAATATTGGTATTAAGGTCTTTTTCATGATTATAGCCAGAAAGTATTTAATTAATTTGCTTCAAGATAATGAATGAAAAACTTGATCTAATCTGTACATGGCGCAGATGCACTTTTATTCTATTTTCCAGCTGATGTCGAGCGAATTATTAATTCTTCACATATATATCATTTACTACCTTTCCCTGACAGATCAGTTTCTACAGTATTCTTTCAAACTTCAGGCCTTTGCCTCAATTTCTTTCCTTTTTGTTCTCAGCACATGACAGGTGATCTTACTATGCGTGAGAATGTTTTTTGTTTTCATTGTTTTTCATAAAAGGATTATATAAATTATTGTTTATTAGGAAGCATTGCAATGTATATTATACAGGTCAAAAAGTTTTCATTCAGTGAGTATAAATCTAATAACTGACCCATGTGCGTATGTTCGCTACTGATTTTTTCTGAAGAATCCGGCGCTGATTGTACCACCTATCCTGAATTTAGGTATCCAAATTACCGGACACCTGGTACTGATGGACAAGAATATCCGTTTTTATAAGAGATGTAGTTTTCATAAAGTGTTGATTCCTAAAAAGATTATAAACTGTGTCTGCATTGCTAACACTGTTCTCTCTTTCATAGTTTATAGTGTAGCTGAAAGTGACATTTTCTCAAGTTAATTATACAGTGACATTATCACAAGTTAACAACAATAGACAAAATTACAATTGACAAAACAATGAACAACTTGTATAATTAATTAAAATAAATTGGGTGACCAAGTGAACAACTATAGAAATGTGTTTGAAATACTCACCCTTAGATTAATAAAGAGACTAACTATTAAAAGTCAATAGTATTTATGAATAATTCTAAGATTTAAGGATAGGCATACCCAATAAGCCTTCAAAGAATGAATATTGAAGGAGATAATTATTTAGGATGGATAGAGGCCACTACATCAACTATCAGGGTAATGTCAGTCCCTGCTATGCCCTGATGCATACCTACCAGTGCTATGTTTATGGTAGGAAAAAGCAAATGTATCCCTTTTTTTTTGGGTAATGTAAATGAAAAAAAACTCCCAGAGATTTGGATGGATTCCGGATATGTGAATTTCAGACGGACTGTCAATGAAAATCTTTTTCCTTCCATAAACATAGCACTGGTAGGTATGCATCAGGGCATAGCAGGGACTGAAATTACCCTGATAG
>CAKMKB010000241.1:0-4047 GCA_927435965.1 uncultured Clostridia bacterium
GGCCTGGTGAACCATCCTAAGAGCTATAGGCTTAACTGCAGGACCTGAAAGTCCAGCGTAGTAATTGTTAAAAACCGGCCTTCTAGTGTATATATCTATTGCCATGGCATTGATGGTGTTTATAAGCGACAGTGCCTCAGCTCCTGCTTCTTCACAAGCGGCTGCCATTTCAGGTATGTTTTCAGCATTTGGAGAAAGCTTTACCATCAAAGGTTTCCTGCAGATTTTTCTTACCGATTTTACAGTATCGTAAGCAATATCAGCTTTTATTCCAAAAGCCATACCGCCTGCTTTGACATTCGGGCATGATATGTTTAACTCTATAATATCAACATCCGAATCGTTCAGAAGGATTACCCCACTCAAATAGTCATCTAGGGTATTCCCACCGAGGTTGGCAATCACATTTGTATTATACTGTTTCATTATATTTATTTCCCGGGAAATAAAACTCTCTACTCCTGGATTCTGGAGTCCTATACTGTTCATCAAACCCATTGGTGTCTCCCAGAGTCTTATGCCTTCATTACCCTGCTTGCTGTTTAACGTTAGTCCTTTTGAACTGATACCGCCCAGTAGTCCCACGTCGTAAATTTCATTATATTCCTCTCCAAATCCAAATGTGCCACTTGCTGCTACAACTGGATTTTTAAAGACTTTTCCCAGAAATTCCACTCTTAGATTAGCCATTTTCGCTCCTCATCAAACCATCAGATCTCTGCCGCTAAACACGGGGCCTTCCTTGCATACTCGTTTGTTGCCATCGATTGTGTTAACAACACAACCCAGACAAGCGCCCACTCCACAAGCCATTCTCTTTTCCAGAGACGCATAGACCACTACGTTTTTTTCCTGGCCTGCTCTGATGATTTTCTCCATCATGACATCAGGTCCACAGGTTATGACGATATCATAATCGCTAATATTCACGAAATCAGTCACATAACCTTGTTGCCCGGTATTACCATCCTCAGTCACAACAGTCAGTTCGTTGCAATAAGGTCTAAAGCTATCAACACAGAATGTGTGATCCTTGTATCCTAAAAAGATGTCAGGTTTTTGTGATGCTATGTTTTTCGCTAGATATAGCAATGGGGCTATCCCTATGCCGCCTCCTACAATTGCTATTCTTCCATTTAATAACTCAATATTAAATCCATTGCCCAGGGGGCCGAGAACTTGAATGTCATCATTGGCTTTCAACTTGCTGATTTGGTCCGTCCCGTGGCCTGACACTCTATACAACAATCTGATTTTCCCATCCTGATACTCATGTACACTTATAGGTCTCGGTAACAAATAGTCACCATTCAAGCCCTTAATCATATAGAACTGCCCTGGTAACGGTTTGATGTCTGTTGAAACAACCATTTCAAAAATATTTTCGCATATCTGTTTGTTCTCAATGATTCTATTGATATCGGTTTTCATCATTTGAGCGCTCCCCATATGTCATCCCTCATCTTTAAAACCGCTTTTCTGGAGGCTTCAGCAAAGTCCATTGGATTAGTATGGTCGTTTTTATAAGCTGTGATGATGCCTCTTGAAGAATTGACCACTCCTCCATTGCCATTGATCAGATAAGGCACGACATCTTTTGCGCCTCCACCCTGAGCACCATAGCCCGGAATCAGGAGAAATAGATTTTTGATTTGATTTCTTAATTGGATGCCTTCTTCGTTGTTTGTGCAACCTACAACGCCGCCTATGGAGCTGAATCCACATTTGCCTATATGTTGTTGCGCCAACTGCTGCAGTTTTTCGCCTACTGTGGTATATAGGTAGTCACCGTTCTGGTCCTTGATGTACTGGAAGTCTCTAGCGCCTTGATTGGAAGTCCTAATCAAAACGAATATTCCTTTTTCCTTATTAACGATATAATCTAGAAATGGCTCCAAGCTGTCGTTTATGCCCATGTAAGCATTCAGGGTAACAAAATCTCCCTCGAAATCTCCCTCGAAGTGGGCTTTGGCATACATTTCTGCTGTCTTCTGGATGTCGCCTCGTTTAATATCACAAATGCTGATGGCTCCCTTTTGCTTTATGTAACGAAGGGTATCTGCATAGGCTCTTAAACCTTCAAGTCCTAATGCTTCATAATAGGCTATTTGAACCTTGTAGCAGGCTGCGATGTCACTGGTTTTGTCTATTATTTCCTTATTGAACTGAAAGATAGCCTCTCCTCTTGTCTGGAACTCCTTAGCAAAGCTCTCCGGAAGATAAGAAAACTCGGTGTCCAGTCCCACACATACATGCCCCTGATTTTTAACCGCATCAAATATTCTATCGACTATCATACTCTGCTCCTTTATATACTACTTCACCTGCTTTTATGGTCATCATCACTTTACCATAAACTGACAAACCATTAAAGGGTGTATTTTTGCCTTTTGACTCAAATTCTCCGCTATTGATTACATAAGAAGCTTCTTCATCCACAATAACAATATCACCTGCATAACCTTCTTTAATGAGTCCTTTTTTTATACCCAATATCTTTGCAGGCTTTTCTGACATGATTTCAGATAGTTGACTCATTGATATATTGTGTTCTTTAACTAACACAGTATTGCAGATGCTGAAGCTGGTCTCGATCCCTGATATTCCAGGAGCGCCTTTTTCCTTATCTTCTTGGCTGTGAGGAGCATGATCTGTGCCGATAGCATCTACATGTCCTTCTTTTATAGCATTAATTAGCGCTAAAACATCCCCTCTATCTCTCAATGGAGGATTGACTCTATAGTCTATTCGGCTATCTCCTATCAGATGGTGTGGTGTCACCTCACAGGTTACATTCAATCCTTCTTCTTTACCCTCAATGATCCTTCCTATAGCCTCTTTGGTACTGACATGTGCCATGTGAAGCTTGCATCCGCTAATTCTGGCAAGCTCTATGTCACGGTATGTCATCAGATTTTCTGCCAGTCTCATATCGGTCTGTGAGAAATAATGGTTTTCGGCATGAGATATGACTGTTGCGTCATGCCTCTTTGCTGTCATCATGGTATCCAACGCTAGCTTGTCATTCATAACTCCCTTACCATCATCAGTAATGAACTTAGTCGTTTCCAGCACCGATTCCAGATGGCTTATGTCTTCTCCTCCAATGCCGTCTGTCACTGTTGCGCATTGGATGATGTCAACAAGCCCAATTGCTTTTCCTTTATCCTGGACCGACTCAATAATCTCCTTGCTGCTGGCAGGTGGGTTTGTATTTCCCATCAACAGAGCTGTTGTGTAACCACCTCTTACAGCCGCCTTACATCCTGTCTCTATGGTTTCCTTATACTCAAATCCAGGCTCTCTGAAATGAGCATGGGTATCAACAAATGCGGGCATGGCAGTCATTCCTCTACCATTGATAACCCTATATCCTCGCAATCCAGTCGCTGTATCTGTATTGACAATCAAACCATTCTCTATGATAATAATTCCGTACTCATCTTTCTCTGCATCCACTATTCTGACATTAGTAATCATCAAGTCCATATCTTTAAACATATCTTTATTCATTACTATATATCCTGTTTATTGGGGTCATATGCCTGATCACAGTATATGCATCTATATAATTTTTCTTCTCTGTTTACCAATCTGAACCTCTGATCTATTTCCTGCTCAATGGATGTGATGCACCGTGGGTTGTTGCATTTAACAACATTGCTTACTTCTTGTGGTAACTCAAGATTAAGTTTTTCGACAATCTTGTCGTTTTCTATGATATTGATAGTAATGTTATGGTCAATGAATCCTAAAACGTTCAAGTCAATATCAAGGACATTCTCTATTTTTATGATATCCTTTTTCCCTAGTTTTTTTGAGCATACATTTTTAATCATAGCCACAGTAAAATCCGCTTCATCCAAATTCAGATACTTATATATTTTCATGCTTTTACCGGCTGCTATATGATCAATAACAATCCCTCTTTCTATCGAATCAACCTTTAACATTTTTCCACCCCCAACAGCTTCATAATTAGAGCCATCCTGACAAACATACCGTATTTTGCCTGTTTGAAATAAGCCGCTCTTGGATCATTGTCAA
>CAKMKB010000242.1:0-4506 GCA_927435965.1 uncultured Clostridia bacterium
GGGTGGTCAGTTTTTCATAATAATCGTAGGCATTCTTTATATGTTCCATATCCGCATAATCTTCCAGCATAAAGTGAGCAAGCACTGTATCAGCTTGCTTAAGGACCTGGTGACGATAGATGGTCAAAGGATGATAATGGAGTAGAAGGGGTCTTTTTGAAAAGGCTTCCTTTTCGAATGGCCACACTGGCTTGCTTAAAAAGGAATCATCTTGGGCGTATAGCTTTAACTCCTCGTCAAATGGCAGCCTCATTTTTTCTGAGGCCAGTGCCATGGCTTGTGCTTCTTCATCTTTAAAATCTATTCTTTGCAGCATCTCTAATGCTGATGATTTCTGTGATAAATCCCCCAACTTGAACAATTCACTATATATTTTACTAGCCCAATAAAGATGATATTTAGCCATTGCGTTTGTATAATAGTTATTATTGATGATTGCGGTGTATTCGTCTGGTCCTGTCACGTTGTGAATTTGAAATGTTCCATTATAATGGTGCCCTATTTCAAGCCATGTCCGAGCCGTCTCCAAAATGACTTCCGCACCTTTGTTAACCATGAATTCCCAGTCACTCGTATATAAGTGGTACTGGATGAATGCATAGGCAATATCGGCATTGATGTGGTATTGGGCTGTACCGGCTGGAAAATAACCTGAACATTCTATCCCTGAAATGGTTCTCCATGGGTAAGCGGCTCCCTTTAGATGTCCTAGCACAAGTGCCCTATCTTTGGCTTCAGATAATAATCGGTATCTATAAGACAATAATTCCCTAGCTCTCTGATGTTGATTGAACATCAATACAGGCAGCACATAAATTTCCGTATCCCAGAAATAATGGCCCTCGTATCCCTCTCCGGACAGACCTTTGGCTGAAACATTTGAATAGTTATCTTTACCCACAGATTGGAGCAACTGATACAGTTTGAATCTTAAAGCCATCTGGTCTGATGGGTTTCCTTCTATGACAATATCGGATTCTGTCCAATACTGATCGAGTACTCTAATTTGCTCTTTTTTAAAGTCCTTGTATTGCCAATCCTTAAATGACAAAGAAAGCTCTTCAGCTAATTCTAAAGGACTCTCAAATCTTATGCCATCGGTAAAGACAACCACTTTCTCCAATGTAATTCTACCTAAGCCTTGTATGAGCGTTTCAACTCTATTGTTCTTGACAACAGATGAGATTTGATACTCATGTTCTGACTCCACATGGTGTCTGACCACTGTAGCCTGATCAATTCGTGTGGTCTTGGTTCTTAGCACGCAATGAACATAGGTTCCTGAAGGCTCCATAGACACTGGGTCCATTAATTTGGTATGCCCTTGACCGATTCTTGGGTCTCCAGGTATGGTATAGTTTTCAACATCTCCTTCAAGAATGCTCTTCAATTCAATGTTACCGTCGTATTCTGCCTCAATTCGGTAAATTACAAAATTCAGATGCTTTAAGGATGCCATACGATTGAATTTCAGCTTCGCTGTTTTACCGGAACTTGTCGTGTAAACATAGCCACGCTCTGATTCTCCCTGTTGGTAGTCCAGCCATCTGTAGTAGTTATCATACTTTCCTGAAGTGAGTAGTGCCTTCTCACCGTCCAAGTACACCTCACAGGATTGTGTATCGGTAATTCTTGGCTGTTTGTCTTGTATGACTGGAAAACCATAAGCCATTTCCGCGTGAATCATGGGTATACGGTCATACAGTCCATTAATGTATGTTCCACGGATGCTATCTCCTTGCGGGTAGCCTTCTTCAAAACATCCGCGCAAGCCAACATAGCCGTTCCCTATTGTAAACAAGCTCTCCTCAACCATTTGCTTGGAAGGGTCATAGTTGTCTTTTGTCAATCTCCACATGAAGCTTTCCCCCTCTCTATATAATCAATTATTCAATGTTCTAGTAATAAAGTGACTTTTCTGTTTCCAAGTCAAAAAGATGAATCTTTTCTGGATCAAACACTACGCTAATCTTATCCCCAAAATTAAATGTCTTTGAAGAGTCTGTTTTCATAATGTATTGATTGCCGTTGATTTTGAAATAAATATTCAAATCACTACCAAGAAGTTCAGTTACCTCGACTACACCATCAATTCCCTTGTCTCCACTTCCAAAACGTATATCCTCAGGTCTGATGCCTATTTTAAAGGGCTTATTGTATAAGTTATCCTTTTTGACACGGTCCAACAGAACTGAATTCAGCGGCATGGTACATCCTTCAACCTTAATATCAGGTGTATCAAGAATTTCACCGTCAAAGAAGTTCATTTGAGGCGCTCCTATAAAGCCTGCGACAAACATATTGACAGGATAATTGTAGATCGTTCTTGGTTCAGCTACCTGTTGAATTGCTCCTTCATTTATAACACAGATTCGGGTACCCATAGTCATTGCTTCGGTTTGATCATGCGTCACGTAGATGAATGTCGTTTCCAGATCATTATGAAGCTTGATCAACTCAGTTCTCATCTGCACTCTCAATTTGGCATCCAGATTTGATAATGGCTCATCCATTAGGAATACCTCGGGCTTACGAACGATTGCTCTTCCAAGGGCAACACGTTGTCTCTGTCCGCCAGAAAGCTGCTTGGGCTTGCGATCCAATAGCGTCTCAATACCAAGTATGGTAGCTGCCTTCATAATCCTTTCCTTGATTTCATCCTTCGGTGTTTTCTTGAGCTTCAACCCAAATGCCATATTGTCGAAGACTGTCATATGTGGATAAAGTGCATAATTTTGAAATACCATTGCTATATTTCTATCTTTTGGCGATGTATCATTGACCAACTTGTCACCAATATATATATCGCCAGTCGTTGCATCTTCAAGCCCCGCTATCATCCTGAGAGTTGTTGTTTTTCCGCACCCGGAAGGTCCGACAAACACCATGAACTCCTTATCCGGTATATCAAGTTCAAAATCTTTAACAGCCTGAAATCCGTTTGGATAAATCTTGTTAACTTTTGTTAGCTTTAAATTTGCCATATACCATTACCTCCTCAAGCTTCTATTCACCATCAATTTTTATTTTGAGTGCCGAAAGGGCACCTAATTCTGTACATATGTCAGAAGCCACTTTATTGGCGCTTTCGACGTATTGCTTCATATCCGTCTGTGAGCGCACTGAGTTTTGTGGTTTCTCTTTTTTGCTCAGTTCGAATAATAATGCTCCAACAAACGCATCCCCAGCACCGGTAGTATCTACTACACTAACCTTAGGTGCTGGTATTGTCATTTCCCAATCATCATTGAAAACCAGCGCTCCTCTGCTCCCCAATGTTACAGCAAAAGTACCCTTATAGTTTCCTCTGAAATAGGAAATCATTTCCTTTTCACTGTTCGTCTCTGATATGAGAAAAGCCTCTTCTTCACTTAATTTGACAAGGTCTGCCAACTGGAGAAACTCATTACAGTAATCTCTAAAGACATCGGACTTTTCAGACCAGAAGGCATCTCTGTAGTTCGGATCGAATGAGATGAAATATCCCTCCTTCTTTGCCCTGTTAAGCAGTTTGTTGTATGTGATTCTGAGATTCCCTTCAAGAAACCCTGTGGCAGCGCCAAAATGGATCAACCGGATATTTGCATCTTTGAAATCTTCAATATCTGTCATTGATACATAAGCATCTGCTCCCCGATAGAAGATGAAGTCTCTTTCCCCATCCGAATCTACAGACACAAATGCCAGTGTAGTTGGCATGTTCGACCTCTCCAGCCATTGGGTCTGCACACTGTACTCCTTTAGGGTCTTTTCCAGAAAATCACCGAATCCATCCTTTCCTACGGAACCGTAAAAATAGCTGCTTCCACCCAACGCACCAATTACACACGCCACATTAGCTGGTGCTCCACCCGGTTTCATGATGAAGGAATCCTGTCCTGCAAGGTTCTTATCTTTTTCTGATCCGATAAAATCTACGAGCATCTCTCCAATACAGATGACTGAACTCATACAACCTCCTTGGATCGGTAGTCGATTTTGCTAGTGCTTTGCCTCACAACCAACTCGTGTGGAAGGACAATAAGCTCTGCAAGTGATGCTTCTTTTTTGTCATTTTGTAGTTTAATCATATCGATCAGTTTTTCAATAGCCTGAAGACCTTTTTCTTCAAATGGTTGACGAATTGTGGTCAGAGTGGGATTATACATCTTGGCAATTTCAACATCATCAAAACCAATAAAGGAGATATCCGCGGGAATCTTCAATCCCTCATCAAAGACGCATTTCATACCCCCAATAGCCATTAGGTCATTCGCACAGAAAACAGCTGTGGGTAGAGGTTTGTTAGCCAACAGTTTCTTCATAGCGTTATAGCCATGATCGAAGGAATATTTACCTTCCACAACAAGATGTTTATTATAGAGTCCTGCTTCTATCAATGCTTCCTGGTATCCAATAAACCTCTCTTTGCCAGCATATCGGTCACTTAACGGTCCACGAATCATAGCGATATTTTTATGTCCTATTGAAACGAGATAAGTGGTTGCATCATAAGCGGCCTTTTTA
>CAKMKB010000243.1:0-3993 GCA_927435965.1 uncultured Clostridia bacterium
TTCATTTTAACTCATTTCTATTATATTAAACATATGGTCTAATGTCGATAGATATATTATACTACTGTTTTCAACGCATTGATATGTTACACTTTCCATCATCAGGAAATCAGAAGTGGAATATTAGCTTACTGCTTTACAATATGGTATAATGATACACATTATCAACTCAAGATTTTGATAAACAATATCTTCGGAGGTTTATCATGAAAGTAAAAATATTTTTTATAACGCTAATTCTTATGGCAATGCTTTTGCCGTATAGTATAAATGTTGAAGCAGCACAAGTAAGTGCAATAAGGACAACCTCAAGAGTATTAGTTGATCGGACGTCTAGATCTTTTGATGCCTACAATATTAACGACAATAACTATTTCAAGTTGCGCGACATAGCGTACGTCTTAAACGGTACAGGAAAGCAATTTGCTGTCGGATGGGATGGCGCAAAAAATGCTATCAGTCTAACAACAGAAAAGCCCTATCTGTCAGTTGGTGGTGAAATGACCTCATCAGTTGGCAGTACTGTAAAGACTGCCACTACAACAACTGCAAAAATCTTCTTGAACAGCAAGGAGGTTTTTCTTACCGCTTACAATATTGACGGCAATAACTACTTTAAATTAAGAGATCTAGGAGAATCTCTCAATTTTGGCGTGGATTGGAACGCTTCCCTTAATACCATTCAGATTTCTTCTAGTAAAGGATACACGCCAGAACAGATTGATACTAGCAAGACGGTGTGTGATTCCGGTGTATGCATTGATGATACATCAAAAAACAACGGGCTGATTCGAGTTGGTTACAAAGGAACTGCAACAGAAAAAGTGAAGCTGTTGATTTCTAAAGATGGCAATCAATACTTTTATCCCATAAAACCCGATGGCATTATGGTAGGATTCCCTCTGCAGATGGGAAATGGTGAATACAAAATTAGCGTATTAAGCAATGTCACTGGCAATAAATATGCCTATATCAAAACATCAAATATAAGCATCCAACTAACACATCCTAATGCTGTCTATCTTAATTCTATTCAGACCATTTCATGGGGTCCTACAAGCGGTGCCACAATAAAAAACAGATCACTTATTGGGTCTGAAACTGATTATACTAAACGGATTACATTGGGGTATGACTTTGTCGTGCAAAATGTTCGATATGATTTTGGCAAAATAAGCTCATTGACACCCGATTATATCCCCATACCTGATCAAACACTACATGTCTTAAAAGGCATATGCTACGATTATGCTTCCCTTCTTGCAGCAATGAAACGAAGTGAAGGGGCTCCTGTCAAATTAGTGAAGGGATACTCCACACTTGTGGAAGGATACCATGCTTGGAATGAGATATACATCAACGGAAAATGGGTTGTTGTCGACACAACGGTCGATGCAGCGTTTTATAATGCAAAAGGAACATTCAGCTTTGCAAAGAGCACTGCTGATTATACAAAGGTGTATGAATACTAAATATATGTGTATTTAAACTGGTATAAAAACCTGTAATAGAAAGGAAGAAGTTTATGAAGCTCATTATTTGGTTTGGTATATTTCTGTGTCTATCTCAATCAGCTATGTTTTCTGGTCTGAACTTGGCTTTTTTCAGCATCAGCAAATTGAGGTTGCAGCTGGAAGTGGAGAAAGAGAATGCGGACGCCATAAAAATACTCCATCTTCGTGAAAACGCCAATTTTCTGCTGGTGACAATTCTGTGGGGCAACGTGTCGGTAAATGTACTGTTAGCGTTGTTGTCAGGCTCTGTCTTGGCTGGTATTTCAGCGTTTCTATTTTCGACGATTATTATTACCATTGTAGGCGAGATTATTCCACAGGCTTATTTTTCCCGTCATGCCTTGAGAATTGCATCTAAGCTATCACCTGTAATTCGATTTTATCAAATACTACTTTATCCCGTGGCAAAGCCGACGGCCTTCATTCTGGACCATTGGTTAGGAAAGGAAGCCGTTCCTTTTTATGGAGAACAGGATTTCCGCGAACTGGTTAAGTTGCACATGAACACATCAGGTTCGGAAATTAATAAAACAGAAGGAAAAGGTGTTCTGAATTTTCTTGACTTGGATGATCGCCTATTGGGTGATGAAGGTGAGATATTGAGTCCCGACAGTGTGATTATGCTTCCTTTCATAAACGGTAAACCGTTGTTCCCAATCAGAGGAACTGAGGAAGAAACCACGTGGACAAAAGAGATTCTTTCGTCCGGCAAGAAATGGGTGGTGTTCACCGACAAAAAAGACACACCTCGTTTAATTATGAATGTAGACAGGTATTTGCGAGATGTGTATTCTAATCCTGAACACTCTAGTCCAATTCTTCATTGCCATAAACCGATTGTGCTGGAAGATGCAGATAGAACTCTGGGTAGCATTTTACCTCATCTCACAGTAAACCCACAGCATAAAGATGATGATGTGATTGATGAAGACATAATCATACTGTGGGGAGATGAGCGTAAAATCATCACGGGCTCAGATTTTTTAGGCAGATTGTTGCGAGGGATCGTTCAAAATCTTGAAGCACAAGATAATGACCATTATTGATAATAGGAATATATTCACTAATTGCTATTGAATTTTGAGAGAATGATTTCTTTAACGTCTTCAAGACTCTCTACGTCAGAGAATGACGGATATGCGTCGTTAGCGTATAACAGACCATTCTGGGTTTCAAGAAATGCCCATCTCTGACCGTCTGAGAAGCCAGCTTCAGCAATCTCTATTAGATACAGTGTTTTTTCATTTGTACTGTAAATCGATGTTACATCATAAAGCATCGGCATGAAGATCCCTTTTGTTCCTGCACTCATTTGAGAAGTCACGAGTGTATCAGTAACCTGCGTATTCGAGTCAATAGGGTTTGGCAACAACACAGATATGACATACCCAACAGCCAAGTCACCGCGAATTGCTTCTGTAACCTCAATTTGAGCTATTGCACGATAAAATTCAGTTTTACCAAAGTCCAGTTTAATATTGGCAACACTCTTGATCGTTCCTTCAAAGACAACAACCTTGTATTGATCAATACTGCCTGACAAAAGCTCATGCTCTGTGAGGTAAACTAATTCTGAGCTCTGATTTTCAGAGAGGACTTTGTCTGTGTAGTTGACTTTTATTCCGCTGTCGGACAGTTTCAGATCAAAATCCCCGCTGCCATTGTTCAAAAATGGTATTGTAATAGCTATCACTAATACCAAGCTGGCAGCACTTGGTGCTAACCACTTTTTCTTTACAGTTTTGCCATAATGGTTACGGGCGAGAATCGAAGCTAGCATACGTTCATCGGCTGTGCTGTCTGGATTCACTTTATTCCACGAATCTATGATTTGTTTATTTTTCATTAAAATCACTCCCTAATTTTTCTCGGAGAACGCTACGCGCCTCATGTAGGTAGTTACGGATTGTAGATTGCGGTTTGCCAAGAATTTCTGAAATATCAACACTGGTATAGCCCTCGTAATAATACAGGTAAACAACCGTTTTGTATTTATCGGGTAGATCCATAACCACACTTAGTGTTTCGTCGATTTCGATATTTCCATTCCCTTGATTGTTTTCGTAGTCCTCCAGATTTATACGTTTGCGCCACCAGTTCTTCAAGACGTTCTTGCACAGGTTCGTCGCGGTTCGGATGAGCCATGCCTTTTCGTGCTCTTCGCTATCAAATGGAGCCCCAGCCTTTATCAGTTGAATAAATGTATCCTGAACAGCATCCTCGGTATCAGCAGGGTTCTTCATATAAGCAAAGCAGACACGATAAACTGTCAATCTATGTCGCTTGTATATTTCTGCAATCTCTTTGTCCGTACGTAACAAAGATTTAGTCATCGCTTCGCCCTCCTTTCACTACTAATACAATTTAAAACACCAAAGTGTCGGATATTTTTATAGTTTATTTTAATCACTTCCAACTCTTTAATCTTAGCGTAAAGTTATTGTAGGAAAAAAATATAAAAAGAAAGTCTCTTTCATGT
>CAKMKB010000244.1:0-31845 GCA_927435965.1 uncultured Clostridia bacterium
TGGATCAAAAATTTAGCGACATTGATTTATCGGTTTATAAAACAGTTGTTCTTGGATGTACACACTTCATTTATTTTAAGAAAACAATAGAACAATACTTTCATTATTCTATAGATGTTATCGATGGCATCAGAGAGCAAAGTTATATGTCAGCAGCGGCATATAACATGAAGAAGATAGCAAGATTTCTTCATGTTTTTTTATTTTTGAGAAATGCCATCATAGAAAAGGTTATTTTTAGATTTTATCTAAAAATTTCCGTTTGATCAGGCAAACAATGGAAAAACCCGTAAGAAAATGAAAATTTCATACGGGTTTGTAATCAATCTGAGGGGCTGCAATCGCAGCCCCTTTTTTTAGGTATTAAGCTTTTCTAAATATTTCATATATCCCTCAAAGGTTGAGGATTTAACTTTCCTACCTGAAACATAGTATAGAACAGATTTCTTCTCTTTTTTGGAATTGCTTCCCTTGTCAATCCCTAGCAGTATGCTCTCAAGATGATTGACCGTACCCTGATTGCCATCGATAACATCTATAGAATAATGAAAGTATTGTTCTATTGTTTTCTTAAAATAAATGAAGTGTGTACATCCAAGAACAACTGTTTTATAAACCGATAAATCAATGTCGCTAAATTTTTGATCCAACAAGGCCTTTACACGTTCACCCTCAAAAATCATTTCTTCAGCGAAATCGACTAATTCAGACATTGGTAATAGATCCACTTTATCTTTCGCATCCAGTCGGTTGATGAGATTTCTGAGTTTACTCTCCTTCAAAGTTAGTTCTGTAGCCAAAACCAACACCCTTTTACCGAAGGAGTTCATGACTGCCGGTTTGACAGCCGGTTCCATACCAACAATAGGTATGTCATACTTGCTCCTCAAAAGATTAGCTGAGATACTGGTGGCTGTGTTGCAAGCCAATACAATAGCATCCACACCCAAGTCATAAATCTGCTCAACCGCCCTAAAAGTAAGATCATTTACCACATCTTTGTCCTTATTGCCATAGGGCACATTATCCAGATCAGCGTAATATATATATTCATTGTAAGGCATCTGTTTCATTGCCGAATGTAATACTGTCAACCCGCCTACTCCTGAGTCAAAAATCGCTACCTTCATAATATCTCCTGTTAAATATCAATGGTTTCACCAAGAAATCTTGGTTGCTTATTAAAAATCAAATCATATACCATTTTAACCCTGGCAAAAACCTCTCTGATATTCGTTTTAAGTCCAATTCTGAAGCTGACATCCTTAGCGTTATACCCTACTGCTTCTATACCTTTGAAATGTGCAATGGATATGGCTCTTTTATTATGGAATTCCTGAGATATAACAGTGATCGAATCTTGTCCGAATATCTCCTTGCTGCGAACA
This sequence comes from uncultured Clostridia bacterium, assembly GCA_927435965.1. Taxonomy (GTDB): domain Bacteria; phylum Bacillota; class Clostridia; order Tissierellales; family Dethiosulfatibacteraceae; genus 38-11. Next base: position 1,389 of record CAKMKB010000244.1, read on the forward strand.
ATAGAATCTAGTGTTCTGAATCCCGCATAATCTAAATATATCCTATTCTCCGGAATGCCCTGCTCAATCAAGTCATTCATCATTGAAATCGGCTCGTTATAATTTATCTCAGAGTTGTCGCCACTCACTAGCAGGTAATCGATTTTGCCACTATTATAGAGCTCTACAGCTGCAGATATTCTATAGACATAATAGGGATTCAAATAGCCTGAAACTGTGTTCTTGGTCGTTCCAAGCACCAGACCAACTTTGTTATAAGGAATTTCTTCCACTTGATCATAGGTAAATTTTGTGGTGCCAAACTCGACAACAAGATTGGGCAATAATATAGCCAAAAATAGCAATATGATTGAGCATCTTATTGCTTTTTTCAGCATCTTTTTTTTATTCATCAATAGTTCTCCATATCTTATTTGTCAAGATTCTTTACAAAAATGTGCTTCACGTATTTACTGCCACTTTCTCTTTGATCAACGCTGATAGTTTTGATGCTTTTTATCAACGTGGACAGTTTTTGGTAGCCATAATTTCTAGGATCAAAATCCGGCTTTTTCTTTAAGATTAAATTTCCAACATCGCCTAAAAATGCCCATCCATCATCATCAGCCACTGTATCTATGGTGTTTTTTATAGATACAACTATATTTTCCGGCATTCTGATTTTGATATTCTTGCGTTTTTGTTTTGGCTCAATCTTGTTGTTTTCTTTTTCTTCAACTTCGGTATTTTCTCCCTGGTTTTGGAGAACTTCCAGATAAATGAACTTGTCACATGCAATGATGAATGGATTAGGTGTTTTCTTTTCACCAATCCCGATAACTTTCATACCCGCTTCCCTTAATCGGATTGCCAGTCTTGTGAAGTCACTATCGCTTGATACAATGCAAAATCCATCCACTTTACCTGAATAAAGGATATCCATAGCATCTATAATGAGAGCTGAGTCACTTGAATTTTTACCAACGGTATAGCTGTATTGTTGAATTGGTGTGATGGCATTTTCCAACAGTACCTTTTTCCATCCAATCAAATTTGGCTGAGTCCAGTCTCCATAAATTCTCTTAAAGGTCGGAATTCCATACAAAGCAACTTCTTCCATCATTTCCTTGACTTTTTTGTAAGGAATATTGTCCGCATCTATCAGGACAGCTAGTCTCAAATCATTTAAATTTTGCATTTCCCCTCCTACTCTATTGATTTAGTCAAATCATACATAAAAAGCAATAGAGCATTCTATTGCCTTATTTTATAATTTTGCTATATCAGTTCTATACTGCATCTTATCGAATATTATCTTATCAATGCTATTATATATCTTATCTCTTGCCTTTTCAACGTTTTCTTCTATACAAGTGACTGCCATCACTCTGCCGCCGTTTGTGACAACTTTACCATCTTTGAGGGCAGTGCCTGCATGAAATATCATGATATCATCGTCCATTGTATCCAACCCACTAATTATCTTCCCCTTTTCATAGTCGTTGGGGTAGCCACCTGAGGCGATTACAACTGCAACAGTTTCTTTATCCGTCCAGACCAGGTCACTTTCATGCAGATTTCCATCTACTACTTTCATCATTATTTCGATTAGATCTGACTCTAATCTTGGTAAGATCACCTGAGTCTCTGGATCACCAAATCTGACATTGAACTCCAAAACCTTGGCTTCATCATTTTCAATCATCAATCCTATAAACAAAACACCACGAAAATCTATGCTTTCTTTTTGCAAGCCCATTTTTATATTTGACAGTATGTATCTGTCTATGTATGTTTTTAGTTTCTCTGTATATATTGGATTGGGCGAAAAGCAGCCCATACCACCTGTGTTCAGTCCTTTATCACCATCGTATGCTTTTTTATAATCTCTTGCACTTTCCATTGGGATGATATTAATACCATCCACAAAACACAATAGCGAGGCTTCTGTTCCTGTCAGAAATTCTTCAATAACGATTTGATCACCTGCTTCTCCAAACTGGTGTTTTTGCATTATCTCTATAATCGCTTCTTCAGCTTCGTTTTTACTCTCGCAAATCAAAACACCTTTACCTGCAGCAAGGCCATCAGCCTTAACGACAATCGGTATATCAAACCGGCTAAGGGCTTGCAAAGCATCATCAGCATTAGTAAAAACGCCATATTGCGCTGTCGGAATATTATATTTTGCCATAAAATCCTTGGAATAAGCCTTGCTGCCTTCAAATCTTGCTGCTCTCCTGTCTGGCCCGAAAGCTTTCAATCCCTTTTGTTTAAGGCTATCTGCCAATCCTAGCACCAAAGGCACCTCTGGACCTATCACAGTTAAATCTATTGCATTATCGTCAGCAAACCCCGTTATTCCTTGTATATCATCAACTGAAAAATCAATGCATTCAGCTATCTTCTGTATTCCTGCGTTTCCCGGAACACAAAATAGTTTGTCTACTAAAGGGCTTTGACTGATTTTCCAACAAATTGCGTGTTCTCTTCCACCATTTCCAACAACTAATACTCTCATATCCCATCTCCTAATGTTTGAAATGTCTCATGCCTGTAAACAGCATGGCAATCCCTGCATCGTCACATGCTTTAATGACTTCTTCATCTCTCACAGATCCACCGGGTTGTATAATTGCTGTAATTCCGGCTTTTATCGCTTCCTCCACTGAATCTGAAAAAGGGAAGAAAGCGTCTGATGCTAATACAGAACCATTGACAACATCCAATCCAAAATACTCTATGCCATGTTCTATCGCTTGTTTACAAGCCCATATCCTGCTGACCTGTCCTGGTCCATTCCCTATTGTCTGTCTGTTTTTGGCTATAGTAATGCCATTTGATTTCGTGTGCTTCACCACTTTCCATGCAAACATCAGGTCCTGTATTTCCGCGTCTGACGGTTTCCTATTCGTTACAGTTTTATACCCATCCTCTGAAAAAAGATCTAAATCAATTGTCTGAACCAACAATCCGCCACCAACCTTTTTAAGGTCAGTTGCTGTATTTGGCTGTTTTTCATCAATATTGGCAACCTTTAACACCCGAATGTTTTTCTTGCTTCTTAAGATCTCCAAAGCTTTTTCTGTAAAAGATGGCGCAGTAATTATTTCAATAAATGTTTTGTTGATTTCTTCAGCAGTTGTCTCCTCAATTTCTCTGTTGGAAACCACAATTCCTCCAAATATCGAAACCGGATCTGATTGATAGGCCTTCTTATATGCTTCTAAAATGCTGTCATCGCTTCCTACTCCACAAGGATTGGCGTGTTTGCACGCGACTATGGTTGGTTCATCAAACTCTTTTAACAACTCTAAAGCACCGTTTGTATCATTGATATTGTTGAACGATAACTCCTTGCCATGGAGTTGAATGGCATTATTCAAATAGCCTTTAACATTCCTGATTTCAGAATAAAAAGCTGCCTTCTGGTGAGGATTTTCTCCATATCTCATTTCCTGAACCTTTTCATATGTCAGAGTCAGATTTTGAGGCAACTCATTGTCTTTCCTCTCAGTTCTAAAGTACTCAGCTATCAATGCATCGTAGGATGCTGTGTGTTCAAATACTTTTGAGGCAAGATAAAACTTTGTATCTTGAGATACCTGTCCCCCTGCTTCCAGTTGCTTAGCAATAAGTGCATAATCACTAGGATCCACAACAACTGATACATCCTGATAATTCTTAGCAGCTGATCTCAGCATTGTAGGACCACCAATGTCAATGTTCTCGATTGCTTCTTCTCTTGTTACACCCTCTTTCAAAATGGTTTCCTTGAATGGATAAAGATTGACAACCACTAAATCAATAAGCTCAATGTTCAAATCCTGAATCTGTTTCATGTGGTCTTTGTTCTTTCTAATTGCCAAAAGCCCGCCATGTATTTTAGGGTGAAGCGTTTTAACCCTGCCGTCAAGACATTCTGGAAATCCTGTCACATCGGATATTCCAATGACAGGAATACCTGCATCTGAAATGCTTTTGGCAGTTCCGCCTGTGGATATTATTTCAATTCCCAAATCAGACAATCGTTTTGCAAAATCTATAATCCCTTCTTTATTTGAAACACTTATTAGCGCTCTCATTTAGTCCTCCAATTTATTCACTGATTGATACCTTACGTCCTAATACTTTTAGCTTTTTATCACAAAATAGTTTAACAGCCTCAGGAAGCAGTTCATGCTCAATTGTAAGGATTTTTCTTTGCAATGACTCCGCCGTATCGTCAAAATCCACCGATATGGATTTTTGCAGAATAATAGGTCCGTTATCTGCCTTCTCATCTACAAAATGAACTGTTGCACCACTTATTTTGACGCCGTAATCTACAGCACTTTGATGAACCTTCAAGCCATAGAAACCCTTACCACAAAAAGAAGGTATAAGAGAGGGATGAATGTTGATAATCCTATCTTTATACACTTCAATGATTTTTTTATCAATAATTTTCAAATATCCTGCCAGTACCACCAATTCAACATTCCTTTCAGTTAAAGCGATCAATACCAAACTATTGTATTCATCCTTATCGACTGTTTTACTGTCTATCAAAAGGGCTTCAATATTATGTTTTTTTGCCCTTTCCAGTCCAAAAGCATTCTCTTTGTTGGAAATCACAACAACTAATTCACCATTTATGTCATTTCTTTCCAATTTATCAATTATAGCCTGTAGATTTGAGCCGGAACCTGATATCAGTACTGCAATTCTTACTGGTGACATATCTTCAATTCTCCATCTCTGTTATTGATTTCACCTAAAAAAACTGGTTTTTCTCCCTTATACGTCAAATACTTCATGATCAAGTCGAAATCATCTTTTTTTACTGCTAAAACAATACCGATTCCCATATTGAAAGTCGAATACATTTCATCCAAGGCAATATTACCCTCTCTTTGTATCATTTTCAGTATTGGAGGTATATTGACATGCTGTGTGATGATATCTGCTGATAAACCATCAGGAATCATTCTTGGAATGTTCTCGTAGAAACCACCACCTGTTATATGGCTCATTCCTTTTATATCAAATTTTTCTAACAAATCAACGATTGTCTCGGCATAAATTCTGGTAGGAACCATAAGAGCCTCCCCTAATGTACTACCCAGTTCATCAATGTATTTGTCAATTTTCCAGCCCAAGATATCAAAAAATAGCTTCCTGACCAATGAATAGCCATTGGAGTGAAGCCCACTTGATGGCAGTCCTATAAGCAAATCACCAGCTTTTATTTTTTCACCGGTTATTATCTTTTTTTTATCGACGACCCCAACACAGAATCCTGCCACATCATATTCACCCTTACCATACAATCCCGGCATTTCTGCAGTTTCGCCTCCTATTAGAGCGGCTTTGGCTTTGACACAGCCATTGGCAATACCTCTTACAATATCTGCTGCTTTTGATGGTTCCAGTTTTCCGGTTGCAATATAATCCAGAAAAAACAGTGGCTTTGCCCCTTGGCAAATTACATCATTCACACACATAGCAACAGCATCTTCACCTATTGTGTCATGTTTGTCCATCATAAACGCTACCATCAGCTTAGTCCCGACGCCATCAGTACCAGCTACTAGAACAGGTTCATCATATGCTTCTTTATCGAGTTGAAAAAGACCACCAAACCCGCCAATATCTGACAGAACTCCTTTTGTAAATGTCTTTTTCACATGTTCACGCATTAGTTGAACAGATTCGTATCCCGCATCCTTGTCCACACCTGAATCTTTATAGGTCAATCCATCTTTCATATCATTTTCTCCTGACCGTCATGATTTGGCACAGCCATTGGATAATCCCCATCCAAACAAGCCAGACAAAATCCGTTTTCCTGACCGGTTGATTTAAGCAATCCTTGAATGCTGAGATAATGAAGCGAATCAGCTCCTAAAAAAGTTTGGATTTCGGATTCTGTTTTTGAAGCCCCAATCAAAAATCTCCTAAATGGTGTATCGATTCCAAAAAAACAGGAGTATTTAACCGGAGGAGATGCGATTCTGACATGGACCTCCTTGGCTCCGGCATCCTTAACCATCTGGACAATTCTTTTGCTTGTGGTGCCTCGAACGATTGAATCATCAACCATGACCACTCTTTTACCTTTTACAATTTCGGAAAGAACACTGAGTTTTATTTTAACGCCCTCGTCTCGCAGTTCCTGATTTGGTTCAATGAAAGTTCTCTTAGCGTATCTGTTTTTAATTAATCCGAGACCATATGGTATGCCCAGATGTAGAGCATATCCAATGGCAGCAGGCGTTCCTGAATCGGGAACTGAAAATACCAGGTCAGCTTCCACTGGTGATTCTTTAGCTAATTCCACGCCGCTATTATATCTAGTCTGGTAGACATTTATTCCATCAATATTGCTATCCGGTCTGGCAAAATATATAAACTCAAATATACATGATTTTTTTCTGACAAACATACCACTTGGTATACTGGTTATGCCCTCATCATTTATTACTACGATTTCACCCGGTTCGATATCTCTTACAAATTCTCCCCCCATGGCAGATATAGCACAACTCTCAGATGCAAACAGATAGCCATCGTCCCTTTTCCCTAGACATAATGGCCTCAGACCGAAAGAATCTCTGATGCCAATCAATTCCCTTTCTGTCATGATGACAAATGCAAAGGCCCCTTTGATAATCTCCATAATATTTCTGACAGACTTGACCATGTCTCCCTTGAAGTTTCTAGCCAATAGATTGGCTATCACTTCCGTATCGGTTGATGTTTGAAATATGACGCCTGAATCTTCCAGCATCTCTCTTAAGGCTTCTGCATTTGTCAGATTGCCGTTATGAGAAATAGCCAATGAGCCCTTCTTATACTTGACAACCAAGGGTTGAGCATTCTCCTTCAAGCTATCGCCAGTCGTTGAGTATCTGACATGACCTGTTGCCATTCCCCCAATAAGCTTATCTAAAATCTTATCGTCAAAAACCTCTGCCACAAGCCCCATATCTTTATGATATTCGATGCCACCACCGCATTTAACTGCGATTCCAGCACTTTCCTGTCCCCTATGCTGTAGAGAAAATAATCCATAATAGGCTAACTGGGATACAATTTCCTGCCTGCTGGAATAAACGCCTACTACTCCACACTCTTCATGTAATTTATCGTCACCAAATATTTTGTCGAACATTTTTCACCTAACCTTGAATTCTCTTTAATACTTCTTGGTATGTCTCTTCGACATCTCCCAGATCTCTTCTGAATCTATCTTTATCAAGTTTTTTATTGGTTGCAAGATCCCATAATCTGCAGGTATCAGGAGAAATCTCATCTGCTAATATTACCTCTCCATCATATAGCCCGAATTCCAGTTTAAAATCTACCAGTTTAATTCCCTTTTCTCTGAAATATGCCTTCATTATGTCATTTATCTTGAAAGTATCTGTTTTTATCTTTTCAATTTGTTCTCTGGTAGCCAATTCCAATGCGTAGATGTGATAGTCATTAATGATTGGGTCTCCGAGTTCATCACTTTTATAACAAAACTCAAGTATGGTTTCTTTGATCTCGGTTCCTTCCTCTAAGCCTAATCTTTTAGCAAAAGATCCTGCCACCACATTTCTTACTATAACCTCTATAGGCAGAATTCTTACCGCCTTTACCAATGCTTCCCTATCACTCAGCAATTCCAGGAAATGAGTTTTTATTCCTTTTTCCTCCAGCATTAAAAACATGGCTGCTGACATTTTGTTGTTGACTACACCCTTTCCTAAAATCGTACCCTTTTTTTCGCCATTGAATGCAGTTGCATCGTCTTTATAATCCACGATGTATTTTTTGTCATCATCTGTCTTGAAAACTTTTTTTGCCTTTCCTTCATATAACATTTCCAGCTTTTTCATGTTTTATCTCCTATCGACCTAATTTTTCTTGTAACGCTTTATCTTTTGCTTTGACTTTATCAGCCATTTCAATCTTATAAGCTTTGTATCTGGTTCTAAGAATCTCATATTTCACTGACAGTATTTGAACCGCCAACAGTGCCGCATTTTCAGCGCCATCAATAGCTACTGTGGCAACAGGCACGCCGCTTGGCATCTGAACAATAGAAAGCAGTGAATCCAGTCCATCCATAGTGGATGATTTAATTGGTAATCCAATCACAGGTAGACACGATACACCGGCAAGCACTCCCGGTAAATGTGCCGCCTTACCGGCAGCCCCTATAATCAGTTCATAGTTAGCCTCTGCATTTTTTGCAAATTCCAACGCTTCAAATGGCGTCCTATGAGCAGATAATACTCTAACATCATATTCAACACCAAATTTTTCCAGTACTTCCAAAGCTTTTGAGACAATCGGGAAATCGGAATCGCTTCCCATGATAATGGCAATTTTCATTTCTTCCTCCATTTTACAAATAGTATTTTATGCCTGCTACAAATATTCCCTGATCTTTTTTGCCAGGTATATTCTTGTATAAATTGTCGCCAATTCTTTCTGAATGTGCCATCTTTCCGAGTATTCTGCCATCTGGGCTTGTAATCGCCTCTATAGCCTCTGTCGATCCATTCGGGTTGTAAAGGCCGTCGCAAGATACATTTCCATTGATATCAACGTACTGAGCTGCTATTTGGCCATTCTCCTGCAATCTTGAAATCCAATGGTCATTTGCAACAAACCGACCTTCACCATGAGAGACAGGAATTGAGTATATGTCTCCAACATGACAATTATTGAACCAAGGTGATAGATTTGATGAGATCTTAGTATTGACGAAGGTTGATATATGCCTGCCAATGCTATTGTAGGTCAAAGTAGGCGCTGTGTCTTCCAGATCCCTGATTTCACCATATTGTAACAAACCAAGTTTGATCAGTGCTTGGAATCCGTTGCATATGCCTAGTATCAAACCGTCTCTATTTTTGATCAAATCCATGACTTCATGTTGGATCAGCGGATTTTTAAAAACAGATGTTATAAATTTGCCTGATCCCTCCGGTTCATCTCCTGCGCTAAAACCGCCTGGTATCGCTATGATTTGTGCCTCTCCAATTCTTTTAGCCATCTGTCTTATTGATTCATCAAGAACTCCTGGGTTAATATTTTTAAACACAAATGTGTCAACCATTCCCCCTGCTTTTTCGAATGCTTTCGCTGTATCATACTCACAATTCGTCCCAGGAAATACAGGTATGAAAACCCTCGGTCTGGCAATATGATTACTTCTGGAAACCCTATTTCCTTTTGTATAACTGAATGCACTTGCCGGATTGTCTATATCTTCCTTTATAGGAAAAACATCATTGAGTGGTTGCATCCATTGCTTCATCATTTCATCGATTTTTAGATCGATTCCACCGACATATAAATACGGTTCAGCTATTGTTTCTCCAATTATGGTTATTGGCAAGTGTTCAACATTTTGGTTTGCTGACATTTCAATGACAATACTGCCATAATCCGTTTGGAAAAAAGTTTCATTTATTTTGAAATCGAGATTGGATTTGAAACCAATTCTATTGCCAAATGACATTTTAGACAATGCTGCTGACAATCCACCAAACCCAATCGTATGCGCGGATATAACCACACCTTGTTCTATCAGATTAACAATTGTGTCAAATTTTATCTTCAGATCTTCAAAGTCGGGCAGATGCATGTGATCTTTCTTTGGTGTGATTAGACCTACTTTAGAGCCTTCTTTCTTGAACTCCGGTGATATTATATTCTCTGAGCTACCCACGCAAACTGCGAATGATACCAAAGTGGGGGGCACATGAATATCTTTAAACGTACCTGACATGCTGTCTTTGCCACCAATAGCGGGAATACTTAGTTGCATCTGTGCTCTAAAGGCTCCTAACAGAGCAGAAAACGGCTTGCCCCATTTCTCTTCGTCATCGTTCAATTTCTCAAAATACTCCTGCAAAGTCAACCTTGCTTTCCTGTAATCACCACCCATGGCCACTATTTTTGCCAGAGAGTGAATCACGGCGTATTGTGCCCCATGGAAAGGGCTCCAAGTTGAAAGATAAGGATCAAAACCATGTGCCATGATGGTGCAGGTATCAGTTTCTCCTATTATCAAAGGGATTTTAGATACCATACCCTCTGTTGGCGTCATTTGGTATTTTCCTCCAAAAGGCATCAATACAGTCCCTGAACCTATAGTAGAATCAAATCTCTCCACCAGACCTTTCTGAGCGGCTACATTCAAGTTGCGTAAGTTCTTCAACCAGCGTTGCTTCAGATCAAGTGATTCATTTTGCTGTATGTCATAAATACTATAATAATCATATTTTGATGGCTGTTTAACTAAGATATTGCACTCTTCCATAACACCATTGGTATCCAAAAACTCTCTTGAAATATTGAGAATATCCTTACCCCGCCACTTCATAATCAGACGTCCGGTATCCGTCACTTTTGCCACTACAGCAGTTTCAAGATTTTCAGACTCAGCCAGAATCACAAATCTGTCCACATCATCAGGAGCCAATACCACAGCCATTCTTTCTTGTGATTCTGAAATGGCAAGCTCCGTTCCATCTAACCCTTCATACTTTTTGAGCACCTTATCCAAGTCAATTTCAAGGCTGTCAGCCAGCTCTCCTATGGCTACAGAAACGCCGCCTGCCCCAAAATCATTGCATTTTTTGATCAATTTGCTGAGTTCTTTGTTTCTAAAAAGTCTTTGTATTTTCCTTTCTTCCGGCGCATTACCCTTTTGAACCTCTGATCCACATAACATAATAGAATCTTCGTCATGCTCCTTTGATGAACCTGTTGCACCACCACATCCATCTCTTCCAGTTCTGCCACCAACCAGAACAATCAAATCTCCATCCAGAGGTTTTTCTCTGACGATATTGTCCTTCGGTGCGGCTGCTATAACAGCACCTATTTCCATTCTCTTAGCGATATATCCACTATGATATATCTCTTCAACCTTTCCTGTAGCCAGCCCAATCTGATTGCCATAGGAGCTATAGCCATGTGCCGCTTCAGTTGTTATTTTTCTTTGTGGCAGCTTCCCAGCTATGGTATTATCAATGCTTTGTGTGGGATCACCACTTCCTGTTATTCGCATAGCTTGATAGACATATGACCGACCTGAAAGAGGATCCCTTATAGCACCTCCCAGACAGGTAGCTGCTCCTCCAAAAGGCTCGATCTCTGTCGGGTGATTATGGGTTTCGTTTTTAAACATGATAAGCCATTTTTCTTCAACGCCATCAATTATTACTGTCGTTTCTATAGAACAGGCATTGTTTTCATCTGATTCTTCCAGATCATCCAGTTTTCCTGTCTTTTTTAGATATTTCATCCCCAGAATGGCAATATCCATAAGACACTGGTCCTTTGACCGATTTTCATATACTATGTCTCTAATATCCAGATAATCTTGATAAGACTTTTGAATCTCTTCAGCTACATTTCCTTCTTCGAAGCTTACCTGATTAAATCTTGTCAGAAATGTTGTGTGTCTGCAGTGATCAGACCAGTAAGTATCTATAACTTTGAGTTCGGTAACAGTAGGATTTCTATTCTCAGTATCGCGGAAATACTGTTGGCAAAATACCAAATCCTTGCTACTCATAGCATAACCTTTTTCAACTCTTAATGACTCAATCTCCTCTTCGGTCATGTGGACAAAGCCCTCAATAATATGAACATCCGGTGCTTCAGGATATATCTCTTCTAAAGATATCGGCATTTTTAAACTTGCCTCTCTTGAATCCACCGGATTAATGTAGTAGTTTTTAATTTTCGCTAGGTCATCGAAATCGAGATCACCATACAAGTCTATAATTTTCGCATACTTAATAAGAGGTCTGTCACCAGAACTCAATATTTGCACACATTGTGCAGCGGAATCCGCTCTTTGATCATACTGACCGGGTAGATACTCAACACCAAATGCAAATTTTCCCAATTCAATCTCACTAAAATAAGCAAGATCCTGATTGCTTTCCGAAAAAACATTATAAATACTTTTATGGAATAAATCGTTTGTGATATTAGATATATCATATCTGTTAATGATTCTTACCTTTTCAATCTTTTCTATCTTCAGATTATTGATCAGGTCATTAAGCACATGCTGACCTTCAACATCAAATCCCGGTTTCTTTTCTACATAAACTCTTTTGACAGAATCAGTCATTAAGTACTCCTTCAGCTAATATAACGTAGTATCATAATACAAAAAAAATTAGCTTCTGTCAACGTTTTTTCATGCAAAAATTGAAATATGCAAATAAATAGTTCGTATATACACGAACTATTTATTCTATATTCTCGTTATTAATTTGTTTTATTCAAAAAAACGATTTCCCCATCAATCATTGTCATATGTACAGAAACATATCTTATTTCATCCAAGTCCAGATCAAAGATGTCCTTATTTATGACGATTAAATCAGCCAGTTTTCCTTTTTCCAAGGTTCCCTTATCCTTATCTTCACCACTAGCGTATGATGGATAATCGGTATAGGCTCTGATGGCTTCTTCAACTGTCAGCTTTTGCTCCGGCATCCAACCCTCTGGTGGTTGCCCGTCAAAATCCTTTCTTGTGACAGCTGCGTAGATGTTTTCAAAAGGATTGGGACTCTCGACTGGTGCATCAGTTCCCATAGCGATAAGAATTCCTTTATTAATCATAGTTTTCCAATTATATGAGGTGGCTGTTCGCTCAACTCCCACTCTGTCAACTGCTATTTTCCAGTCACTTGTCGTGAAGACAGGTTGTATATAAGCTATGAGTTCCAAGTCTTTAAATCTGTCCAGCATAGTTTCAGTCGTAATCTGACAATGTACAATGCCGTCTCGCATAAAGATGCTTTTCTTAATCTTATTGGATTTTCTTGATTTATCAATTGCATCAACCGCCATATCTATCATTCTATCACCTATAGCATGAACAGCAACTGGCATTTTGTTCTGATGAGCAAGACTGACAAAATCATCAAGCTGTTCCCGAGAGAAAGCCGAAATGCCTTTTTTTGATATGTCATCACTGTAAGGTTCATATAGTAGAGCGGTTCTTCCTCCAAGAGACCCATCACCAAGAAGCTTTAGTGGTCCGGTCCTGAATCTTTTCTCCAATTCGATTCCATGGCCACCCTTAGCAAGAAAACTCTTGAATTCATTTATATCATGAAAAAGACACTGTTCATTGACTCTAATTTTTAGCTTCTTCTCATTACAGAGGGTCGCATATGCTTTGATAACCGTCTCCCACCCTGATGATATGTATTGTAGATCATCTGATTGAACACTGGTTATTCCAAAAGAAATCAGTTTTTCCTGGGCTCTCTCTATTGTTCTCATAACATCTTCCATCGAAGATTCTTTCATGCCATTTCTTACTAGAAGCATGGCGTTCTCTTTCAGCATTCCTGTGAATATTCCATCTTCTGTCCTTTCTACCTCTCCACCAACTACATGTGTCTGGTTGTCTATACCAATAAGCTCAGCTGCTTTGGAGTTGATGACAGTCATGTGATTGCAGACTCTAGTGAATGCTATTGGTACCATAGTTGTTATTGAATCGAGATCCTCTCGAGAAGGCATCTTCTTGTCAACGAATAATTCCTGATTCCATCCTCTCCCGATAAGCCACTCCCCTTCTTGAGACTCGTTGCTATCGATCGCCACTCTTCCTTTAAGAATTAGTTGGTCAGTGGAACGTACTCCTGTCAGATCAATATTTACCAAGCTTTCTCCGTATCCGCAAAGATGAAGATGCGAATCATTGAATCCCGGTAAAACTGTCTTTCCCTCTAAATCAATCTTTCTCTCAGCTCTCATGCCATATTTTCTAACAATTGACTTAGAAGTTCCCAAATCCTTTATTATGTTGTTTTCTATAAAAACAGCACTCTTGATAGTGTTGTTTTTGTCCATGGTATTAATTCTGCCATTGTATAGGATCATTGAGTTTTTGATTTTTTGCTTCTCTTTTTCCATGTATGCCATATGATAGCCAGCGGCAGTAGCAAGAAGGCTCCCAATCATAATTATTATGACAAGAGCGTTATCTCTCAAACTCTGAAAAACGAAGCTAACTGCAAAAGAAGTTGCAAATATGATTGTTCCAATTAGTTTTATTTTTTCTGCCATTTCAAGCTCCTTATATTCGCTTCTTGCCAGCCATTGTCTGACAAATAACTGATTTTTTCAAATCCCATAGCCTCAAGTTTCAGGACAGCATCGTCAAATCCAAATGCCACGTCTTCGGATTTGTGTGAATCGCTACTGATTGTGACAGGAATTTTCATGTCCAATACTTCTTTTAGTATCCAATCTGAGGGATAAAACTCTGTCATGTATCCCCGTGCGACTCCACCAGTATTAATTTCGATAATTGAAGAGGTGTTGGAAATCCTTTTTAGACAATTTCTGACTGTTTCAATATACCACGATTCACTCTCATCAAAAAAATAGTTGTCCAAATTATTTTTCTTAATCAGATCTAGATGTGCAATTATATCGGGTTTCATCGTTTCAGCCATATCACCAATCAACTTATAATAGGTTTTGACGGCAGACACGGTGTCCCCATTAAAGCTTTCTTTTATTCCTTTTTCAAATTCCCTCTTATCATAATCAACAGTCCATCGTGAGGCATCTTTTAGCTTTCCAAGAAAATGGATTGAACCTATGATATAATCGATTCCGCTTTTCATTTCATCTTTTTTTGTAAACATTTCAAAATCCGGTAAATAATCTACTTCCAAGCCCACAAGAACTGTTATCTTGTCTTTATACTTTTCTTTTAGATTCAGTATCTCATCAATATAATGTTCCAGGTCACTATCTTTCATAATCCAGTCTGTATCAAAAGGTAGAGGTGCATGAGAAGAAATACCATAATAGCTCAACCCTTTTTCTATAGCAGACTTAATCATATCTTCAGCAGTACTAAAGCCATCACAGTAGTTTGTATGGCTGTGATAATTGAATTTTAACATCCTTGCCCCCAATAATCTGTAGTTCTATATCTTTAGAATTATACCATAAGATTTACATTGACTCAATTGAAGCAGATAAGTATTGTTAGTAACGCTAATAAAGTGATTTGTATTGTTAAAAACAAAGACATTTGATATTATTAGACTATCAAATACTAGGTGGTAATAAATGATGGAAAAACCAATCAGCAGGGATAAGACATATGGACTGGTCTTGACAGGTGGCGGTACTAAAGGTTGCTATGAGATTGGTGCATGGAAGGCATTAAAGGAGCTCGATATTAAAATCTGTGCCGTTGCTGGCACTTCGATTGGTGCAATAAACGGCGCTTTATACGTGCAAAACGATTTCGAGCTTGCCTATGATATTTGGACCAATATTAAAATTGAGGACTTTATTTCGATTGAGGATGACAGTCCGCTGCAATTGTTTGTTGCAGCTGTCAAAGACAAGGGTCTTGATACAACACCGCTCAAAAAAAAGATGCACCAGTACTTTGATGAGAAGAAAATAAGGTCATCTGACATTGACTATGGGTTGGTCACTTTTTCTCTATCTGATCTAAAACCTGTTATGCTGCTAAAAGACGAGATTCCAGAAGGTCAACTGATTGATTATATAATGGCTAGTGCTTCTTTGCCTATATTTAAGCCTACAATCATCGATGGTATGAAATTTGTTGATGGCGCAGTCTATGACAATGTGCCTGTGCCACTTATGATAAAAGCAGGTTGTAAAGACATTATTGTGGTAGACATTTCAGGTTTTGGTATCCACCGAAAATACACCGCTGAAAAAGTTGGTGCCGATACATTGCATACAATACAGAGTTCCTCTGATCTCTTAGGCACGTTAGAATTTAATCAGGAGAAGATAAATCACGGTATCAAAATGGGATATTTGGATACAATGAAGTCTTTTGGTGAGTTGTATGGTGTTAAGTATTATTTTTCTCACAGTGTAGATGAATATGAGGAATCTGAATTGCTGCATCCCATCACCGATGATGAATTAAGCGAAATATTTGACTGGATCCAAAACGACTCGGAAGAATCAAATAAAACAGCGAGATACTCGTTGATAAAAAGACTTTATGAATACTCCAATGACAGACTAACTACCAAATCCATGCTCCAATCGTGTATTGAGATAGCAGCCGAGATTTTTGAAATTGAAAGAATTAAAGTCTACAGTGGTGCAGAGCTGTATGAAGCAGTTGTTGCAAAGTATCTGGAGACAAAATCCAGTATAGATTTTCTAGAATCCAGAAAATCACTTTTAAGTCTCTATAAAGCTCTCGATTTCAACAATATCCATAAAATAAATCTCGTTTCATACTTTATATCACTTAGCGAAAAGGACTGGGTCAGCAAAAAGTATCTTCTGAAGTTTTTACCAAAAGTCTATATAACCTACCTGTTCTTTAAATTCATGAGGACGAGAGATTCCAGATTAACCGAATAAACATAAAAAAATCAGCAACCGATGAGCCATTGTAATTGGACATGTCCGACTCATCTTTGCTGATTTCTGTTATTCAATACTTATTTATATTTGTTTTTTTATCTGGTCGATCCTTTCGATAATCTTGTCATACATCTCATTATATTTTTGAAGTTTCTCCTTCTCAGCAGCTACAACCTGTTCAGGTGCCTTGTCAACAAAGCTTTTATTATTGATTTTTCCTGATGCTCGTTTTATTTCACTGTCCAATCTTTCTTTCTCTTTAGTTAATCTCTCCAACTCCTTATCATAATCAATCAGATCAGTAAGCGGTATGAATATCTCTACGCCATCGATTACGGATGATGCCATGTTGTCACCAAGACTCTCCTTGTTTTCCGAAAAACCTATTGTCTCGATATTGGTGAGTGTCTTGAAATAACTTTTGCTCTCTTCAATCAATTGCTTAATCTTTTTGCTTCCAGGGATAAATTGAGCACTTATTTTTTTAGATGGTGATACATCCATTTCCGCTTTAATGTTTCTTATGCTTCTGACTATATCCATCACTAGTTTTATTTGCTCTTCTTCAGTCGTGAACACTCTCTCATCATGGAACTCAGGCCATTTAGATGCAATCAACCTTTCATCCGTTTCAGGTAAGTAGCTCCATATTTCTTCGGTTATAAAAGGCATAAAAGGGTGCAACAGTTTGAGCATGTCCCTCATAACACTTGTCAGTACAAATCTCACAGTGTTTTTATCTTCATTGTCTTCGCTGTATAATCTTGGCTTAACAAATTCTATATACCAGTCACAATACTCATTCCATATAAACTCATAAATCTTTTGAATTGCAATTGCCAGTTCAAATTTTTCAAAATTTCTGGTTACTTCGCCTATTTCATTATTGATTCTAGATAGTATCCATTTATCTTCCAACCTTAGGTTTTTCAGAGCCTTTTCTTCATCGATATTATCATCGGTCAGATTCATAAATACAAATCTTGAGGCATTCCACAGCTTATTGGCAAAATTCCTGCTTGACTCCAGCCTTTCCATCTTAAACCTGGTATCATTTCCCGGTGTTACGCCTATCATCAACATAAACCGCAATGCATCAGCGCCGTATTGATCAATAACCTCCAGTGGGTCAACGCCATTGCCTAAGGACTTACTCATCTTTCTGCCATCTGCATCTCTTACCAGTCCATGGACAAACACATGACTGAAGGGAACCTCACCCATCTGCTCAATGCCAGAAAATATCATTCTGACTATCCAGAAGAAAATAATATCGGATCCTGTTACCAGTACATCAGTTGGATAAAAGTACTCCAGCTCGGGAGTTTCATCAGGCCACCCTAAAGTAGAGAAAGGCCATAATGCTGAACTGAACCATGTATCCAGAACATCCTCATCTTGATGGATGTGTGAACCTCCGCAGCTTTGACATGTTTCAGGCATAGTTCGTTGGACCATCATCTCATCGCAATCACTACAATAATATGCAGGTATGCGATGACCCCACCATAATTGTCTCGATATGCACCAGTCTCTGATGTTTTCCAACCAATGATAATAGATTTTTTCAAATCTTTCAGGCACAAATACTGTTTCCCTATTTCTGACCGCTTCAATTGCCGGTCCAGCTAGAGGTTCCATTTTAACAAACCATTGATCAGATAGTCTGGGTTCTATTACTGTATCACATCTATAGCAGGTTCCTACTGCATGTTCTGTATCCTCAATCTTCAGAATCAGTCCTTTTTCCTGGAGTTCCTTTACAAATTCTTTTCTGCAATCGTATCTGTCAAGCCCCTCGTATTTTCCAGCATTTTCGTTCATTGTACCATCTTCATTCATGCATGATATTTGCAGAAGATTGTGTCTGATTCCTATTTCAAAATCATTGGGATCATGTGATGGTGTTACTTTAAGAGCACCTGTTCCTTTTGTCATGTCAGGGTACTCATCGGCAATAATTTCTACCTCCCTGTCAATGATAGGAACCAATACTTTTCTACCTATTAGATGCTTGTATCTCTCGTCCTCTGGATGTACCGCAATAGCTGTGTCTCCAAAAATAGTCTCTGGTCGTGTTGTTGCAATGATAAAAAACTCATCCGGTTTGTCTGTATAAGGGTATTTGACATAGTAATATTTTCCTGGTTTATCTTCGTGTTCAACCTCAGCATCGGATATGGAGGTCAGACAGTCTGGACACCAGTTGATAATTCTGTTTCCCTTGTATATCAAGTCTTTTTCATACAGTTTTATAAAAACCTCGGTGACGGCCTTTGAGCAGCCTTCATCCATAGTAAATCTTTCTCTTTCCCAGTCACAAGAGTCTCCTAATTTCCGCATCTGTTCCGTTATTCTGCCACCAAATTCTTCTTTCCATTGCCATGCTCTTTTTAGAAACTCATCTCTGCCTATGTCATCCTTGGTTTTACCTTCTTCTGCCATTAGTCTCTCAACCACTTTAACTTCAGTCGCAATGCTGGCGTGATCAGAACCTGGGAGCCACAATGCCTCATAACCCTGCATCCTTTTCCATCTAATCAGTACATCCTGCAAGGTGTGGTCAAGCGCGTGCCCCATATGGAGCTGTCCTGTGATGTTGGGTGGCGGTATCACAATTGTAAAGGGTTCTTTGTCAGGATTGACCTTTGCATGAAAATGACCTTCTTCTTCCCACATCTTATAAGTTTTTTCTTCAAATTCTTTCGGATCATAAGCTTTAGCTAAGTTTTCCAAATCTATCACCTCTTATCTATAGTTGTAAATCATAATAATCATTCCTAATACTGTCAGTCCCAATCCAGCAGATTTTATTTTCAGCAAGGACTTCAAATCCTTTATCTTGCCTTTCTTGAAAAATCTGTCTGAACCAAATACCACTACCATACCGGATGCGAACAACACCATTCCAAAATAATACAAACTACACCTCCCAAAGCTTATTCAAAAACAAAAAACGAGCCTTCTCTAAAGGACGAGAAAACCCGCGGTACCACCTTAATTCCAATTGGCTCTTGATTCTTTAACGGCATAGCCGGATAATCCTACTAAACTCAGATTATCTACTCCAAAGCTACCTTCAACATCAATTGACTTATGGGATATTTCAGCCTAGGATCCCAATCTCTCAAAGTTTTGATGTCTACTCCTCTTCTTCAACGTATTTGTATTATGTTTGAGACAATACTACCAAAATAACTAAGCTCTGTCAATATCTTGGAACGAATCCAACTTTCTTATAGACCTTTCTCAATGTCTTTCGTGCAATCTCTTCAGCTTTTTCAGCACCTGACTGATAAATTTTTTGAAGGTATTCCTTATCTTTCATCAGCTTGTCAGCTTCTTCTCTGATGGGTCTCAACTCCTCAATAACTACTTCAGCTGTCTCCACCTTGAAATCAGCGTATCCTCTTCCACTATATCTATCGACAATCTGTTGGACCGGTTCTTCTGTTATTTTCGATATGATATCTATCATGTTTTTAATGCCAGGTTGTTCGTTCGAATACTCTACCACTCCTAAGGAATCTGTAACAGCCCGTTTAAATTTACGCATTATATCATCGGGCTTATCATTAAGTAGAATAAAAGAGTTTTCATTATCATCAGATTTTGACATTTTGCTTGTCGGGTCCTGCAGACTCATAACCTTAGCGCCAACTTTAGATATATATGGCTCTGGGACTGTAAATGTTGGACTGAATCTATTGTTAAATCTCTGAGCGATGTCCCTTGACAATTCAAGATGCTGTCGCTGATCTTCCCCGACCGGTACCAAATCAGTATTGTAAAGCAATATGTCCGCAGCCATAAGTGCAGGATAATTGAACAAACCAGCTGTTATATTTCCTTCATTCTTTTTTGACTTATCTTTGAACTGAGTCATTCTGCTCAACTCTCCAATATAAGCGAAGCAATCCAGAATCCATGCCAATTCAGCATGGGCTGATACATGTGACTGAATGAATAGTATGTTCTTTTCAGGATCTAGGCCTGAAGCGATATAGTTTGCCAAAACCTCCAGCGTATTCCGCCTCAGGTCTTTGGGTTCTTTTGGCACTGTGATTGCGTGCAAATCAACGATGCAATATATGGAATTATATGATTCCTGTAGAGATACCCAGTTTTTTATCGCACCTAGATAATTTCCTAACGTCAGTCCACCCGATGGTTGTATGCCACTAAAAATAGTTTTCTTATCAGTCATTTGATTCTTCGCCTACCTTTCTGCTTTCATATGATTTCATTTTTCTTTCTTACTTATTCTATGATAATTTGTTAAAAATTTCAATTAAATTAGAAAAACAAATTGTTGCGTCACTTATTTCATTGACATTGAAAATTGTCGTTAGTATAATAGTCTTGCTAAATAAAAGTTTTATATTACTAAACTTTTTATTTAATAAAAAAAAGGGGTGCAAAATGGAAATCGGCGAAAAGATTAAAACTCTGAGAGTACGCCGGGGTTTAACACAGGAAGAGTTAGCTGATAGATGTGAACTGACCAAGGGTTATATATCTCAACTTGAAAGGGATCTGACATCACCGTCCATAGCCACATTGATAGACCTATTGGAATCGCTAGGTTCAAGTTTAAGTAATTTTTTCAGTGAAGCTGAAGAAGAGAAGATGGTTTTTAGAAATGAAGACGTTTTTGTCAAAGAATTTGATGGTTCATATACTATCAACTGGATTATCCCCAATGCACAGAAAAACATGATGGAACCTATACTTGTTGAGCTGGAGAGTTTCAGTGAAACCAAGCCTGATCATCCTCATGAAGGAGAAGAATTCGGTTTCGTTTTATCTGGAAGCATCTATCTTCATTATGGCGAAGAAAAACACAAAGTCAAAAAAGGCGAGAGCTTTTATTTTAAAACAAGAAATACTCATTATATATCAAATCCCGGGAAAAACATTGCAAGAATACTATGGGTCAGTACCCCACCTTATTTTTAAAGGAGGCCACCTTGGGCAATAAAATCATCGAATTAAAAAACATATCTAAAGATTATGATGTCAGGGTTCTGAATAAAATCAACCTATATGTCAATGAGAATGAATTCTTGACACTTTTGGGACCAAGTGGCTGTGGAAAAACGACCACTTTGAGAATACTTGGTGGCTTTGAATTTCCAACAGAAGGAGATCTGTTTTTTGAGGGTAAAAACATCAACAATGTGCCTCCGCATAAAAGGCAAATAAACACTGTCTTTCAAAAGTATGCATTATTTCCTCATCTCAACATATATGAGAACATTGCATTTGGTCTACGCATCAAAAAAATCAACGATGCCACTATTAAAGAAGAAGTCAAAAAGATGCTGAAGCTAGTTAATCTGGAGGGCTTTGAAACACGTAACATAGATTCTTTGTCAGGTGGGCAACAGCAACGGATAGCTATTGCTAGAGCTCTTATAAACAAACCGAAGGTTTTGCTTCTCGATGAGCCTTTGGGGGCATTGGACCTTAAACTCAGGAAAGAAATGCAACTTGAGTTGAAGCACATGCAAAGAGAGGTAGGTATAACATTTGTATATGTGACACATGATCAGGAAGAAGCATTGACCATGTCAGATACGGTTGTTGTTATGAACAATGGAGAGATACAGCAAATTGGGACACCTGTCGATATTTACAATGAGCCTGAGAATGCCTTTGTAGCAGACTTCATCGGCGAAAGCAATATCATAGATGGTATCATGAATGAAGACTATCTAGTGACTTTTTTAGGTAGAACCTTCAAGTGTGTAGACTATGGATTCTCAAGAAATGAGAACATACATGTCGTATTAAGACCTGAGGATATTGTCATGGTGCCTGAAAATGAAGGCTATCTTAAAGGCACCGTTACATCAACCATATTCAAGGGTGTTCATTATGAGATGATTGTAAATGTAGGCACTTTTGACATTCTTGTACAGAGCACATACCAATCTGAAGTAGGAGATAGAGTTGGTCTGAAGTTTACTCCAGAAGATATTCATATTATGTCAAAGGCGGTGTGGAATGAATAAAAAGCAAAAATTCTTCGCTTTCCCTTATGTTCTATGGATGTTTATCTTTATCGTATTGCCCATTGTTTTGGTGTTCTTGTATAGTATAACAACCAAGGAAGTCAATAATATAAAGACAATTAACTTCACACTAAATAATTATAAACTTTTTTTTGATCCTCTATACATAGGTGTAACCATCAGATCTATAAATCTTGCACTCGTATCTACAATATTTTGTTTGGTTCTGGGATATCCGATTGCTTATATCATATCAAAAATCCACTCTAAACACAGAAACACAGTTTTGTTACTATTTATTCTGCCTATGTGGATGAATATGCTTTTGAGAACTTACGCATGGATGACAATACTTGGGAACAATGGCATTATCAATAATTTCTTAAATATGCTGGGATTGCCAAGCCTTAGGCTTCTTTACAACAATTCAGCCATTATTATCGGGATGGTTTACAATTTTTTACCTTTTATGGTCTTGCCGATTTATACCGCTTTGAGCAAAATGGACCAGCATTTGGTTGAGGCATCTCATGACTTGGGAGCAGATAACAGAACCACCTTTTTAAAAGTCATATTACCACTGAGTCTTCCAGGTGTCATATCAGGTATCATAATGGTTTTTATGCCAGCTGTGAGCTCATTCGTCATCCCCAGACTCTTAGGTGGCAATCGAAGCCTTTATATCGGCACTTTAATTGAAAATTTGTTTCTGGTCACTGGTGACTGGAACTTCGGATCCGCAGTTGCAATCATGATGATGTTGATTATACTAGTTTCCATGTCTATATTGAATAGGTTTGATGTGGATAAGGAAGGGGGCGGTTCAAGCCTATGGTAAAGAGAAATCTTCATAAAATCTATATGGGTTTAATATTCGTTTTTCTTTATGCTCCGATCCTGGTACTTGTTACTTATTCATTCAACGATTCAACCTCGAGAGGTACATGGGGTGGTTTCACCTTAAAATGGTATATTGACTTGTTTAATGACAGAGACATAAAGACAGCCTTGTATTACACAGTCATTGTTGCTGTTCTTGCCGCTACGATTGCTACATTCATTGGCACTATATCAGCAATAGGGTTATACAATTTCAATAAAACGCCTAAAGCAATCATGGTGAATATAAACTATCTACCTGTTGTCAATCCAGATATTGTTACCGGTTTATCTCTGATGATATTGTATTTATCCACAAATATGCGATTGGGATTTTTGTCCATGTTATTGTCCCATATAACATTTGATATACCGTTTGTAATACTGGCAGTAATGCCAAAGCTGAAAAGCTTGAACAAACACCTGACTGAAGCTGCTCTGGACTTAGGGGCGACACCGTTGTATGCTTTGAGAAAAGTGGTGATCCCTGAAATAATGCCCGGCATCATAACTGGTTTTCTAATCGCTTTTACATTATCGATTGATGACTTTGTGATCAGTTTTTTCACAACAGGATCAGGCGTCACCAATCTTTCGATAGTCATCTATTCCATGGCAAGAAGGGGTGTTAAGCCAACTATAAATGCACTATCCACGCTTATGTTGACAGTGGTTCTAATATTGCTGTTCTTAATAAATAAACGATCCGCCCTGGTTGAAGGGCAAAAAAATAATGGAGGTCATTAAATGAAAAAATCAATTCTCACAGTAACTATCGTAATCGTTCTCTTGCTCGCATTTGTAGGCTGCAGCGGTGAAAACAAAGACAGTGTTGTTCTTAATGTGCTAAATTATGGTGAATATATCGATATGGACCTTTTGGATGAGTTTGAAAATACATACGATGTAAAAATAAATTATGAGATTTATCCAACACCTGAGGACATGTACACCAAGGTCAAGTCTGGAGCAACAAATTTTGACCTTATCATCTCAAGTGATTACATGATAGAAAGACTGATTAACGAGGGATGGGTTGAAGAGTTGGATTATGACAACATTCCAAACTATCAATACATTGATGAAGATTTTAAAAAGACGGCTTATGACCCGGAGGGCAAGTACACTGTCCCATATTTCTGGGGTACGCTCGGAATCCTTTACGACACAACAAAAGTTCAGGGAACTCCAACCAGTTGGGATCTCTTATGGGATGATAATTATTCCGGACAAATTCTTATGATGGATAGCCAACGGGATTCACTTGGTGCAGCTCTCAAAAAACTGGGTTACTCCCTAAATACAACTAATGAATCTGAGTTGGAAGAAGCAAAACAGCTCCTTATACAACAAAAGCCCCTCGTATTAGCTTACGTGGTGGACGAGGTCAGAGACATGATGATTGGTGGCGAGGCGGCTGTGGCATTGCTTTGGTCAGGTGAAGCTGTAGCGGCTATGGGTGAAAACGAGAATCTTGCCTATTATGTCCCGGAGGAAGGATCAAACGTTTGGGTGGATGCAATGTTTATCCCCAATACAACTACAAACAAGAAAGAAGCAGAAATGTTTATAAACTTTCTAACTGACAAAGACAATACACTTCGTAATATAGATTATGTCTGGTATTCAACAGTTCATACTGAGGCAATCAATGAGGTTGAAGAATTCCTCTTTGATAATCCGGGTTTTAATCCATCTGATGATATTCTAGATCGAACTGAAATGTTTAGGGATCTGGGAGATTCTCTTCAGCTGTATTATCGCATATGGACTGAGGTCTTGGCTAATTGATAGAACCTAATAAGAACCCTCTCGTCAGTCGAGAGGGTTCTCTTTCATCATTTCCTTAACATGTTGCAATAGTTTTTCTCTATTATTCTCTTCAGGATTGTCAAAGGTCAAGGTCATTAGTCGATCTAATATTTCACCAATCAAAGGACCTTCACTGATCCCCATTTCTTTAATATCTTTTCCTTTGATTTCAAGGTCTCTGAGGTTAAGCGGATCTCGTCTGTTGATTATTTCATGAGTTCGCTCTTCCATGTTTTTCAATTTTCCGATGCCTTTATATGTTGATTTCCCCATAATATCAGCGTAATTCAAATTGAACATGTCCTCCAGATTATCCTTGCCAACTTTATTGATAAACCGCTTCACGCCCTTATCACCTATATTTATTTCTTTCAAGGGATGATACCTGATTAATTTGTAGACCTTTTCGATTACTTCATTTGGGTACTTCAATCTTTTTAAAACCTCTTTGCTTACTCTGGCCGATTCGATATGATGACCATAGAAATGTCCTTCGCCGTTCTCGTCAATTGTAAGGCAATTAGGTTTATCAATATCATGAAACAAAGCTGCAAGCCTTATCTCAATCTTTGGAAATGTGTTATCCATAACACTCATCGTGTGACTAAAGACATCTTGATCATGGTAACTGCTAAACTGCTGAAACCCGACACACGGTATGATTTCTGGGATTATTGTGCCAAGAATGCCAGTTTCTAGCAATTTAAACAACCCCACTGAAGGTTTTCTTGATAGCAAAATCTTGTTTAGTTCATTTTGAATTCTTTCTGCGCTGATGTAGCTAATATTTGGTGCATGCTGGGTAATTGAATCCAAAGTTTCTTTTTCAATTGTAAACTCTATCTCAGACATTAATCGGATAGCTCTCATCATTCTTAAGGCATCTTCCTTAAAACGAATATCAGGATTTCCAATCGCCCTTATAATTCTGTTGTTGATGTCTTCTATCCCATTAAGCGGATCAATCACAACTCCTTCTTTATTCATACAAATTGCGTTGATAGTGAAGTCTCTCCTTGTCAAATCCTCCTCCAACTCATCAGAAAATCTGACAATAGAAGGCCTTCTGCTGTCAAGATATTCATAATCTCTTCTGTAAGTGGTGATTTCATAACTTTTGGAGTCAATCACAACTGTGACTGTCCCGAACCTAACTCCTGTAAGTATAGTTTTCTTAAACAAGCCAACAAGTTCGGAAGGTCTGGCATTTGTAGTGATGTCATAATCCTTGACCTCAAGATTCAACAGTATGTTTCGTACTGCACCACCAACTAGAAAAGCCTCGTAACCGTATCCATTGAGTCGATCCATGATATAGTATATATCTTCAGGAAATTTCATAGCTAACTACCTCTCTTATTAGTTATTATATCATAAAAGGACTAATTTTATAATAATTTGACATTCACAAAAATTATTGCTACAATTGTTTAAATATCTTATTTTACAAATATATATTAAATAATGAAAAAGGCAAATTTATCGAAAGATAGATACGCAAAGCCGTTGATCTAAGGCATTAGCTATGATTGCAAGGTTCCCGTTTTTAATATTTTTTTTATGTTTAATTATATTGCAAAATCAAATTAAATAATGAATGAGGTAACAACAATACCTTATTTCATGAGAGGTGTTTAATGAAAAGAAGATTAATTCTTATACTGATTGTTTTAACTTTAATAACATCACAATTCAGTTATGCATTTGGCTATAGTAATGAAACCGGTTCTCTTGATACACTCCAAAACATGATAATAAACAGTCTTAGAGCAAGAGAGACATCGATTGACATAAGATACACAGGTAACTCAGAAGACTTGAAAAACGTTTTAAGCAATGTCATCAACTTTGATGAGTATTTAAAATATACGGTTATGTCCTTAAAGTGGCAGTATACAGGCTATAATGGCAAATTAGATATCAATTTCAGCACAAGCCATCTGTTAAACAAGGCTCAAGAAGATTATGCAAATCAGAGGATAAAGGAAATCCTAGCCCAGATCATAAAGCCTGATATGACCATACATGAAAAAATCAAAACTGTACATGACTGGATTGTATTAAATTCAGAATACGATACAAGCCTTACCTACAGAACACATTATGATATTTTATACAGAGGCACCGCAGTTTGCAGTGGATATGCTCTTCTATTCCACCGTATGGTTAGTGAACTTAAGATACCAACAAGGCTTATCGTAGGAAATGCCGGCGAAGAACATATATGGAACATGGTGTATGTTGATAATCAATGGTTTCATGTTGATACAACCTTCAATGATCCTGTACCAGACAAACAGGGAAGATTGAGACATGACTTTTACATGTTGACAGACGAGCAGATTAGAAAAACCCACACAATCTATACAGAAAACAAGCCTGTGTCAACTGTGTCATATGAACTGTTACTAAACAAGTTAAGCCAGCGTACAGACGATAATCTTTATGTAGAATTGATTAATCAGCTAAATCTGTCAATTATAGACGAAGTAGCACTTAATAATTCAATCATTTCGAACCCTCTAAGCGGTGTGGTTAATGTAACTGCATTTGACGAGTATATACAATATGATGATAATTATGGATTCCCTTTCATAGACAGTAACGATCGAACTCAGGTGCCATTTAGAATAACACTTGAATACTTCGGTGCAAAAGTTGATTGGATTCCTGAAAGCAATACTGCTGTAGCTATGCTAAATGGCGTAACAGTCAAAATTCCAATTGGGAAACCTTATGTTTTGGTCAATGATAAATTGGTTTATAACGACACAATATCTGTCATTAAAGACGATAGGACATATTTACCAATCAGAGTAGTTCTAGAATCCTTCGGTTTCGATATTGATTGGAACAGTAATACCCAAACTGTAATAGTCAAAAAATAAAAAGTAGCCTTTGCTAAATGCAAAGGCTTTCTTTATTACACCATCGAATAGTAACTTACTCAGCTGGGCATCCTTCTTTGGATCCATAGCATTCAAGAACAGGGATGACAAACATAAACCCTATTCCCGGTTCGGAAAAATTATTCAATTCCTTTTTTATTTTATTGGTCACTCTTTTTAATTTTTCCTCATCTTTTATTACACTTATGATAAGCTTATTGTATGGCTTTCTACCATCAATCAGTTTTCTCATACTAGCCAGCATTGGGATGTCGATGTGATGATCCAATAATACCCTTCCAATTCCCTGACTGTCAATTGTAGTTGCTCCCACCTCTTCTTCATAAAACATTTCATGTAGTTCATCCAATTTGTAGATGTCATTCAACACCAAGAACAATCCATACATATTGTCTCTCCTTTAGCTTTTCTCTGTTCCAATTATACCATACTAGCTTTGTTAATTGAATATCTTTTAACACCTAGCATCAATCCATTTTATAACATCTGTGAAAACCTGTTCTTTTTCAGGTTCATTCAGGATTTCATGATACAATCCTTCATATATAATTAATTCTTTGTCTATAGATGCAATGCTATCAAACAGTTTTTCTGACACTGCCTTATCTATTATTTTATCCTTTTCTCCGTGCAAAATCAGACAAGGACAGGTATAGTTATTTCTATTGGCAATTAGATATTTGGTTCCTGCTATAAGAAACTGATAGTAAAAACCGGCTGTTGCTTTATCAAATACCAGTGTATCTGATTTATAGCTCTTAACAACTTCTGGATCTCTTGATATCAATTCTGATAAGTCATTCTTAATCAAAGTGTTTGGCAGAATCTGGTTGACTATTTTAATCAGTATACCTTTTACACCTTGAACTTCTTGATTGTAATCTGTAGCTGCACCAGACAAAACCTGCCCTTTCAGTTTGTCCCCATGCTTCAATCCATAAAGAAAAGCAATAAAACCACCCATACTATGACCTATCATAAATATAGGTAAGTTAGGATTTTCTTGGATTGCCCTATCAACAATCAGATCAGCATCCAAAACGTAATCATTAAAATCATTTAGGTGTCCAATCTTGCCACCACTATGACCATGCCCTCTGTTATCAAATCGATAGACTGTAAAGCTAGATTCCAGAAGTTTTTCTGTAAAAGCATCATACCTTCCCAGATGTTCTGCAAAACCATGTGTTATCACTACTACCGCTTTAGATTCAGGTGCTGTGTTTTTAACTCCCCATAGATTGATATGATCCCAAGCTGTACAGTTGAATAATTCCTTTTGATACAACTAGAATACCCCCTTATTATATAGACTGTTGCCTGTTAATCTGTAAATACTGTAATCGCTGCTGTTAATGGAATCGATAATATTATCCCGATACTGCCTGCTACCGCTCTTATAATCTCAGTTGCCATTACATCCAAATTTATGATTTCAATGAAAGAAATATCATAGGCAGTGAAAATAATTAGAATTGGAATCGATGCACCCGTATAAGCCAGTATCAGCGTATTACTCATCGTTCCCATAATATC
Organism: uncultured Clostridia bacterium; assembly: GCA_927435965.1. Classification (GTDB taxonomy): domain Bacteria; phylum Bacillota; class Clostridia; order Tissierellales; family Dethiosulfatibacteraceae; genus 38-11. Next base: position 30,934 of record CAKMKB010000244.1, read on the forward strand.
TCTTCCTACATTCATGCCGGACTTAAATAGATCTTTCTTTGAAATGTCATTTTTTATCGTTTTAATTTCATGCATCGATGATGCGATAGACATGCTGACATCCATTACGGCACCTAAAGTTCCGATTAGTATTCCTGCAAAAAGAATTCCCTTGAGATTAAGATTTACATCACCGGGGATATACATAAGCATGACAGCTTCCTCTGAATTCAAACCTGTTAGCTTAGAAAGCGTCCCTATGACATAAGCAATTCCACCTGCCATGAAAACACCTGCGAGTGTTCCTAAAATCGCAGACAAGCTTTTTCTGTTAAATCCAGATACTATTGTCAGTGTCAACACTGTGATGATAATACTACCAGCGACTGAAATCATTATCGGGTTGACTCCCCTGATGATAGCCGGTACTATAACTTTTAAAATGACCGCGAGAGTTATCGACAAGGTTATCACCGACTTGAGGCCTTTCATTCTCCCTACTGCTAGAAGCAACAAAACAAATATCAGAATGATTATTATCTCATAGGAGTCCCTGGCAAATCCTGATATGTAAACCTGCATTTGATCGGACGTAGTATCCAGCACAAGAAGTACGCTGTCGCCTTCTTCAACCCGTATATTATAGTACTCGTTACTACCCATATTGTTTTCAACGAGATACTCTCTTCCTTCAAACTCTCCGGACATGACTCTGACTTTTACAATCTGTTGTTCCTGAATCAATGAACCTTCTCCTGCATTCAGGTCATCCGGTTTCAAATGCGTCACTATCTCAACAACCTTACCCTTTACGGTTGTCAGGCCTTCCACGCCACCTGTATTGGCAAAAGCTGAGATAAAAGATAAGAGCAGGAATAGGGATATTAGTAGTATTAGTTTCTTTTTCATCAACTATTCCATTTCTATAGATTC
>CAKMKB010000245.1:0-4457 GCA_927435965.1 uncultured Clostridia bacterium
AAAGACAAAAAAAATGGTAATAGGAATGCTAGGTCTTTTCGAAAAACCAATCGTTCTTGATGCCGATGGCCTAAATTGTATTAATGGATTGGTCGAGAGTCTTTCAAACAGGCAGGCAATGACAATTTTTCAATAATGATTTCATTCAGTTTAATGCTGAGTATTTCATATATTGAAGTAGGTGGAACCAAATATACCAGACCGGTTCCTGATTTCAAAGCAGCCAAACCTGCAAGATAAACAGAGCCTGCCATACCTTCTTTACCGCCAATTACACCTAGCTTTCCATAATCCCCCTTGTGGGTACCGACCGCCCTAGCCGGTAGCATAAAAGGTCCGATATCCAATGGAATGATGCTTTCATTCAGCTCTGCGATTGCTATTGCTAAGGCAAAGTCTTCAATGTGAGTAATGGAAATATCAAAGCTAACAATCTGTTTTTGTCTACTCAAATCTAAAGCTCTGCCACCTAATGCGACGTAAGGCCTTCCTAATTCATTGTTCAGTATCTCTATGTCATGCCATGAAAAGCCGGCAATCCCCGTACCTAGACATTTACTTACTGCCTCCTTGGCGCAAAAAATGCCTGCTGCTGTGGTTGCTTTGTATTTTCTTTTTTCAAGATAGGCAATCTCATTATCTGAAAAAATCTTTCTGATAAACGATTCATTCTTGATCAGTCTCTCAATTCGTTTCACTTCAACAATATCAATGCCGCAATTTATCATATTATCACCCACTTGATTATATAATCTCCAAATAAAAAAGTAAACATTCAATTGACATAGACTGTCTTGTGTATAATAATATATAGTAGCAAATTTAAGAGGTGCGATAATGAAAAATGTATTCCTGATCAATCATCCGTTAATACAACACAAACTGACTATGCTTAGAGATAAGAATACTTCCTCCAAGGACTTCAGAGCCCTTGTGAATGAAGTCTCAATGCTTATGGCATATGAAGTTACAAGAAGCCTTCCATTGGAAGATGTTGATGTTGAGACTCCCATCTGCAAGACAAGAGGTAAAGCATTACATGGGCTTGATGTGGCTATCGTCCCCATCATGAGAGCCGGAATGGGAATGGTTGAGGGCATGTTGACCCTGATACCCAATGCCAAAGTCGGACATATTGGTATTTACAGAAACGAAGAGACAATTCAACCAGTTGAGTACTACTGCAAGCTTCCGACAGATATTGCTAACAGACTGGTTATTGTTACCGATCCGATGCTGGCTACTGGTGGTTCTCTGAGAGATGCTATAACAATTCTCAAAAATAGAGGTGCCGTACAAATCAAAGCAATGACATTGGTTTCTACTGAAATTGGAATAGCCGAAGTCCATAAACATCATCCCGAAACAGAAATATTCACGGTTTCAATTGATGAAGGCCTCAATGAAAAGTCATACATCGTTCCGGGTTTGGGCGATGCAGGAGACAGGCTTTTTGGAACTAAATAGTAAAAGATTATGGGCCTGAAAAGGCTCATTTTTTTATGGTCTTGTATTAATTTCTTTGTATTTATATCTAGAATTGATTATAATGTTATACAAATGTTAAAGAAGGTGATTTCGTGTTCATAAAGGAAAAGTTTATTAAAAAAAACAAAGTCATTTCACTGGAAATCTTTCCACCAAACAATAATATGACTCTGAAGCAGCTTTTGGATGTCATTGACGAGCTGTCCGTTTTTAGACCTGATTACATTTCAGTCACGTATGGCGCCTCAGGAAATGCAAACAACAACTATACAGTCGATATAGCAGAGTATATAAAAGAAAAATATACTATTGAAGCTATGCCTCACCTGACTTGCATAGCATCAAAAAAAGAAAAAATTGATGAGATTCTCAAACTGATTATCAAGAAAGATTTAAAAAATGTGCTGGCTTTAAGAGGAGATATACCTAAGGATGATTTATCTGCTAACACCAATAGTATGGACTTCAGCTACGCCTCGGACCTCATTAGCCACATCAGGGATTCAAAGATGCCAATATCTGTTGCGGCAGCCTGCTATCCGGAAGGCCATATCGAAGCGCCCTCTTTAGATGCGGATATCAATAATCTAAAAACAAAAATCGATAAAGGTGTAGACTTCCTCATCACTCAATTGTTTTTTGATAACGATCGATTCTATGATTTTAAAGACAGACTTGTTAGAAATAGTATCGACATACCGATCACAGTCGGTATTATGCCAGTCACTAATGTCAAACAGATTAAACGTATTGTGGCTTTGAGCGGAGCGTCGATTCCTCAAAAACTTAAATTTTTGCTAGATAAATATGAAAATGATAACGACGGTATGTTTCAGGCGGGTATCGAGTATGCCTGCCGTCAGATGGATGAGCTAAATCACTTGAATGTAAACGGTTTTCATCTCTATGTCATGAATAAACCTGAAATAGCAAGAATGATATATAAAAATATGAACTGGTAGGTTATTATGATTTTATTTTCTGAATTTTCAAAAAAAAATATTGTACTCTTTGATGGCGCCATAGGCACAGAAATCCAAAAAAGAGTCCCTAATACGAGTCTACATCCCGAAGTATTGAATCTTACAGAACCTGAATGCATAAGATCAATCCACAGAGATTATAGTGAAGCTGGTGCACACGTGTTGACTGCCAACACCTTCGGAGCAAGCGACTATAAACTGAAGCATTCTGGATATAGCGTCGAAAAAATCATATCCGCCGGTGTTGAGTTGACCAAAGGATTTCAAGGGTGTTACAGCGCACTGGACATTGGTCCTGTTGGCGTGCTTTTAAATAACAATACAGAATTTCATTTCGAGTACTTCTATAATCAATTCAAAAAACAGGTTATTGTTGGCGAGAACTCCGGTTGTGATTTGATTCTCATTGAAACTATGACTGATATTTATGAAGCCAAGGCAGCTATTCTTGCTGCAAAGGAAAACACCAAATTACCAATTATCTGCAGTATGACACTTCAAAAAAACGGACGAACTCTTACGGGCAGCGATGTGCTCACAATCGTTTCCGTGCTCGAATCTCTCGGTGTAGATGCAATTGGTTTGAATTGTTCATTCGGACCTGTTGAAATGCTTTCCTTTATTGAAGAAATTGTTAAATACTCATCCTCCAATCTATTGGTCCAACCCAATGCGGGGTTGCCAAAGCTCATCAATGGATCAACACATTTTGACTTGAGCCCCAATGAGTTTACAAAACAATTGCAGGATATCAGACGTCTTGGTGTGAACATGCTTGGAGGCTGCTGTGGTACAACACCTGAACACATAGCCACTTTGAAAGCATCTCTAACTGATATTAAGCCATCGGAAATCCACGAAAAAGGCTACACCTTCGTCTCATCATCCACCAAGACAGTTATTATAGACAACATAAAAATTATCGGTGAGCGTATCAATCCAACTGGAAAAAAAGCACTTAAAGAAGCTATAAAGAATGAAGATATGGATTATATTGTTAACCTCGCTTTAGCGCAAGAAAGTGAGGGAGCTGATATACTGGATGTTAATGCTGGTGTCCCGGGTATTGATGAATCAAAAGCAATGCAAAGCATGATCAGTGAAATTTCTAAAAGCTCTACCCTGCCAATACAGATAGACAGCTCAGATGACAAGGTGATTGAAACCGCTTTACGAACATACAATGGCAAAGCGTTAGTCAATTCTGTCAATGGCAAAGAAGACTCACTAAATAAAGTCTTACCCCTCATAAAAAAATATGGTGGCTGTGTCATCGGATTGACGATGGATGATAAAGGCATCCCATCAAAAAGTCACGAAAGATTTGAGATTGCTTCCAAAATTGTGAATAAAGCAGAGGAGCTGGGCATCAAACGTAAAAACATCCTAATTGACTGCCTAACACTGACCGCCTCAGCTCAGCAGAAAGATGTATTTGAAACATTATATGCCATCAAAGATGTAAAAGAAAAATTAGGTGTCAAGACCTGCCTTGGTGTAAGCAATGTATCATTCGGACTTCCTCAGCGCGAGACTCTAACCTCAACATTTTTGATCAGTGCATTGACAATGGGGTTAGATGTTCCAATTATGAACACAGCATCAGAAAAATCTATGGACGCCATCAGATCGTTTAGGGTTTTAAAAGGAATCGATAAGGATTCCGAAAAATATCTTGAGTACTTTAGTGGCAAATCAATAATGACACAAAACCCATCAGATAAGGAAGTAACCTTCAGTGAAACAAATTTGTCCGATTGCATTGTTAATGCTAGAAAGAATGAAGCTATAATTCTGACCGAAAAGCTATTAGAAACAATGTCAAAGCTTGACATAATCAACTCTAATATAGCCATGATAGCAGTAGTAGGACAGAATATGGCTTTTACAGTAGGGGTTTCCGGTAGGGTGTTCGGTGCTTTAGGAAGGGCAGGTGTCAATATAAGGGTTATTGATCAGGGCTCCAGTGAAATAAACATAATTATT
>CAKMKB010000246.1:0-23412 GCA_927435965.1 uncultured Clostridia bacterium
TTAACTGCCAAACATGCGGCTGATAATGACAGAAGTGTCCCTGCTCCCACTGTAATTTTTTTTTCTTCAATATTGATACCGTTGAAATAGCTGCCAATCTTTATAACAACACCTCTATATCCCCTATCCGAAAACAGAAGATTGGTTCCATTGCCTATTATATAAAATGATATCCTATCACCAATAATCGAAAGAGTTTCAGCAAGCTCTTCTTCATTCCTGGGCTCAACAAAAATATCAACTAGTCCACCTATTTTAAAATATGTATTATCCTTAATCGAATAATCTTTATGTACATTTTCGCTTAGACATTGTTTTAACTCATTATATACTTTGATCATTCATAACTCCTTGCACTATTCTAACCATTATTTTATCAGAATTAACCTGATTTATCCATCATAACAATTAATATCAAATGATTCTACAACAAAATATACTTTTTATCAACAAATTCTCCAATTTCTCTTTTTGATCACAAATCTCTTTTTTTAATCGATTAACACAAAAAAATATATGCTATAATGTAATTGAAAAGGATAACTGTTCGCTAAGGAGGTCATATGGAAAAAAAATATATTTTAGCTTTGGATCAAGGCACCACAAGCTCAAGAACGATAATATTCGACAAAAAAAGTTGTATTGTCAGTATGTCTCAAAAGAAATTCAAACAGATTTATCCCAAATCAGGATGGGTGGAGCACAATCCGATGGAGATTTTAGAATCCCAATTATTCACAATCACTGAAGCACTCTCAAAAGCTAAAATAAATCCCCTTGAGATTGCCTCTATTGGCATCACCAACCAAAGAGAAACAACTGTTGTCTGGGATAAGAATACCGGCGTTCCTGTCTACAATGCAATCGTCTGGCAATGCAGACGAACAGCTGATATATGCGATTCATTAAAGCAAAAGGGTTTGGAGGATTATATCAACGAAACGACAGGATTGGTGATTGATGCTTATTTTTCTGGTACAAAAATCAAATGGTTGCTAGATCACACTCCTAATGGCCACGAAAGAGCTGAGTCCGGTGAGCTGATATTTGGAACCATAGATTCATGGCTTGTATGGAATCTAACTGGAAGAGATGCACACGTGACTGATTACAGTAATGCTTCAAGAACTATGATTTTTAATATCAACACGTTGAAATGGGATGAAAAATTATGCGAAGAGCTTGGCATACCTATGTCTATGCTGCCTGAGCCAAAAGCATCCTCAAGTGTTTTTGGTTATACCGATATTAGTCTGTTCAAAGGCATTCAAATACCAATTTCCGGAATTGCAGGCGATCAGCAGGCGGCTCTTTTCGGTCAAACCTGCTTTCAAAAAGGTGAAATAAAGAATACCTATGGTACCGGATGCTTTATTTTGATGAATACTGGCGAACAAAAGTACCGTTCAAACAACGGATTACTGACGACTATAGCCTGGGGTATTGACGATAAGGTCTTCTATGCCCTCGAAGGTTCTATCTTTATAGCAGGTGCTGCCATTGAATGGCTTAAGGATGAGCTTCATTTAATAGAAAGTGAGTCAGAGTGTGATGTTTTGGCTACTCAGGTAACCGACACGAATGGTGTGTATGTCGTTCCCGCCTTTTCAGGTTTGGGAGCACCCTATTGGGACATGTACGCACGCGGGGCTATTTTAGGATTAAGTAGAGGCTCCAACAAAAATCACATCGTGCGAGCAACACTGGAATCCATTGCCTATCAGACAAAAGACGTCATAATAGCTATGATGGAGGACTCCAATATCCCAATACTTAAGCTCAAGGTTGATGGTGGAGCTACTAAAAGCGATTTCTTAATGCAATTCCAAGCTGACATTCTAAATCAAGAGGTGCTGCTTCCCAAAACAACTGAAACTACAGCCTTGGGAGCTGCTTATCTCGCTGGTCTATCTGTAGGTTTTTGGTCTGGACAGGATGAGATATTAAGAAACTGGGAAGTGTCAAAAACTTACACCCCCAGTCTCTCTGAAGAAATCAGAAACAAAAATTATGCCCTATGGAAAAAGGCGGTCCAAAAGTCAATGGCCTGGGAAGAATGAACTATCTTCACATGCCTTCAATACATGCTGAGCCAAAACAGAGGTGGTAACAGAACCAACTCCTCCCGGAACCGGTGTAATCATAGATGCCATATCGATACAGCTTTCCAAATCAACATCACCGACTAAATTTCCTTCGTCATCCATGTTGATTCCGACATCTATGATAATAGCGCCTTCCTTAATAAAAGACTGATTTACCATTTTAGCTTTGCCAACTGCTGCTATCAAAACATCTGCCATCTTGCAGATGTTTTTTAAATCTTTCGTTTTTGAATGACATATTGTTACCGTTGCATTCTGGCCAAGAAGTAACATCGAAACAGGTTTTCCCACTACCATTGATCTACCTAAAACGACACAATGCTTGCCTGACAAATCAATCTTATAAAACTTCAAAATTTCCATCACAGCTGAAGGCGTTGCTGGAGAAAACCCTGTCTTGTCTCCTTCCAATATCTTTGCAACATTTATTGGTGAAAAACAATCCACATCCTTTGCTGGTGAAATGAAATGTTTGATACGATTCTCATCCAGATGACCAGGCAAAGGTCTGAAAATCAAAACCCCGTTAATATCTTGCTTGTCACTTATATATTCAAGGTGCGAAATCAAGCTATCTTCTGAAACGTCTTCCGAAAGCTCAAAAACCTCTACATCGATACCACATTTCGCCATTCTTGCCAAAGCTCCGCGCTCATAGGACAGGTCACTGGGATCATTGCCAACCCTCAAAATAGCCAACTTAGGATATAAACCTTTATTCTTTAGCCTTTCTACATTGAGCTTGACTTCCTCAGTTATACTGTCCACCACTGGTTTTCCTCTGATGATCTCTCCCATAACAATATCTCCTTTGTATTTATAATTCCAAAGACTTTTGATAAACCTCATTTTTGTTGAGTTTATACGTTTTAACTAGATGATTGACTGCATCTTTTTTTGTCATACCATCATCAATCAATTCTCTCAATGCTTTATCAACATCAATAGAAATCTCAGGTATCACTTCTTCATTACCTTTGACAACCAGAACAAACTCTCCCTTGATATCTTTGCTTTCGAAATATGTCAGCACTTCTTCCAAATCACCACGGACAGTCTCTTCAAATTTTTTGGTAATCTCCCTGCTGACAGATATTTGCCGTTTGCCAAAAGCTTTTATCATGGCTTTTAAAGTATCAGTGAGCCTGTGGGGAGATTCATAAAAAATAATCGTTCTACTCTCATATATCAGCTTTTCTAGGGCTTTATTCTTCTCGCCCTTTTTGTTTGGCAAAAACCCCTCAAAAACAAATTTATCTGTATCAAAGCCGGACATTACTAAGGCTGGAACAAAAGCAGTAGCACCGGGCAATACTATTATTTCAACATTGTTATTGATGGCTTCTTTTATAATAATCGCTCCCGGATCAGAAATTCCAGGCATTCCAGCATCCGATACCAGAGCGCAACTTTCTCCCGAAAGCAGTTTTTTGATAATCTCATCGCTCCGTTTTTTTTCATTGTGCTCGTGGTAACTGATTAGCCTATTCTTGATTTCATAGTGGTTCAAGAGTTTTATGGTATGTCTTGTATCTTCAGCAGCAATAAAATCAACTTCCTTTAAAACATTCAAGACCCTCAAAGTAATGTCTTCCAGGTTCCCAATAGGGGTGGCACACACATAAAGCTTACCGTCCATTACTTCCTCTCCATTCCATATATTTCAAATATTTCATCTGTATATTGTCCATCTTCCCCATAAACAAACAATGGATTCTTAATTTTAAGCTCTGAATTACCTGACTTAACACCTTTAATCAAAACCATACTAGGTTGTTGTCCAGATTTAGGATGGACAAACCTGATTTTTTTTGGCTCTATCTTATATTCTCTCATCAAACAGAATATGTCTACCAATCTATGTGGTCTATGTATCATAAAAAACGATCCTTTATGCCTCAGTAATCTGGATGCAACTCTGATGACATCCTCAAGACTGCAGCTAATCTCATGCCTAGAAATCGCTTTGTTGCTCTCGGGATTAATAATGCCACCATTGAATTCGACATATGGAGGATTGACAACGACCACATCTATGCTATGGGGTAACATGATTTGTTCTAGATGATTCATATCGATATTTAATATATCAATGCTATTCTCAAGATTGTTTAAAAGCACTGATCTATTTGCCATTTCAGCCACTTCTTTTTGTATTTCAACACCAATGATTTTTTTCGGTTCTTTCTTACCCCATAACAATAATGGTATAATTCCTGTTCCAGTACCTAAATCGACTACTGTGCTGTTTTTTTTGATTTCTGCAAAATCAGATAGCAATACCGCATCTATACCAAAGCAAAACCACTCCGTATTCTGGATGATTTTCAGGCCTTTAAGCTGGAGATCCTCTATCCGCTCATTCGCATTCAGATCCATCATTACCTCCACTGTCAGCTAAAGTGTTGATTCTTTTAGATTCCTGATAATACTTGTTGAGTTTCTTAATATTCTCCCGCCACAGATAGTAAATGTACGGTATGAAAATAAACATCAGATAAGCATCACCTGATAATAATATGAAATTGAACGTCCCATGTAAAATCATAGGAATATACAGGGATTTTGAGTAGAATTCTCTTTTTTTATTTGGATTACTGCAGAATTTTGCTAGCGACAGATAATAACCCATAGTGATTCCGAACAGCATATGGGCTGGAACTGATAAAAAAGCTCTGTACAAACCGACAGTCTCAACATCTGGAAACCTGAACACAACATACATGATGTTTTCAACTGTTGCAAAGCCTAAGGAAGCTATAACACAATAGATGATGCCGTCTAGCTTTTCATCAAATGCTACGTGATTATAGGCTACTTTCATTACAACCGTTCTCTTAAAAAATTCCTCTGAAAAACCTGCTACAATAAAAGAAGTGTATGCGACCCCAAGAAGACCACCGAAAATATTCAACCCCGACAGAAAAGACTCTAGAAATATAGTCGGTATGACTATAATTGCGCCACCGATAAAAGTTTTAACTAACAATCCGACGGGTTCTCTGTCATATCGGTCTATCAGATATATAATTATTGCAAGGGCAATGCCCGGCGTGACTGCTGTCACTATCAGATTTGTATTCATTTGCTCCCTCGAATCTTTGCTTTTAATTCAATTTAAGGTCAAAACCATATTTCAATTATACAGTAGGTCACACATATGAACAACACAAAAAGAAGTAATCAATATATGGCCAGTTTTTTCTTGTAGTTTCCTATGATTTTTATGTACTCGCAATGGGTTTTTAAGCTCTCCAGTACCCTGAGTGTAGTTTCTGATTTGACTTGGCCTTCAAAATCAATATAGAATCCATAGCTAAATGGTTTGTCATGTATTGGTCTTGACTCAATTTTTAGCATATTAACGTTGTTTTCCGATATTACTTTTATACATTGAAATAATGATCCTGATGTATGTGAAGTGACAACATATATGCTGACAGTATCCGCATCTATCTCATAGATGTTTTTATTGGATATGACCGCGAATCTTGTAATATTGAGTTTGTTATCCTGTATATTCTCAGCCAGTATCTGCATATTGTGTAGTTGTGCTGCTCTTTTACTTGCTATTGCGCCTGCGGTTTTATCCCCTAACTGAATGATGTATTCAACACTTTTGGCAGTATCGAGATAGGCTACCTTGTTGATTTGCTTATGCCTGTCAAAAAAATCATCACACTGCTTTAATGCTTCAGGATGAGAATATATCGTCTTTACATCATTAAAGGATACTCCTTCAAATGTTATGAGACAATGGCTGACATTGACAAACTCCTCTCCAATCATATAGACATTATAATCTTTCATAAGATCCAGAGATCTTGTTATTGCGCCTGTTGTACTGTTTTCTATGGGTAGAAGGGCGAAGTCTATTCTCTTCAGATCAACATCTACGATCATTTCCCGGAAATTATCATAGGGTATATTCGTCGTTTCTGTTCCAAAATACTGTATTACTCCCATCTCACTATATGAACCAGGCACACCTTGATATCCAATTTTTAACATGCCTCTTCCTCTTTCATCATTTTATGGATTTTTCGAACTCTATTATTCAACAGTTTGAACTCCTCGGGAGTTATCGATTGAGGACCGTCACATAATGCCTCGATCGGATTATTGTGTACTTCCAATATCAGCCCATGAGCACCAATGGCAGCTGCTGCTCTGGATGAAGGCTCGACCATTTCTACTCTGCCTGAGGCGTGACTAGGGTCAATTAGTATTGGCAGGTGTGACAACTCTTTTATAGCGGTTACTACATTCAAATCCAGGGTATTCCTCAAATAGGTTTCAAAGGTTCTGATACCTCGTTCACATAGAATTACCTGTTCGTTGCCTTCTGACATAACATATTCAGCGGACATCAGGAATTCTTTTATTGTAGATGACATGCCTCTTTTCAGTAATATGGGTTTATCGCATTTGCCCACTTCTTTCAAAAGTGAAAAATTCTGCATATTTCTTGCGCCAATCTGAATTATGTCAGCATATTTGTAGACAGCATCAATGTCATGATGATCCATCAACTCTGTCACAATTGGCAGCCCTGTTTCATCCTTGGCTTTTTGCAATAATTTAAGACCCTCTAGGCCCAGACCCTGAAAACTATAAGGAGAAGTTCTTGGTTTAAATGCTCCCCCTCTCAATAAATCAGCTCCGTATTCCTTGACCTTATGTGCGGTATCCATAATCTGAAACTCATTCTCCACAGAACATGGTCCTGCGATTATAGTGAAGTTGTCGCCACCAATTTTTCGACCGCCAACTTCAATAATACTGTCTATCCTATTGGCATATCGACTCGCCAGTTTATATGGTTCTTGTATCCTATAGACTTTTTCGACACCTCTCATTACCTCAAACTGTTGAAGCTCTATTTTTTGTGTGTCACCGACCAATGCCAGGATGTTCTGCCCCGCCCCATACGTGACAATGACCTGAAGCCCCATTTTTTCGGCTTTTCTTTTTATAACCTGAATCTCTTCCCCTTGATCTTTCTTGATTACAATAACCATGTTGTCCTCCTTTTTTTGCCTGTTAGGCTTTATTTTTAGATGTTTATGCTTTTTATAAAAAAATAAAGCCTGCGAGTAAACTCACAGGCTTTTGATGTCCTAATATCAGATAAAATTTGAGTTTAGCTTATTGTTATTACATATTCTTTTTTTATATGTAAAGAATCCTGCGCTAAAAAAGCCCAAGAAAAAGCTAAAAAAGTAATTATTAAGTTTTGAAGATTTCAAAATAGTGTTTGTCAATTTCATAGGTTTTCTCCAAATTTAATTAAGTTGAATTATAAATCAAAATTCGAGTCTTTGTCAAGGATTATTTAAGACTGCAATCAGCATGCAAATTGTTTTGCCTTCTTCTACAAACATCATTTCATATTCAGTGGCAATATTATTGTTTATATGCTCTGAATCATAAAGATCGAAGGTGAAATATTTTACTTTCCAGTTCTTTTTACTTAATGTATCTAGTGAGTATTGAAATAAAACCTGATTATCTGTTTTTAAAACCAGTTCTCCGCCTTTTTGTAATATATGCTCATATGCATCAAGATGTGTTGGGCTGGTCAGTCTTCGTCTTGCATGCTTCAGCTTTGGCCAAGGGTCTGAAAAATTAAGGTATATTCTTCCCACAGATTTTTCACTAAATAGTTCTCCAACCATTTCAGCTTTTGAATGAACAATAAAATAATTATCCAAGTAGCCTTCTTCTTCTATTTGTGTTAGCCACTTAAATATTACTTTAGTACTGGCTTCAAAACCATAATAATTAATTTCAGGATTTTTTTTTGACATTTCTCTTATAAAAAGCCCTTTTCCTGAACCAAGTTCTATATGAACAGGCTTTGAATTATCAAAAACACTCTCAAGTTTTTTTCCAGTTTTCTCTGGTGCTGTAATAACTCTTGGGTGAGAATCCAGTATTTCTTTGCCGTTATGAATGTGTCTTAATCTCAATATCTTCCTCCAGTTCAATGCCTTAATTGACTTATCAGATTATACCATCCAGTATGTGCTATTGCTATTATTAAATATAATTAATAAAAAATCAATTGCTTTTTGTTATAAACAAGTTATAGTCTTTAATAGGAGGTGTTTTATGAATACACTGCTTACTGAATTAGGAATTTGGTCATATTTCATTATTTTTTTTGCGAAAATAGTTGAGGTTTCCATGTCAACTATCAGAATCATGTTTGTAGCAAAAGGAGAACGAGGTAAAGCTGCTTTTATAGCTTTTTTTGAAATCTTCATTTGGATAATCATCGTTAGTTCTGTGCTTACAGGGTTAAATGAGGATCCGATAAGAGCCTTAGTATACTGTGCAGCATTTGCTATCGGAAATTATTTGGGAGTTTTTATAGAATCCAAGCTAGCTATCGGTCTCTCTTCCATCCAGGTCATCACTCAGGAAGGTGTTGGTCATGAACTGGCAACTTTACTTAGAGACAACAATTTTGGTGTCACAATCATTAAAGGAGAAGGCAAAGAGACCATGAGAGAAATCTTGCTTATCCATCTAAAAAGAAAGAGAATCTTAGAAGCTGTTGACTTAATCAACAGCCAACTGGAAAATGCTGTTGTGATTGTCAACGAAGTCAAGGCCGTTCGTGGGGGGTATATTAAAAAGTAGCGGAATACTTTTAGATTTAGTTTGCTTTGATCTATTTAAGCAAGGTTTTTTGTGTACGACTTTGTTTAACTTTGATCATTTTTTTGTTATAATGATGTTTATATCATAATTGGGCAATAGGGGGATATCATAGTGAATGGTTTTACTATAGAGTACGATCCAGAGATGATTATTGATCATATAGACGAAGGAATTATATTTACAGACAAACAAGGTTTCATAAAAATCTTCAACAAAAAAGCCAAAGAAATAATCGGTATTGATTTGAGTACTCAAAAATCGCATCCCGCCGGAAGAATTCATCAGGATGATATTGTCATAATATGCGATAATCAAATTGGAGGAGATGATGGCGGTTTAACGGTCCATGATTTAGAATCAATCAATATACATGACAAGAAGATTAAAGTTGGTGATGCAATAATAGCAGTCGGAGTTTTTAAAAACCCTGATATCAGATCCATTTATAAGTTTTGGCGAAGACTTGATTTGTCATATTATGAGCTAAAAACTGAATACTTGGGATTCACCATAAAAGCATCTATCGATCTGTTTGAGAAAAAAATGGTGATAGAAGTAAACAATGACTCATATGAAATGAAATTTATAAACAATCTTGGATATATGGTGATCATTGACAAACACAATGGTAGTGTTAAATTTTACCAAGCTAAAGGATATACAGTCAGAAAGGAAAATATAAAAAACATTTTAGAAGAAGCTAGCTTTTCTGCAAAAGGGCATTCCAATGCTAAAACCAATGTTATAAATATGCATATCACTGAAATTATTGAAGACAGTGAGATTATTACAAATATCAATAATGCCATTCAAAGTAAAAAAAGCAATCTTGAATTTGAGCTTTTTGACATTAATAAGACACCCACGCTTTGTTCAGTTCTGCCAGTACACAGCAATCAGACTTTTCAGGGGATTATTATCAAAATGCAAGACGTTTCTGAAATTGAAAAGCTTCTGGAAAACAGAAATGAGGTTTTGAAGAATATAGAAAAGCTGGAGACTAGATACACGGATGTTAATCATAATGATACACCAGTTCTTCCTGGGTTCATAGGTAATAGTATTCTCTTAAAAGAAGTAAAATATTTGGCAAAAAAAGCGTCTGAAATCAATTCCACCGTCTTGATAACAGGTGAGAATGGTACTGGTAAGTCTTTTCTTGCTAAAGAAATCCACAAGTTAGGTGATAAAAAAACGCCGTTCGTTCATGTCAATTGCAGCGCAATTCCTTATAATCTCTTTGAAAGCGAGCTATTTGGTTACGAAAGAGGATCATTTACTGGAGCAAAATCTGAAGGTAAGATTGGCTATTTTGAACAGGCCGAGGGCGGCACTATTTTCCTTGATGAGATTGGAGAACTGCCAAATGAAATCCAGGCCAAATTACTGCATGTTTTACAGAGTAAATCTTTTTATAAAATAGGTGGGTTGAAGCCAATCAATATAAGTGTGCGAGTCATTGCTGCAACTAATAAGAATTTAGAGCAGGAAATAGAAGCTGGTAACTTTAGGGAGGACTTGTATTATAGAATCAATGTTTTTCCGATAAACATACCTTCTTTAAGAGAAAGAAAAAATGATATTTACATTTTTATAAACAATATTTTGGAACGACTATCCAATGAGTATAATATAGAACAAAAGCAGCTTTCCGGTTCTGCTTTTGACAAACTAATTAGATATTCCTGGCCTGGTAATGTAAGAGAGCTGGAAAATGTTTTGGAGAGAGCATTCAATATTTGCAACACTCACGTAATTCAGCCCGAGCATCTGAATATTAAAGTAAATAATCTGATGGATAAAAGGTTATTGAAAGACGCTCTCATGGAAACCGAAAAAAAGTTTATCGCTGAAACACTTATACAATGTAACTATGATAAAAAAGAAGCCATGCAGCGATTAGATATGTCCAAAACAAACTTCTATGAAAAACTGAAGCTATACAAATTATAACTTAGAAGATCTTGATGTTATTAAGTAATCAATTAGATTCATAGATGCTGTTTCATTGAATTTTTTTCTTGTTGTGATTTCTGCTAAGGATATGACTGTATCTATTGCTTTCGTTTGTATCTTAAGTCTTTTTCCCAATGCTGACATAGGCATTAATCCATAAGGGATGTCTTCGTTTATATATCTGGTGTCTAATGAAGCTGGCCCTTTGTCTTTTGTATGTATAAAACTCTTCGTCAATGCTGAGTAAAGACTTTTCTCAGTGGAATTGTATAATTTTTGCATGTTGACTAATAAACTATCCAGATCAAATCCTAGTTTTTTACCTAATTCAATTCTTTCATTATCAATCGATTCTATAACATTCGCTACAGAAGAAGATATTCCTTCGCTGTAAAAATCAAAATTTCCCTCTGTTTTTTCTATCCAACCAGTATTCATTAATGTAGTAGCTGTATGAACAATAGGATTCATATTTGAAAGCTGAACATCAATTACTTCCGAGCTTTTAACAAACATAGGATAGATAGCATTTAATAAACTCAAGCCCTCATCAACAATCTCTCCATAAATAGAGGATACTTTTATGTTATTCTTTATGCCTCTAATCACGATTGTATTATAATCTATTTGTCTACAAGCAAACAAAACCGAGTTAAGAGACAAGATTTTGCGATATTGGCCCAATCCTTTTGCTATAAGTTTTTTCTTCAATAAAAAGCAACCATAATTATCCGGCATCAGATACACTGTAGAATCTTGATTCAAAAAATCAATCATTTCATCAAATAAAGCATCATGATGATAAGCAGGAACTGTGATAAAAATAAGCTCAGCTCCTTTCAGTGCCTCCTCAATGGAACTTGTAACAAGATTTATTCTGCTTTGAAATTCAAGCTTACCTTTTGAGAAAATCTCATAATTCGACGTCTTTTGATTGATCAACAAGCTCTTTTTATATAGATTGACAGTGTGCCCCAAATAGCTAAAAAATCCTGCTAAAGCAAACCCCGCGTTTCCACCGCCTAAAATAGCAATACTCTTTTTATTCATTTCAACCTCTTATATGTTATTGTCTAATTATAGCAGATGCAATTTGGTTTTACAGTAAAAATCGAAGCAACAACATTGAATAGTGTTGTATGCTTCGATAATCAATTTGTTAACTCTTATTTCTTGAAGATAATCTTTTTGTTGTGTGCATCCATATGACAGATTGATCCCATTGGTATGGTAGACATTGGAAAACAATGTCCAGACTTAATATTATACATTACTGGAATATCAAGGTTTCCTAATTCATCCTTCAAGAGTTCTTTTAATCCATATTCAGGATCATCCAACTGACAATTGGTGAAATCGCCTACTATTATTCCTTTAATGTCATCTAGTTTACCAGAGTATTTTAAATGATAAATCATTCTATCGACTCTACTTAGCTTCTCATTTACATCTTCAAAGAATAGTATTTTACCTTTGGTATCTATTTCATAGGGGGTCCCAAGCATGGATACCAATAATGCCAAATTGCCGCCTATAATGGTTCCTTCTGCAGTTCCTCCAGATATCACTTCAAAGCTTTCTCCCACTGGATTTTGCAAAGTCAACTCACTTTCAAAGTTCAAAGCCTGTTCAAAGCTTTTTCTAGTGAAATCATCATAGTCATTCAACATATTAGATTTGACCATTGGTCCATGGTATGTAACTAGATTGCTTTTTTGATTGAACACCACATGTAAATTAGTTATATCGCTATAACCGACAAATATCTTGGGGTTTCTGCTTATAAGGTCATAGTCAAGTTTATCTACCACGTGGCTGCTAGTTATGCCACCTCTAATACACCAAATTGCCTTGATGCTCTTATCTGTGAACATTTTCATTATTTCAGCAGCTTTCTCTTTTCCTGTGCCAGCAGCATAACCTCTTACAGATTTATATGCACTTTCACCCATGACAACCTGATAGCCCATTGATATAACTGCTTCTTTACAACCATCAGCATTTTCCTTGCTTACAGGGGATGATGGCGCAATGATTGCTACTTTATCGCCTTGCTTCAATTTCTCTGGGAAAATCATCATTTAACTCCTATTAAAACATAATATTTGTTATGAAAACAGCTGCCAATATACCTGCCAAATCGGCTATCAAACCGGCCGATAAAGCATGTCTAGATTTTCTGATACCTATCGATCCGAAATAAACAGCTAATACGTAGAATGTAGTATCAGTAGAACCTTGCATGACTGAAGCCATCCTACCAATTATTGAGTCAGGACCATATTCTGTGAATAATCCAGTCATAATACCAGTGGCGCCACCACCAGACAATGGTCTCATAATTGCCATCGGCAATATCTCAGCTGGCATACCTATCAAATTTGTCACTGGCGCTAATACTCTTGCCAAAATATCCATTGATCCTGATGCTCTAAAAATACCAATTGCTACCAGCATTGCAGTCAAAAAAGGGATAACTCTTACGGCTGTCGTGAAACCATCCTTTGCACCCTCGGTGAAAGTCTCATAAACCTTGACTTTTCTAAGCAAGCCCACCGACACGACTACAAGTATAAGAACTGGTATTGCATATAATGATATATTTTCTAAAACTGTAACAAACATAGTAATCCTCCTTATTATTCAGTTTCGTTTATGACTATAGGTGCTGGTTTACTCGCCTTGTTCTTAGGCAACTTTGCAAGCATTTTAACTGCTATGATTGCGACAACTGTTGAAGTAATTGTTGCAAATAGTGTTGGTCCAATTATTTCTACAGGGTTTAAAGATCCTGCTGAAGCTCTGTATGCGATAACACTAGCTGCTATTATAGTGACCGATGATGTGTTGATTGCCAAAAAAGTACACATTGCATCTGTTGCCGTATCTTCTGTGCTGTTAAGTGTTTGAAGCTCTTTCATTGCTTTTAGTCCAAACGGTGTAGCTGCATTACCTAAACCCAGCATGTTGGCTGCAATATTCATTATCATTGCTCCCATTGCTGGATGGTCTGCCGGTACGTCTGGGAATAGCCTAACCATTATCGGCTTTAACAGATTACTGAGTTTCTTGATTAATCCTGCCTCTTCTGCAATTTTCATTATGCCTAACCACAATGCCATAACTCCAATTAAGCCTAATGATAAGTCAACAGCTGTTCTAGCATTGCTTATGGCAGCATCTGTTACTGCTTGAGTATTTCCTGTCGCGATGCCTACGACAACTCCAATAACAATAAGTCCAAACCATACATAATTAATCATAATTCCTCCTGTGCTTACTAAATTTATTATAAAATACTGAACCAGTATTCTATTTCATTTATCATGATTTATATGCGAATTTTATGAACATCACTTGATTATTGTAATATCTGCACAATATCTCGCTTGTCCCTGCAGCAATAAGCTACATTTTTTTGTGTCTTCAGAAAATTTGAAGTAGACCAAATTTTCTCCACCAATGTTTTCAACAGTTAAAGGGGATTTAAAGTTATATTTTAGGGCTGTAAACACAGCACTTGCACATGATCCTGTTCCACAGGAATCAGTTATGTCGTTAACACCACGCTCATATGTGACTACATTGATTCGATTATTATTGACAATCTTCACAAAATTGACATTGGTCCCTTCTGGAAAAAATAAACGATTATGATCAATACTGTAACCTATCTTTTTCATATCATCTAGGGTTATTACATTGTTTTGACTAGCATATATGACAACATGAGGTACGCCAACTACTGCATAATTATATAAGATTTTTTTACCATCTATAACAAGGGTTTGATCAGATATTTTGTTTTTAATGCATATGCTCCCCATGTTTATGATGATAGTGTCATTTTCAACAACTTCTGCTTCAATTATTCCTGCCATTGTTGAAAATTTCATTTTTCTCCCCGAAATATTTTCTTTATAGACATAAAGAGCAAAACATCTAGCACCATTTCCGCACATTTCTCCTTCGGATCCGTCACTATTAAAAAGTCTCATCTTCAATCCTACTGATAAAGATGTTTCAATTATCAAAATCCCATCTGCTCCAATAGATTTTTTTATGTTGCAGTCTCTGATTGCCATATTTGACATTTCTTCATCTGAAAACAGTTTCTTTCTATTGTCCAATATTAAAAAATTATTTCCATTTGATTCAACTTTTTTGTATTTGATCATAGTAATGCCTCTATCTAACTTTTTCCATATACATTGAAAAAAATATTCTCTATTGTTGTTTTAGCAATTTTCATGCCAATTAAAGTCACCTAAATTAGTGAATATGAGCCCCTTATAGACCAAAAATTCCTGATTTACGGAAAACGTTCTTTTGTAAGGAAATTTTTTAACTTGACTGAATATGATTTGTTGCATATAATTATATTAACTTGATATGTCAACATGTCTTTTAAAGTTTTCGATTGATTAAATCTAATAATTTAGTGGAGGTATAAATGAAAATACTGATGACCGGCAATGAAGCCGTGGCCAGAGGTGCTTATGAAGCAGGCGTGCTTGTCGCTTCAGCATATCCAGGCACACCTAGCACAGAAATAATGGAGAATTTTTCAAAATATGACAATGTATACGCTGAATGGGCTCCCAATGAAAAGGTAGCAGCTGAAGTCGCTATGGGTGCGGCCGTAAGAGGTGTTCGTTCGTTTGCTGCAATGAAACATGTAGGTCTCAATGTAGCCGCTGATCCCTTTATGTCTTTTGCTTATCATGGTACAAATGGAGGTTTTGTGATTATAACCGCTGACGAGCCAGGTATGTACTCTTCGCAAAATGAGCAGGATAATAGACTTTATTCAACTCACGCCAAGGTTGTATGTATTGAACCTTCTGACTCTCAGGAGTGCTTGGATTTTATGAAGGAAGCTTTTGACATCAGCGAAAAATTTGATACGACAGTACTTTTTAGATTAACAACGAGAACCTGTCACTCAAAAACGCCTGTTGAATTAGGTGAGAGAATAGTGCCTCCCACTGTTGACTTCAAAAAGAATGCAGAGAAATATATCATGGTGCCCGCACATTCCAGAAAAAGACACCCTGTTATAGAAGAAAATCTATTGCGACTTAAAGATTATTCCAATTCAACTTCGCTTAACAAAATAGAATACTACAATAAGAAAATCGGCATCATTTGCAATGGAATTTCTTACCAGTATGCAAAAGAAGTTATGGGAGATAATGCCTCCTACTTGAAAATTGGCATGTCCAATCCCCTTCCGGATCAAATGATTAAGGAGTTCGCAGAAAAAGTGGATGTCCTTTATGTGATTGAGGAAAATGAACCATTTATGGAAACTCAAATCAAGTCTTGGGGTATTAGTTGTATCGGAAAAGAACTATTCCCTATTTGTGGCGAGTTTAGTCCGGAATTGTTAAGAGAAAAGCTACTTGGTGTAACGCCTTCCGGAAGCTATGGCATTGAAAGCACTCCTCCCTCCAGACCGCCTGTTTTATGCGCGGGATGTCCTCATAGGGGTCTGTTTCATGAACTTGGCAAATACAAAAAGAAGGCTTTCTTCTCAGGTGACATTGGTTGCTATTCTCTCGGATACCTGCCACCATTTGAAGCTATGGACCTCACCATTGACATGGGCGCTTCCATTTCAGCTGCTCAAGGGTTCCAACGAGCTAATGAAATGGCTGATGAAGATAATACTAAGCTCAAGCCATTCGCTCTCATCGGTGATTCCACATTTTTTCATTCGGGAATAACCGGATTGGTTAACATGACCTACAACAACACCCCTATTACAACTATAATATTGGATAATAGCATCACAGCCATGACAGGACATCAGGACAATCCCGGTACAGGTATCAGCGCATCTGGCAGTATAACTGATAAGGTCAGTATTGAGAAGCTTGTGCTGGCGTGCGGTATTAAACCTGATAACTTGGTTGTAGTTGATCCCTATGATCTGGAATCGACTAAAGAAGCGATAAAAAAAGGATATCAGGCAACCGAGCCTTTTGTCATTATCACTAGAAGAGAGTGTGCTCTATTAAAACCGGTTCAGGTTGAACGTGTCAAAATGAAGTGTCATGTGGATCCTGAAAAATGCAAATTCTGTAAAGCGTGTATCAGAACAGGTTGTCCTGCTTTGCAAATAGACCGCGAGAATAATAAGGTTTTTATTGATACTGTCCAGTGCAATGGTTGTACCGTTTGCCTGCAGGTTTGTCCTTATAAGGCTATTGAAAGGGTAGGTGAGAACTAATGAAAGCGAACAAGAATATATTGTTAGCCGGGGTAGGTGGTCAGGGAACCATCCTTACCTCAAAAATCATATCAAATGGTTTTTTAGACGCCGGTTATGACGTTAAAATGGCTGAGATACATGGAATGGCCCAACGAGGCGGAAGTGTCACTACACAGATACGCGTGGGTGAAAGCATACATTCTCCTGTTATAGAAAAAGGTACCGCTGATATAGTTGTATCCTTTGAAAAATCGGAAGCTTTAAGATGGGTGGACTATCTGAAAAAAGACGGTATACTGATTATTAACGACTACAGCATAGAGCCCTTCACTGTTTCATTGGGCATCAGCAGTTACCCCTTTGATGTTGTTGAAAAATATAAAGGTAAAATCAATAAAACTTATGTTTTCAACGCTTTCAAAGAAGCTGAAAAACTTGGCAATCCGAGAGCTATGAATATTGTTCTATTGGGAGCTATTGTTAAATGTCTTTCACTTGAAGATATCGACTGGAAAAAAATGATCGAGGAGTCCGTTCCTGAAAAGCATTTGACTCTTAATCTGAATGCATTTGATGCAGGATATAAGAGTAGCGTGGGTTAACCCACGCTACTTTTTTTTTCGAGATCCAGATCCATATAGAACCTATACAAGTCTGAATTAATTATGTTCCTGGAATACTCAATTATTTTTTCTTCCTCTGAGTAAGTAAATTTCTCCCAGAGCAGAACAGGATTTTCTTTGTTTATTTTTAACATGTTTGCCTGTTCTTTAGTTGGTAAAACAGGCTCAACATATACCTTTGCTCTTTTTTGCTTTAGAAAACAATATTTTTCCACAAGGTCATGTATCAGATTTATATCCTCATTGTCAATATCCAGGGATACATAGTATTTGACAGGCAGATACACGTATTCTATCGCATTTACCTTATTATCAATCACTTTTATCCTGATAATTTCATACAGCTCATCCTTCTCATTGATTTTCATCTTGAATGAAAGTTCTTTTCCGGCTTTTAAGCTGTTTCTATTTATGGTTTCATGATGTCCCTCGTTCAATGAGCTGTTGTTTTCAAATCCATAGGCCTTGTGATTTCTGAGATCTTCCTCTTTTTTGTCCGCTACAAATGTCCCCTTGCCTTGAATCCTGAATACAATTCCATCGCTAACCAAGTCTCGGATTGCTGTCGTGGCTGTTATTCTACTCACGTTAAACAATTCACCCAATTCCTTTTCAGATGGTACTTTCCCACCAGGTTTGTAATTACCTCTCTTGATATTCTCAACAATATATTCTTTTATTCTTATATAATTCGGTATGTGTGCCATTGAACTCCCACCTTTAAAATAATTATACTGATTTAGGTTGATATGTCAAGTTATCTCTTTAATAATACTTTACGCCAATATTTATAAATGTTAAAATTATGATATATTTCTACAACGGAGGCTTATATGAGTAGAATAACCCTTAATGAACTTCACCGAGAAATACTGAGCAATCTTACACAGGAATGGTTATTGGACAGATTGAACCTAACAGAAGAAAAAGTTCACTCCCTCGTCCTAAATAAACATTTTGTCAATAAATTATCAACCCTAGTCAATAAAAGCGAAATCACCTGTGGCAATGTACTTAATCTTTGTATCGACATCATGAATAATATTAGTGATGTAAACAAAAGTGATTGGTTGTATTATGTATATCAGTATGTACTAAATATGTCTTTTCCTCATGCTGTTGTGATAAAGCTTGAACCGAAACTCGAGCACTCCGTCATTATCTATCTTCAAATACTGCGGACCATCTTCGAAAGCGAAAGAAAGAATAAAGACTTCAACAAATTTCTCGATTTTGAATTCTTGTCAGAACAAGAGATTAAACAACTGAGAAACCCTAATGAATATCTTAGATTCAAAAAAGCCTTTGATGACAATTATATTTATGAATTGATGAGGCTTAGCTTTGAAATTACTCACCACAACACAATTGAACACATTGCAGGTGTTCATTTTACTGCTATGCATGTCGGACGTCAATTAAAAGCAGCCGGTGTTCCTATTGACCTCGGTAGAATATCAGGAGCTGCCGCTGGGCATGATGTTGGTAAGTATGGTTGTGTGGGTGAGGAGCAAAAACGGGTTGCTTACTACCACTACTTCTACACCGAATTATGGTTTAATAAATTTAATATACCTCAAATAGGTCATGTCGCTTTGAACCATTCAACCTGGGATCTCGAACTAGAAAATCTTCCCTTGGAATCCCTAGTTTTGATATACGCTGATTTCAGGGTTAAAAACAATGGCAATGGCGGTTCTTCAAGGATGCACATATTTTCTTTGAAAGACTCTTTTAGTGTTATTCTGGAAAAATTGGACAACGTGGATGAAGCAAAGGAAAAAAGATATAAGAGAGTCTACGCAAAGCTAAAGGACTTTGAGGATTTCATGGTAAGCAAAGGAGTCGATATCAATCTAATTAGCTCTGAACTGTCAAAATCAGTCAAGAAAGATAATGCTTTGCTTTTTGGAGACGAAATTGTTCAAAACTTCAAATACATGGCCATCAGTCATAACATAGATCTGATGTATAAGCTCAGTTCAGATGAGTCCTTAAGCATCTTGCTTGAGGCAGCTCGTAGCGAGAATAACTGGAAGAATATTAGGTCTTATTTGAACGTATTCAAGGAGTACACCACTTATTTGACCCCTAAGCAAAAGCTTCTAACTCTAAGTTTTATGTATGAGCTGCTTATGCATCGTGAAGGTGACATAAGGCGACAAGCATCAGAAATACTAGGTACTACTATTGCTGAGTTTGATGACGAGTATAGGAAAGAAATTCCAGCAGATAAGCAAATCGAGCAGCCTGATATGGACAGCATAAGGCTATGGGACAAATATCTGAATATGATTTTAAACCCAGATCACAAGGTTATTGACCAGCACAAAATCTGGATAGGATATTCGTTAAAAACTGTAGTTGGCACGCTTATCAACAAATCTAACAAAAAATATTACAATAATTATATTGATACATTCTTGAAGCACATATCTCCAGAAGAGACCAATAGGGATAAGATATTCATCATATTGGATGCCTTGTGGCGTTTACCATATCCTGATATGTCCAAACATCAGATAGAAAAGATAATTGATTATGTATCAAACTTTTTTGAAGCCGACTTGGAAACAACTGTTATAGCATTGGATACAACCGAAAGAATCACTTTTTTGTTGGGTAGCGACACACCATATTTCGAGAAAATAATTAATTTTATCAGCGATCTGAAAAACGATGAAGAATTAGCTGTATACTACCTCAAGTACAAAATATCACAATATCTAAAATTAGATAATACTATCACAGAATTTTACAAGAACAAGCTACATGATTACTCAGATGATCTATCCGAGATTTTCCTGATGAATCTAAAATCTGCTGTTCCTTGGATTGTTAAATCAACAAACGTCAAATATGTCGAGGAGTTTATCCGTGATATTTCTCCCATTTCTAGACTCCATACCGCAACGCATCTATGCAATCTTGTTAAAGTCAGCGCTGTGGAATATGTCAGGAACCAAGCAGGCAGAGCATTGTTAAGTCTGGCTCCTTTGCTGTCAATAGACCAAAGAAACGATGTTGCTATAGAGCTTCTAAGAGGACTTGACATAGAAGGCTACGAGTTTTCAAAATACATCCCTCGTTATTTGGGAGAACTGATGCTTTATTTGCATCCAAAAGAACTTGATGAGTCCATTGATGATTATGAAATTTATGCCAAAGACAGGAGTTCGAGAACCATTCCACTTATGCTTAATACTGTGGCGTTTATTATTGAACATTATAATAGCTACCCACAAAGATTTCCAGAAAGCAAAAAAGTTTATGATGCCAGATTGGAAAAGATGATAGGAATATTGATGGCCGGTTTGTCAAATTACGATGAAAGCATTCGACAGGAAGCATTTTATTTTATCGGTAAGAACATCTTTAATTCCGAGGTTTTATCTCTTGAAGAGAAACATTATATTTTCAAGAAAATAAACAAGAAGCTTTTAACACTGTTATCTGAAAAAGATTTGACAGATGTTTTCTTTATAAGCAATTCCGCTTCATTGAACCATATCTACCGTTTCATCAGCGATTATACATTTTTTATCGGTGAAATGAAATATGTCGACAAAACAAAGGCGGCTTTCTTCCCGGGCACTTTTGATCCGTTTTCAGTAGGACACAAACAAATCGTCAAAGAAATAAAAAGCTTGGGATTTGAGGTTTATCTTGCACTGGATGAGTTTTCATGGTCTAAAAAGACCCAACCGCGTCTCTACAGAAGACAAATAGCCAATCTTTCTATAGCTGACGAACTAAATGTTTATCTTTTTCCGGATGATATTCCTATCAATATCGCAAACAACAATGATATTGCAGCACTGAAAAGCTTGTTTGCAAACAAAGACATATATTTAGTGGTAGGAAGTGATGTCATAATAAATGCAAGTGCTTATAACAAAAGAGTCACCAAATCTTCGATACACTCATTAAATCATATTATATTCAAGCGTTCTTCTTCAATCTCGAGTGAGAAAGAAGAGGCCAAAACTGAAGAGATATCAAATAAGATCAAGGGCGATGTCATTCAGCTTAAATTACCGATACACATGGAAGATATCAGTTCATCACTGATTCGAGAACATATCGATGAAAATAGGGACATATCAAAACTAGTCGATCCCATGGCCCAAAAGTTTATATACGAGTATAATCTCTATCTAAGAGAACCACAGTATAAAACATTGATTCAGACCAAATCTTTAGAGATAGATATCATCTCGAATCTTACAAGTCAGATTCGAGACGAGATTGGACATCATATTTTTGTACACACAGATTTATACAAAAATGCTGGTGAAGATATCAATGAGAAAAACATCAAATTTTTAATCATCCGAGATGCTAGTACAAAAGGAAAAATCTTAGGGTTTTCAGCATTCCACTTTATCAAACTGACAGAACTATACCGAGAGTTTAAAAACACCCAGGTAACAGAGCACATTAGAGAAGTAGCATCAGGAAAAATATTGATAATTGATGGTATCTATATCAATCAGGAGAATACCCATTCTGATCTTGAGCAGATAATTATTACTGAAACT
Source organism: uncultured Clostridia bacterium (assembly GCA_927435965.1). Classification (GTDB taxonomy): domain Bacteria; phylum Bacillota; class Clostridia; order Tissierellales; family Dethiosulfatibacteraceae; genus 38-11. The sequence goes on from CAKMKB010000246.1 coordinate 22,112, forward strand.
CTTGCTCATGGCTTGGAAGAAGATCTAACCTATGCGGTATATCATAATATCCTGACAAACGTTGATTCGAAACAGATATATGAAATTCTGGATCTTCAGGGATTTATTAAGCTCCCTGTAGATAATCAAGGACATGATGTTTATGGAGTCGATATGCGAAAAACTGTTTCACTGATGCTCAATGTAAAGAGCTTTCTTAAAGAGCCCTTCAATGAGAATGATCGAATAATGAGTGTTGCTAACGATACCCGAAAAAGGCTTCAAAAGTCACTTACTACCTTGTATCCAGGCTCGCTTGTTTTGACATTCAATAATGCAATGCTTCACCATAAGTTAACAAAAAAAATCTGTGAAGCCAATGGTGTATCCAATGTGCCATATGATAAGAAAGAACTGGGAGAATTGATGTGCGTCCCATTTGGAAACTTCTTACAGGGTAAGATTGTACCAAACACAGTGACTAAATCTCTTCATACAGAAAAAATGTTTTACCCTGATCTGTCAGGCTTTAAGATAGGAGAGTATCCAAACTACCCCACTTTAATTGATCAGATAAAAACCATTAAATCTTTTGACCGGTCTGTTATTTTAGTTGATGATCTTCTTCACAAGGGATATAGAATTAAGGCAATCGAGCCTTTGTTTAGAAAAGAAAATATTATCATCCAAAAAACTATCGTCGGGATTCTATCCGGTCGAGGTAAAGAAATTATGGATGTTAAAGGTAGAGACGTTGATGGCGCATATTTTATACCTAATCTCAGGCTGTGGTTCAATGAAAATCTTATGTATCCTTTCCTAGGAGGAGATACCATTTTGAGAAGCTCCAGCGAAAAACTAAGTCTGATCCAGTCAGTCAACCTTATTCTACCCTATGTAGCACCCTCTTTTATAAAAGAAACTGATAGGAAAGCAATATTTGACCTCTCACTGGTCTGTCTAGAAAACGCTAGAGATATTATGGTTGCCATTGAGCGTGAATACCAGAAGATATATGAACGAACACTGACTCTGGGAAGACTCAGCGAAATAACAATATCAGCCAGATATCCCGACAAGGGAAATGACTTGAAATATAACTTCAACGTTAAACCATCTGTTTATATCAAAAACGATATTGATGAATTGATACGTATAAAAGATATTGTAGGGTAGTGTAAAGTAACGTATGAAAAAAAAGGTCAAGGGAAGTGACTAGACAAATCCTGAAAATTCAAACAGCTGACGTCGCCCTTGACAGCAAACCCTAGCAATGCTGGTAAAAAATACCGACGGCGATTACTCAAGAACAGATAGCATTC
>CAKMKB010000247.1:0-6575 GCA_927435965.1 uncultured Clostridia bacterium
AAAGACATTTTCCGATTCTGCTGCTAATTCTATACCTGAGTTTTCTGAATTGATTTCCAGGGTGGGTAACTCTGAAGTCGTATTAAGCAAGACTTCAGCGCCTTGCAAGGCCACATCTAAATAAGTGAGCAATTGAAGATAGTCCATCACACGACACAGATTGTCTGTCACCTTGTCTACCGTTTGATTACCCGCAACTGTTGTAGATTACTTGATGAATCTCCTGAGATTAAGGATAAAATCTCTCAGATATCTCTTATGGGTGGGTCGGTTTATAGTGGCAATATCACGCCGTCGGCTGAGTTTAATATCTATGTGGATCCTATTGCAGCAGATAAGTATCCCATAGACATATAGGCACCACCAAATGCGGATAACGCACCGCTTAAGATTAGCGCTATGGTTTTTATCTTGATTACATTTACCCCTACCGACTCTGCAGCAGAGGGATCCTTTCCTACTGCTTTCATACGAAGCCCTAATGGCGTCTGATACATCAATAAGTACACCAATATTACTGTCGTAAACATTATATAGACCAACACATTATGGCCTGAAAATATGGTTCCAAGTACAGGAATCTCTTTCAAAATAGGCACATCAATTCTAGGCAACGGACGAGCACTCAATGTGGAACTAGTTCCTTTAGATCCAGTGATAATGAATAATAAGAATACTGTGAACGAACTGGAAAAGAGATTGAGAGCAATACCGCCCAATATATTATTTGTTTTTAAATATAGCGTAAAATAAGCCAAAATAAGGGCCATAGCTACCCCGGAAAACAATGCCATCAATAGACCCATCCATGGATTCTGGAGCATGGAACTACTGACAGTCCCAACAAATGCAGCCATCAGCATCATACCTTCTATGGCAATGTTGGCAATACCGGCACTATTAGCAACATAAGCGGCTAATGTAGCAAAGAGAATCGGCACAACAACACGAATGACAGTAAATCCAAATTGAGGTGTAAAAACAATCTCAAAGATATTATTCAACTCGCTCACCCCCCTTTTTAATCAACGCGCGTTCGTGATACTTTCTTAAGAAATATTGAGATGAAACGAATAGTACAACAACTGCCTCCACGACAGCAACTATTTCAACTGGTACATCTGTAGTACGTGCCATGATATCTGCACCCGTTCTCAAATAGCTCATGGCAAAAGCAGCAGCAATGACACCAAATGGATTATTCTTACCTAACATAGCCATCAAAGCGCCTGTAAAGCCTAATCCTGGCAAGGCTGACCACTGAAATCGGTTATACATGCCCAACAACTCCACAGAAGAACCTATCCCGCCGATAAATCCAGACATAAAATGAACCACTAAGAACAAATAAAACGCATTCATTCCAGAATACTTCGCAAAATTTTTGTTTAGTCCGGTCATTCTGATGGCATAGCCTAATTTGGTATGAAACAGCATCACATGGACAGCAATAGTCGTTACGATTAAAATAATGAATCCTACATGAATTCTTGTCTGTGGTATTATAATCGGCAGACGGGCTGTTTGTTCAAAAAGATTCGATGCGACTCCGGGTACGTCAGAAGCTTGCAAGAATCGCTTGATGACAAACAATCCTAATCCAAATAGTATAGCATTCATCATCAATGACGTGACCAATTCATTCGTGTCATACTTTGCTTTGAAAAAACCAGGAATCAAGGCTATGCAACCACCCACTAAACCTGATACGATTATTGTTATAACCGGATGGATAAAAGAGTTGCTCATTGTCTGTGTCGCTATGGCAGCCGTCACAACACCACAAAAGTAGAAGATTCCTTCTGTTCCGAGATTGAAAAGCTTCGTCCTAAACAAAAGCGCTGTGGCCAGACCGGCAAAAGCCAGAGGAATCATAAGCTCAATCACATTGCCCATATATCTGACTCGTGTCATCGGTGCGAACAGCATCTTCTGAAAAGACTCCATCGGCGTTTCACTAAAAATAAATAATACGACAAGCGTCAGTAATAGAGCTAGAGCCAAGGATACAATCATTTTTACAGCTTCAAACACTTTTTCGTTAGCTAGCATAGGTAGGCCCCCTTCAGACTCTCCTCATCTTGGCGCTTTACTCCAAGCATGTAGAGACCCAACTCTTTCTCAGTAATATCTTTAATATTCTCGATGTGTGCAACGATTTCACCTTCGTACATGACAAGCAATCGATCACTCACTTCCATTACCTCATTTAAATCTGCACTGACCAATAATATGGCGATGTTGCTATTTCGCATTTCAATCAGTTTTTTGTGGATAAACTCAGCACTTCCAATATCAATTCCACGGGTTGGTTGTTCAGCTATCATTACCTTTGGCTGAGTGTTTACCTCTCGAGCAACCACCACCTTCTGGATATTACCACCTGATAGGCTCTCAATTTTAGATTTGGCATTTTTAGTTTTAATGCTAAACATTTTTATCATACTATCCGCTAATGAACTAACGCCCTTTTGATTCATCAGTATTTTGCCATTTAAATCCTGTCGATCGAAAAATGTTGAAATTAGATTCTCTGAGACATTGGCACCCTTTGCTACACCTTCCTTCATGCGATCCTCAGGTATATATGCCAATCCTGCATGTCTTTTTTGATCAACGCTATATTTTGTGATATCTTCCTCGAAGATTTTCCAACTACCACCTTGCGCAGGCAACAACCCAGACAAGATTTGCACTAACTCGCTCTGACCATTTTCTTGAACACCGGCTATGCCTAATATTTCACCCTCTCGAATGGCAAACGAAATATCCTTAAGTACCGGTACATCCTGAACCTTCAAATCTAAATTTCTTACCTCAAATGCCTTGCTTCTTTCTGGTTTCAATTCTTTCAAATCATCATAAAACAAAGAAACCTTTCGCCCGACTATCAACTCTGTCATTTGCTCCATAGTGATGTCTTCATTATTAAAGGTACCGCGGCTTTCTCCATTTTGCATAATGGTGATCCGGTCACTGATTTGCTTGACTTCATTCAATTTGTGGGATATGAAAATAATCGTATGACCCATTTCTTTAAATTGCTTTAAGTTAACAAAAAGTGCTTCTGTTTCCTGGGGTGTCAAAACCGCAGTAGGCTCATCCAATATGATGACTTCTGCATCGCGATACAAGGTCTTTAAAATCTCGACCTTTTGTTTTGCACCGACAGTCAAACCCGATACTTTTTTAGTAACATCCAGTTTGAAATTATATTTTTGAGCTAGTTCTTTAGTGACTTTAATAGCAGCTTTCTTATCAAGAAATACTTTTTTTTGCTTTGGTTCCATCCCAAGGACTATATTCTGTGCAACTGTAAAGTCATCAATCAACATAAAGTGCTGATGTACCATACCTATGCCACTTAATATCGCTTCCATCGATCCAGAAAAAGCAACCTCTTTTCCTTTATGAATAATCTGACCTGAGGAAGGGCTTTCAATACCAAAAATCATTTTCATCAATGTGGATTTACCTGCGCCGTTTTCACCAACAACAGAATGAATCTCACCTTTCTTAAAATCTACATTAATATTGCGATTTGCTACTACACCATTAGAATAAATCTTAGTAATATCTGTTAACTGTAAAATATAATCATTCATATCATATCCTCTTAAAAACAACGCTCTACTGTTTGGTAGAGCGTTGGATTCTTTTTTTGCTAGTTAAGGCTGCACGGATTCTTTGATCTCATTCCATTCATCAGTAGATAAAGTCAGAGCGCTTTTCACTTCAACTTCTCCACTGATTACCTTTTGCTCATACTCGTCTACTATATCTCTAAGATCTTGTGGTAGAGCATTATAGATATCATTTCTCGCAAGACCGACACCGTTATCAGCAACACCTAGGATTTCCAACTCACCATAAGGCAAGGTGCCATCCAAATGACGCTGTATTGCTTGAAGTATAGCTAAATCAATATTCTTAGTGCCTGAAGTCAATATTTTTTCTTGCTTGGCAGGATCGTTTGCAAACAATAAAGCTTGATCCGCATCAACACCTAGTGCATATCTTTCCGCTTCAACTGCCGCGTCGAACAAACCATTGCCTGTACCACCTGCAGCATGGAAGATTATATCTGCGCCATTGCCGTATTGATTCAAAGCAATTTCTTTTCCTTTACCTGGATCTCCAAAATTATTAGCATAAGCGATAAATACTTTTACTTCTGGATTGACAGCCTGTGCTCCTTGGATATATCCATACAAGAAGTCATTAATCCCAGCGAACTCCATACCACCGATAGCGCCAATGATATTTTCTGATGGATCTGAATAAGGCAGTTCTGTCTTAGTGACCAAACCAGCCACTAATCCAGTCAAGTATCCAAGCTCATTTGCTTTGTAGAACATACCGTATGTGTTTTCAAAGCTTGGCGGAACATCCCAGTCAAAGTTTATAAATTTTTTGTCTGGAAATTGCTCAATTACTTTCTCGAATGTTGGTGAAGCTTCCCAGTTTCCTCCGATGATTATATCAAAGTCTCCTTCGGCCGCGTCGAGGTAATAATTTTCCCAACGACTCTGATCTCGACCCATTTCAATAATGGTTGTTTCAGCACCTTCAATCTCCTGTTCGATCAATGCCATACCATTAGCTGTAACATCAAAATATGACTGGTCACCTCTGAAAGGAACCAATAACGCAACCTTGATACCCTCTACAGGTGGTTGTGTTGTTGTGGCCGGAGCCGTTGTTGCTGCGGGAGCTGTAGTAGGAGCTGCCGTCGTTGGAGCTGGCGTAGGTGCTGAGCATGCTGCTAGATTCGCCACCAACATAATGATTAGTAAACTGACTAATATTTTCTTCATAAAAACCCTCCTTAAGTATATAAAATCAGCGTGAACTGATTTTTATCTGGTTAAGTGTTAATCTGCTGTTTTGAGGTTTATAAAACCCTAAACAGCCCTTGGTTTGTTCTGATGACCGTGTTACAGAAAACGATTGTCCATTAATAATAATTTTAATTATATTACTTGAACAGTTAATACGCAATATAATATTATCCCAATTAGCACCATAAATTTTGAATGATTGTTGATTTGTAATTCCAATATTTTTATCATATATGGTAATCTCATCTAGTCCTGATTTCTGGATTGCTGTATATCGCTTAGCACCTCTTTTAAAAATATGAACTTCACTGCCGACTTCCCATTGTTTAAGTAAGCATTCAACCCAATTGATCTGGAAATCCACATCCCCCCATAACAGATGTCCGACTTCCTGAAAATCACAAGTGCAACCTGCCTTAGTGATTTTCCAATCCCCTTCCATATGGGTACAACCGGCGATTTCCTTATGGATGCCACCTGAGAAAGTCATGCCATAGTTTTCAATTGGCATACTTGTAAAATCAAAAGATGCCTCTATTTCACCATCAATTAATACTTCATCTATTTTGATAAAAGACAATAATCCTCGTTCAATACTTTTTATTTTAACACCAACATAGTGAACATAATGAAATTCTGCTGGGATTTGTATCCGTATTTCTTGATAGTGCCTATCCAATAAGAGCCAAGGTGAAGCTATTTCCTTCCCCAAAATATCAACAGCTACTAAACAGGCTTCAAATTGCTTTTCGCTTTCAGACGTAATCCTTGTTCTTATCCATTGATTTGGCCATACAATTGGTGCTAAAGCTGGCTCATATCTGGCATCGTAAATTTGAGATGCTCTAAGATATGTGTACTTAAGTACCTTCAACTCTTCTCCGGGAAAGACATGATGGATATTAACCTGTAAGGCTCTCCTGTATCCCGCTTGCATGTCTCTAACATTTCTTAAAGTCCCTTCCACCTTACTATCAGGGTCTATGATAAATCCTTGAGTGCTTGCAGGGAGCAAAAAGTTAAAATGAGCTTTAGACTGATATAAACCGGGATGCTCTTCCAAACCATTAAAGTGACAAGCATGTTTAGCAAAATAAAGGCTTTGGGTCATCACATCCGTCATATTGACACTCCCCAGCAAGCCTGATGCGATGGCAGTATCATTAATTTCCTCAACCCATGGATTATGTAAACCTTGTATAGAAAGCAAAGCGCCCATAATCGATCCTACATTGCCCCCGTTACAATCGGTATCATACCCCGCATTGATGCACAGAAGTAAAGTGTCTCTGAAGCTATTCTTTCCATAGCACATAGCCATCAACATGACTGCCGCATTGGGTATGATGGGACAAATGCCACCATATCGGCTATATGGATAACGAAATTTTATGTATTGAAGACATTTGTCAGGATTATTAGGCTCAGTCTTATAATATTGCACAATATCATCAATCAGATGACCATATTGGCTATCCCGACTGACAAAAGCCTTAGCTTTCTGTATAACTTCCAAAATATCTGTTTCACTAAAAGCTATACTTATAGCTGCGCTTACAAACCTAGCACCCTCCACGCCCTCACCATCATGGGAGATTTTGGCGCATTGAGCAGCCCATTTGACAGCCTGGGGTGTATTTTTATAGGCGATATAAGCCCATCCATCACTAAATATCTGACCGCCAATTTGCTCTGAAAGCCGCTGACCGTTAAGACTACGCAATCCACTCTCCT
>CAKMKB010000248.1:0-3521 GCA_927435965.1 uncultured Clostridia bacterium
AGAGCAATCATTAAAAAGTAAAAAAACAGAATATCATAATTGTGCCAGATATGGTCGACCATACCCTGTAGTTGAAATCATATCAGATACAAATTTTGGTGGTGCGGGACAATATCTCAAAAGTATAGTCGAAGAGATTGACAAAGAGATGTTTGAACTCGTCGTTATTATGCCGGTAGGCAGTGTTTTAAAAGATATGTTAGGAGACATCACAGTCGAATATTGTCGAGATATAAATGAAAAATCATTTTCTTTCAAAGGAACCTTCAATTTGATTAAAATAATTAAGAAAATCAAACCCTCAACTGTCCATACTCATGGATCACTATCAGGCAGACTGGCAGCACAGTTTTTAAGCGTAAAGAACATTGTTTATACCAAACATACTCTTAGTGACAATAGCATTGTATGGAAAAGAAAATTGAAGAAAATTCTAAACAAATTTTTGCGTGCAAAGGTAATCGCCATCTCTAAGTCAGTAAAGCTTAATCTGATTGATGAAGGAATTAAGGAAGAAAATATCAGAATGATATATAATGGCATAAGACCGGTTGAAACATTCGACAATGAAACACGTCTAATTCCAATAATAACATTGGTAGGAAGACTTGAGTCAATCAAAGGACACAGGCATATGATAGAGATTACTAGACGATTGGCTGAATGCTATAGTGCGAATTTTGAGGTTAGATTTGTAGGATCTGGATCACTTGAAACAATTCTTAAGAAAAATGTTGCGGAATATGACTTGCCAATCAGTTTTAGTGGTTATGTCAAAAATATTGGAGAAATCTATGAAACATCCGATATAATTGTTAATACCTCTGACTCAGAAGCGCTTTCATATGCTGCATTGGAAGCGATGATGCATAAAAAACCGGTTGTAGCCTTTGACATACCTGGAATAAATGAAGTGATTGAGAATGGAAAAACTGGGTTTCTTGTAGAATATGAGAATTATGATTTATTCACTGAATACCTGGCACGACTTTTACAAAATGACACTCTTAGAAGAAACATGGGAGACCTTGGTAGAAAAAGAGTGATTGACAAGTTTTCACTTAAGGCAATGATAAACGAGATCGAAACCTTATATATGGAGGCGTTATGAAACTAATCAACAAAAAAGGGATGGTATTTGAAAAAATAAGCATTGTTGATATTTTGATTATTCTGGTGATAATAGCTATAGGGTATTATGCTGTCACGTTCTTAAACACAAAGGATATCAATACAATTAGCAAACAAACGGTACAATATACCTTCGAGACAGAGGATGTCAATGAAAATTTTGCAAAGCAATTGACACTGGAAGGGAATCTTTACAACTCCAGTAAGAATTACTATGTAGGCAAACTGATTAGTTATGAAGTGTTGCCTTATGAAATAATTGTTCCAGACCTTCAAAACGGTGTATTTACTAAACAAGTTGTAGCAGAAAAATTTGTAGTAAGAATGATAATAGAAGCGAATACTGATCAGGATGATTATAATATACATGTCAACCAGGAAAACATCAAAGTTGGTGCTATGTTTCCGATTAAAGGCAAAGGCTTCGCGACTTACGGATATATCATTGATATCAAGGAGGTTGTCAAATGAGAAGAATGAATATTATTGACATAATCATTATCATTTTTATCATTGGTGGCATCCTGGTTCTGGTTTCTAAGCTTGGTACCTTTGGTTCTTCTTCAGGTCAAGGGGAGGAGTTGAAAATGGAAAAGGCTATTATTGTTATAGAGGTTGAAGACGTTAGAGAAGCGACTGTAAATGCTCTGAAAACGGGACATATTGTATTATCAGAAGAGACTAACAGCGTCATAGGACCTATAAAAGAGATTATTGTGATTCCATATTTGGATGAAATTGAGACTATTGATGGTACGCTTGTTTTAGCCGAAGTACCTGACAAGTATACGATACTTGTTTCACTGGAAGCATCTCTTATAGAAAGAGAAACCGGTTATTTTTCTGAAGGGATAACTGAAATGAAGGTTAATTCCATGTTCAAGTTTTACACCAAATATGTGAGTACTTCAGGGAGAATTGAGGAGATTGATTGGCAATGAAAAAAGTTTTGCAATGCCTAATGAGCCTGGAAATCGGAGGAGCTGAGACACATGTTGTAGAGCTTTCAAAGAGTCTTGCTAAAAAAGGCTACGAGGTAGTGGTAGCATCAAATGGAGGTACCTATGAAAAGGAACTTATTGAATCTGGGGTAAAAGTGATCCGGATACCAATGCACAGTAAGAGACCTTTATTCATCATACAATCCCTTTTTTTGCTTAATAAACTGATAAGAAGTTTTAAACCGGATATTGTACATGCACATGCTCGAATTCCGGGTCTTTATGTGAGCGTTTTTGAAAAGTTATACAATTTTCGAATGATTACAACAGTTCATGGCAAGTTTAAAATTAATTGGATATTAAAACGGATAACTCAATGGGGTAAAGAAATTTTTGTTGTCAGCGAAGATTTGAAGGAATACCTAATAGAGAATTATCCTGTGGAAAAAGCTAACATTTTTAAAACAATAAATGGGATAGATACAGAACGATTTTACCCGTCGGAACCTTCAGATATTGAATATGATATTATTCATGTAAGCCGCTTGGATCAGGGCACTAGTAAAACAGCTGAGATGCTGATTACATATGCTAGGGAAAGAGACGTAAACGTACTGGTGGTTGGCTCAGGATCTGAGCTTAAAAAGTTGAGAGAAAAGTCAACAGAGATTTATAATATTAATTTTCAAGGAGCTACCAATAAGGTAGATGCAGAGCTAAGAAAAGCAAAGGTCTTTGTAGGAATCAGCAGGTCCGCATTAGAAGCGATGAGTATGAATATACCGGTTGTTTTATCCGGAGATTACGGTTATATGGGAATAATAAACGCTTCTGTCTTGGATGAAGCGATTAGGAACAATTTTACAGCAAGAGTTTCGACTAATCTAGATTATGACAAATTAAGACAAGATTTGAATGATATATTAAAAATGAGTCCAGAATTATTTTCCTGGGAAAGAGAGTACATAGAAAATAATTATTCTATTTCTAAAATGTCGGAGGATTATATCAGGGTGTATGAGAATGAATAAGAGGGCATTTATTATCGGGTACTATGGTTCGAACAACCTGGGAGATGAACTTCTCTTAAGTGAGACAATAAATATATTACAACCTCATATAACTTTGGAAAACATGAAAGCACTCTCCTATAACGTCGAGTTGACAAATAAAACACATGGCGTACAGGGTATAAGCCGAAATAAATACATCAGTATTCTTAAAACCATAAAGAATTCAGATTTTATTATTGGTGGTGGTGGCAGCATGCTTCAAAATGTCACCTCAAACCGAAGCCTAATTTATTATCTTGCCTTGATAAATGCCGCTTTTCTTTTTAAGAAAAAGGTTATTTTATTGGGAAATGGCATTGGGCCAATCAATGGAAAGTTACAGAAATGCATCGTGAAAAAAACCCTAAAGAAAGTCAGCTATTTACACTTGAGAGAT
>CAKMKB010000249.1:0-19492 GCA_927435965.1 uncultured Clostridia bacterium
AAAATCAACTTCTCAAAAAATCCTGACAAACGCTGGTATCAGTTTTGATACTAGAATAAAGGATTTAACAGAAGAAGAAGTAAGCCACTTAAGTCCCTCCTAACTATTTCTTTTTACCTGATATTCTTTTAGGACCTTTTCTTGTTCTTGAGTTATTCTTAGTGTTTTGTCCTCTAACAGGTAGTCCTCTTTTGTGTCTTAGTCCTCTATAGCAATTGATTTCTTTCAATCTCTTGATATTCATTGCTACGTCTCTTCTAAGGTCACCTTCTACAGGTATCTTGTCTATTTCAGCTCTTAACTTGCTTACTTCTTCTTCTGTTAAATCCTTTATTCTAGTATCAAAACTGACACCAGCGTTTGTCAGGATTTTTTGAGAAGTTGATTTTCCTATACCAAATATATAAGTCAAACCAATTTCCGCTCTTTTATCTCTTGGTAGGTCAACACCAGCTATTCTGGCCATTTACAACAGCACCTCCTAATAGTTTTTAAACCGTGGTATATATTTAACCCTGTTTTTGCTTATGCTTAGGGTTATCACAAATTACCATTACTTTACCTTTTCTTTTTATGATTTTACACTTTTCGCACATAGGCTTTACTGATGGTCTTACTTTCAATGTAATCCCTCCTAACTACTTTTTTCTCCAAGTGATTCTGCCCTTTGTCAAGTCGTAAGGTGACAACTCTACAGTGACGTGATCTCCTTGAAGAATTCTAATATAATGCATTCTCAGCTTTCCAGAAATGTGAGCCAAAATTTCGTGTCCGTTCTCCAATTTCACTTTAAACATGGCATTTGGTAGAACTTCCACTACTTTACCTTCTAATTCTATTACATCTTTTTTGGACATTATTTTTTAACCCCCATTCTGTGTTATATTTGGATATTATACGGCTCCAATAGCCTTCGTATATATGCATTGTTGAGCTTGTCGCCCTTATCTATTCGAGCTTCTATTTCTTCAAAAACGCGATTGTAGATAATTAAATGCTTAACTTTTTTCGGTTTTGGCTTGCTGACTTTTCTAAGCTCACCATCACATATTCTAACATATTTGTCATCAATAATCTCGACAATTATGAAGATTCGTCCTTTGTCTCTTCCAGCTTTAGATTTTACAACCTGACCTATTCTCAAGTCATCTGTAATTTCCATTTTATCACCTCTTATAGGGATGTCAATATTACCGGCTCTCCATCTGTTATAGCTACAGTGTGTTCATAATGTGCTGAAAGTTTACCATCTCGCGTAACAACTGTCCAATCATTTTCCAATAACCACACATTATACACGCCCTGATTCACCATCGGCTCTATAGCAAGTACCATTCCTTTTTGAAGTCTTGGACCTCTGCCGGGGTTCCCGAAGTTTGGAATTTGAGGATCTTCGTGCATATTTTCACCTATGCCATGTCCCACAAAATCTCTAACCACTGAAAATCCTTCTTTTTCTACACATTTCTGTACAGCATGAGATATATCTGATAATCTGTAACCTTTCTTGGCAAATTCAATGCCTTCATAAAAGCTCTTCTTTGTGACATCAATGAGCCTTTGAGCTTGATGATCTATGGTTCCCACCGGATAAGTCTTTGCACTATCACCTACATAGCCTTGAAATATGGTTCCAATGTCTATACTGACGATATCGCCATTTTCCAATACCCTGTCTCCAGGAATACCATGAACCACTTCTTCGTTTACAGACGCGCATATAGATGCTGGAAATCCGTGATATCCTTTGAATGCTGGAATCGCATCTTTAGACCTTATGAAATCTTCAACTGCCTTATCCAGTTCTTTAGTAGTAACACCAGGTCTGATCAGATTTTTAACCATTTCATGGGCCTGAGCATTTATCCTACCAGCTTCTCTCATCAATTGAATCTCTCTATCTGTTTTGATAATAATCATTTTATCAGCCTCTCAGCCCTTTAATGATAGCTTCAAATACAGTCTGTATTTCCTGTTCACCATCAATGTTCATCAATATTCCCTTTTGGGAGTAGTATTCTATCAATGGCTCTGTTTGTTCCAGATAAACCTCTATTCTTTTGATTACTGTCTCTTCAAGGTCGTCTTTTCTCTGTTGCAATTCTCCTCCACATCTGTCACAAACACCTTCTATTTCAGAAGGTTTGAACTTGATATGAAAGGCAGCACCACATACTTTACAGACTCTCCTGCCAACCGCTCTCTCAATAAGAACTTCTTTTTTTACCTGAATGTTTATTGCTCTGTCTAGTTTTCTTTCCATCTTTGAAAGCTCTGCATCCAATGCATCTGCCTGTGGAATGGTTCTTGGAAACCCATCAAGCAAAAATCCTTTTTTGCAATCTTCTTTCAATAGTCTATCTTTAACCAGATCAACCACCAAATCGTCCGGAACCAATAATCCTTGATTCATATAGCTTTGTGCTTTTCTACCAAGTTCAGTCCCTTGCTTGATGTTTTCTCTGAAGATGTCTCCGGTAGATATATGAGGAATATCAAACTCTTTGGAAATACTTTCCGCCTGAGTTCCTTTGCCCGCTCCCGGAGGTCCTAATAGCATTAATCTCATTTCATCATCTCCCAACTGTTATTTCAAAAATCCCTTGTAATGTCTCATCAACATCTGTGATTCGATTTGCTTCATCGTTTCTAAAGCAACCCCTACTACGATCAATAGTGCTGTTCCTCCAAAGTTGATGTTTAGATTGGTAAACGAGAATATGATAGTTGGAATTGATGCAATGAATGCTAAGGCTACTGCTCCTACTAATGTTATTCTTGTTAATACTTTGTTTAAATATTCTGCTGTAGGCTTTCCAGGTCTTATACCCGGAATGAATCCACCATACTGCTTAAGATTGTTTGCATATTCAAACGGATTGAATTGAACCGCTGTATAGAAATACGTAAAGAATATAATCAAAACAACATTCAATATCGAGTAAATCCATACGCCAGGATTTCCACCCGGTGATAACCACTTTTCTACCCAGTTGACAAAGTTTCCTTCGAAAAAGAACGCTAGTGTCTGTGGAAAGGCCAGTAATGATGAAGCGAAGATTACAGGAATAACGCCTGCCATCAAGACTTTAATCGGAATGTGTGTGCTTTGTCCACCATACATTTTTCTTCCGACAACTCTTTTAGCATATTGGACATTAATCTTTCTTTCGCCTTGCTGAACTGCAATGATACCCACTATGATTGCCATTGCAAACACTACAAACAACAGTATCTCAAGTATGTTGACTGTACCTGCAATAAATAATCCAAAGGTGGTTCCTATTCCAGCTGGTATTCTTGAAACGATACCTGCAAAGATGATGATTGAAATACCATTTCCAATTCCCTTTTCAGTTATCTGCTCACCCAACCACATTAGGAATGCAGTACCTGCTGTCAGAGTCAATACGACTGTTACGATTGACAATGCATCAGTAGAGATCAATGCAGAATTGAAAAACCCTACTGTATAGGCTATGGCCTGAACCAATGCTAATACGACTGTTAGATATCTGGTGTATTGCGCTATTTTTTCTTTCCCGTCTTCTCTTTTTGCTATTTCTTCAAGTTTAGGTATAGCAATCGTCAATAACTGAAAGATAATGGATGCGGTAATGTATGGATATATACTGAGCGCAAAAATTGTGAAGTTCTGAAATGCGCCTCCTGACATAAGGTCAAAGAAGTCCAGTATTCCTGCATTACCTTGAAACATTTGGTCAATTACCGTTCTGTCAATTCCGGGTACTGGTATTTGAGCGCCTAACCTATAAACCACTATCATTGCAAAGGTAAACAGTATCTTTTTTCTTAAGTCTGGTATTTTCCAAGCGTTTCTTAAGGTTTCAATCAATTAGATCACCTCTACCTTTCCACCAGCTGCCTCGATTTTTTCGATTGCGCTTTTGCTGAATTTGTGGGCTTTCACTGTCAGTTTCTTTTCAAGCTCTCCTCTACCCAATACTTTAACTCCGTCGTATTGCTTTTTGACAATTCCCAGTTCTTTTAGCATTTCTGGGTTGACTTCTGAGCCTTCTTCGAATCTATTTAAAGTATCAATGTTTATCTCTGAGTATCTTGTTGCAAATATATTTGTGAATCCTCTCTTAGGAACTCTTCTGTACAGAGGCATTTGACCACCTTCAAACCCTGGTCTTGTTCCTCCGCCAGATCTTGAATTTTGACCATCCTGACCTCTGCCGGCAGTTTTACCCTGTCCTGTTGCAGTTCCTCTTCCGAGTCTTTTTCTGTTTTTTGTCGTGCCTGGATTTGGCTTTAGTTCATGCAGTTTCATTTTGCACCTCCTTTGGTTCTTATTCTTGTACTTCGACCATATGACTAACGACGTTAATCATCCCTCTGATCTGAGGTGTATCTTCTTTTTCAACTACCTGACCAATCTTTCTTAAGCCCAATGCTTCGATTGTTCTTCTCTGATTTGGTGTTTTTCCTATTTTACTTCTTACTAGTTTAACTTTTATTGCTGCCAAGGTTCTTCCTCCTTCAATTATAGGATTTCCTCTAAGGTCATTCCTCTAAGTTTAGCTACTGCTGCAGGTTGCTTAAGATTTCTTAAAGCTGACATAGTAGCGTTAACCATGTTTTTGGGGTTGTTTGAACCTAATGATTTAGTTCTTATGTCTCTGACTCCTGCCAGTTCCAATACAGCACGCACTGGACCGCCTGCGATAACACCTGTTCCTGGCGCTGCTGGTTTTATCAACACTTTTCCAGCACCAAAATCACCAATTATCTCATGAGGTATGGTTGTACCTTCCAAAGGAACTTCGATCATAGATTTTTTTGCTGATTGTATGGCTTTTTTGATTGCTTCAGGTATTTCGATAGCTTTACCAATACCCACTCCTACGTGTCCATTTTCATCGCCAACTACAACAAGTACACTAAATCTAAAGTTTCTACCACCTTTTACAACTTTTGTTACTCTACTGATGTTTACTACTTTTTCTTTTAAGTCAAATTGACTAGCATCTATTCGGCTACGTTCCATTAAATTTAATTACCTCCTTTACTAAAACTTTAGTCCGCTTTCTCTTGCACCATCTGCTAAAGATTTCACTCTGCCATGATAAAGATATCCGCCTCTATCAAATACAACTGCTTCAATACCTTTGTCTTTTGATTTTTTAGCTATTTCCTGTCCAACAATCTTTGCGGCTTCTGTTTTATTAAGACCACTCACTTTTTCTTTAATGTCATTGTCAAGTGTTGATGCCGCGGCGATTGTTACGCCTTTAATGTCATCGATTACTTGAGCAAATATATTGGATGAGCTTCTGAAAACATTCAATCTTGGCCTCTCAGGAGTTCCTTGGATTTTATTTCTCATTTTGTAATGTCTTTTCTGACGATTCTTATTTCTATTAATTTTTTTAATCATCCGGACTCACTCCTTTCTACTTATTTACCTGTCTTACCAGCTTTACGTCTAACAATCTCATAATCATACTTGATTCCTTTACCTTTATAAGGCTCTGGTTTTCTCCAGTCTCTTATGATAGCCGCGTAATTTCCTACTCGTTGTTTATTGATTCCTGAGACAATAATTTTATTGTTTCCTTCTATTGTTGTTTCTATTCCATCAGGATCATCCATTTCAACCGGATGGGAAAAGCCTAAACTTAGTATTAATTTTTTGCCTTCTTTTTTCGCTCTGTATCCTACACCGACTATCTCAAGTTTTTTAGAGTATCCATCAGTAACGCCTACTATCATGTTATTGACAAGAGTTCTGGTTAGCCCGTGTAAAGATTTATGCTTTTTATTCTCTGTTGGTCTTTTTACTTCTATTGTGTTGTCATTGATTTCAACCTGCATATCTTTTGGAAGCTGCTCAGCTAAAGATCCTTTTGGACCTTTCACTTCAGCGTAATTGTTTTCATCAATCATCACTTCCACACCTGCAGGAATAGTTATAGGTTTTAATCCTATTCTCGACATATTAGCACCTCCTCTTGTAAATTACCATACGTAGCAAATTACTTCTCCACCTACTCCTTGCTGCTTAGCAGTTTTACCTGTCTGTATTCCTTTTGAAGTAGATAGTATTGCTATACCCAATCCTCCGAGTACTCTTGGGACCTCGTCCCTTCTAACGTATACTCTTAGTCCTGGTTTTGAAATTCTTTTTATTCCTGTTATTACTCTGCTTTTATCTTCTGAATATTTTAACTGTACTCTCATGATGCCTTGCTTGCCATCTTCAATTACGTCAAATCCTTTGATATACCCTTCGGCCAACAATACGCCTGCTATTTCTTTTTTTATGTTTGATGCCGGGATATCAACAGATTCATGCTTAGCATGGTTACCATTTCTGATTCTAGTTAACATATCAGCAATTGGATCAGTCATTACCATCTATGTAACCTCCTTCCATTAATACTTTTAATTACCAACTTGCTTTTCTAACGCCAGGAATCTGCCCTTTGTAAGCCAATTCTCTGAAGCATATACGACAAACTCCAAATTTTCTCAAGTATGCATGTGGTCTGCCACATATTCTACACCTGGAGTATTCTCTAGTGCTAAATTTTTGTTTACGTTGTTGTTTTATTATTAATGATTTTTTAGCCATTCTATCTACCTCCTTCTACTTGGTAAAAGGCATTCCCATTAACTTAAGCAGTTCTCGAGCTTCTTCATCTGTATCGGCTGTTGTGGTTATGATGATATCCATACCTCTAATCTTATCAACTTTATCATAGTCGATTTCAGGAAAAATCAATTGTTCTTTAATGCCAAGAGCATAGTTTCCTCTGCCATCAAATGATTTGTTCTGAACGCCTCTAAAGTCTCTAACACGTGGTAATGCTATATTCATCAGCTTATCAAGGAAATAATACATTTTTATTCCTCTTAAAGTTACCTTGCAACCAACACTCATGCCTTCTCTTAGCTTAAAGTTGGAAACTGACTTTTTTGCTTTGGTGATTACTGGTTTTTGACCTGATATAGTTATCATTTCACTAACTGCACTTTCCAAAGCTTTTGGATTGTCTCTAGCTTCTCCTACTCCCATATTCAAAACTACTTTTTCGATTTTTGGTGCCTGCATAACGTTATCGTAACCAAATTTATCCATTAAAGCCGGCACTACTTCATTTATGTACTTTTCTTTCAAACGTGAAGCCATTGTCTGTACCTCCCTTCAACGAATTATTCAAATACCTCTCCGCATTTGACACATTGTTTAACTTTTTTTCCATCTTCTAGGTATTTAGCTTTAGTTCTAACGCCTTTTTTGCATTTATCGCAATAAGTCATAACATTCGAAACGTCCACTGAACCTTCTTGATGTATTATTCCTGCCTGCTGCATATTTTTATCGCCTTTTTTATGTTTCGTCAACATATTGACGCCTTCAATTATTACGCGTTCTTCTTTAGGCATGCAATTCAGAATCTTGCCTTTTTTTCCTTTATCTTTGCCGGAAATAACGACTACTTTTTCGCCTTTTTTTACGTGCATACTTACACCTCCCATTAAAGTACTTCAGGTGCCAATGATATAATCTTCATAAACTTACCAGCTCTTAACTCTCTTGTAATCGGTCCGAAAATACGGGTTCCTACTGGTGTTTTATCTTCTTTTATTATAACTGCTGCATTCTCATCAAACTTTATATACGTGCCGTCATCTCTTCCAACACCTTTAGTCGTTCTGACTATAACAGCTTTTATTACATCACCTTTTTTAACAACTCCACCTGGTGTTGCGCTTTTAACAGTTGCAACAACAATGTCTCCAATATTACCATACTTTCTATTAGAACCGCCCAGAACTCTGATGACCAAAATTTCTTTAGCCCCTGAGTTATCAGCTACCTTAAGTCTTGACTCATTCTGTACCATTATTTAACCTCCCTTCGGTAATCGTAAGGTTTATTTAGCTTTCTCAATTACTTCAACCAAACGCCATCTTTTATCTTTAGACAAAGGTCTGGTTTCCATAACTTTTACTTTGTCACCGATGCCACATTGGTTGAGTTCATCATGTGCTTTTAGTTTCTTTGTTCTTTTGACTTTTTTGTTATATAAAGGATGTGTTGTATAAGATTCAATTGATACGACAATAGTTTTGTCCATCTTATCTGAAACCACTTTCCCAGTTCTAACTTTTCTATTACTTCTTTCCACTAAATAGCCCTCCTTTCTCAGACCGCTACATACTTACTTTTAGTTCGTGTTCTCTTAAAACCGTTTTAACTCTCGCTATATCTTTTTTTACGATTTTGATTCTAGATGTATTTTCAAGTTGCCCTGTAACCAACTGAAATCTTAGGTTGAACAATTCTGTTTTAAGATCCACTAACATTGAGTTTAATTCACTAACAGTTTTTTCTTTTAGTTCATTAGCTTTCATTAGCTTCACCTTCCTTTTCTCCCTGCTCAGCTTTAGAAACAAATTTACATTTTATAGGTAATTTGTGCATGGCAAGTCTCATAGCTTCTTTTGCTACTTCTTCAGTAACACCCGACATTTCAAAAAGAACTCTGCCAGGTTTTACTACTGCTACCCAATACTCAGGGGATCCTTTACCTTTACCCATTCTTGTTTCTGCAGGCTTTTGTGTGACTGGCTTGTCCGGAAATATTTTTATCCAGACTTTTCCGCCTCTTTTTACGGATCTAGTCATAGCTCTTCTCGCAGCTTCTATTTGATTTGAAGTAATCCACGCTGGCTCTAAAGCTTGAATGCCATATTCACCGTAAGTTAATTTATTACCTTTTGTAGCTACTCCACTCATTCTTCCTCTGTGCTGTTTTCTACGTTTTACTCTTTTAGGCATTAACATAATTCTACATCCTCCTTCCTGCGGGATTAATGTTATTTATTGTAGGGTTTTTTTGGTCTTTTTTTCCTATTATCCTTATCCTGCTCAGGTCTCTGTTTTTGCCTTAAAATCTCATCTCTACAAATCCATACCTTAACACCAATTTTTCCATATGTTGTATCTGCTTCTGCGAAACCATAACTGATGTCTGCTCTTAAAGTCTGAAGAGGAATTGTTCCTTCGCTGTATCCTTCAGATCTTGCCATGTCAGCTCCATTAAGTCTTCCAGAAACTAATGTCTTGATACCTTTTGCACCAGTTCTCATGCTTCTTTGCATAGCTTGCTTCATTGCTCTTCTAAAAGAAACACGTCTTTCAATCTGACTGGCTATGCTCTCGGCAACCAACTGTGCATTCAGGTCAGGATACTTTATTTCTTCAACATTGATGATAACAGTCTTATTAGTCATTTTTTCTATGTTGTTTCTAACTATTTCAACACCGCTACCGCCTTTTCCGATAACCATACCTGGTTTGGCTGTAAAAATATTGACTTTGATTCTGTTGGCAAATCTTTCAATTTCAGTATTGGAAATGCCTGCCAAGAAAAGCTCTTTTTTGATATATTTTCTGATTTTATAATCTTCGATCAGATTGTCCGCGAAATGTTTTTTGTCCGCGTACCATCTCGAGTCCCAGTCTTTATTGATACCAACTCTAAGTCCATGAGGATTAACCTTTTGACCCATCTTTTACCTCCTTTACTATTCTCGTTCTTTAACCGTTACATTAATATGACTTGATCTTTTCAATATCTTGTATGCTGCTCCCTTTGCTCTAGGTCTCCATCTCTTCAGAGTAGGTCCTTGATCAGCGCTAACTTTGCTTACATAGAGCTTATCTCTATTAAGATCAAAATTGTGTTCTGCATTTGCTGCAGCTGACTGAACGACTTTCTCCAATTCACGTGCGCCTTTTTTGGGAGTGAATTTCAATATTGCCAGTGCTTCATCTAAATCTTTACCTCTTACCATATCACATATGAATCTCATTTTTCTATGAGAAATTCTTATATATTTAGCAGTTGCATTAGCTTCCACTTAAGCTACCTCCCTTCGTTTACTTGACTTTCGAAGACTTTTCTGATTTGGCATGTCCTCTATAAGTCCTTGTAGGAGCAAATTCTCCCAATTTATGTCCAACCATATCTTCAGTAATATATACGGGAACATGTTTTCTACCATCATGAATTGCTAATGTAAAACCTATCATCTCTGGGAATATTGTCGACCTTCTTGACCAAGTTTTTACTACTTTTTTCTCGTTCTTACTGTTCATATCAACGATTTTTTTAAGTAAGCTTGGTTCGCAATAAGGACCTTTTTTTAGCGATCTACCCATTAGAAGTTCCTCCTTTCACCGAATACCTTTACTTTCTTTTCTTAACAATGTACTTGTCAGATTTTTTGTTTTTCTTTCTGGTCTTGAATCCTAAAGTCGGTTTACCCCATGGTGTAACTGGTGATGGTCTACCGATTGGTGCTCTACCTTCTCCACCGCCGTGAGGGTGATCATTGGGATTCATTACAGAACCTCTTACTGTAGGTCTGATGCCCATGTGTCTTTTTCTTCCGGCTTTACCGATTGTTATATTCTCATGATCGATATTTCCAACTTGTCCGATTGTTGCTTTGCATTCAACTCTGATCATTCTTACTTCACCAGATGGAAGTCTTACTTGTGCATAGTCATTTTCTTTCGCCATCAGCTGAGCTGAGTTGCCTGCAGATCTGACCAGTTGTGCTCCTTTTCCGGCTTTTAATTCAATGTTATGAATGATGCTACCTACAGGTATGTCTTTCAACTTGAGTGCATTCCCAGTCTTGATGTCAGCTTCAGGGCCAGAAACTATCATATCTCCCACTTTTATCTTGTGAGGTGCGATTATGTATCTTTTTTCCCCGTCAACATAATGAATTAGTGCGATATTGGCACTTCTGTTTGGATCATACTCTATGGTCGCTACTTTTCCCGGCACTCCGTCTTTATCTCTCTTGAAATCAATTATTCTGAACTTTCTCTTGCTGCCGCCACCTTTATGTCTTACTGTTATTTTCCCTCTTACATTTCTTCCTGCGTGCTTCTTAAGAGGTTCTAACAGTGATTTTTCAGGTTCGTTGGTTGTGATTTCTTCAAAAGTTGATACCGTCATTTGCCTTAAAGCCGGAGAAGTAGGTTTGAATTTTTTTATACCCATTTTCGTTCCTCCTTTACGTTATTATTACATTCCCTCGAAGAATTCAATAGTATTGCTGTCTTCAGTCAGTTTAACAATAGCTTTTTTCCAGCTGGATCTTCTACCGACATTTGCACCCATTCTTTTCTTCTTGCCAAGCATATTCATGGTGTTTACTTTTTCTACCTTGACACCAAAAATCTGTTCTATAGCATTTTTTATTTCTGTTTTGTTCGCTCTTTTGTCAACTTTAAATGTGTATTTTTTTTCGGACATAGCATCCATACTGGCTTCTGTCACTATTGGTTTAATAATGATATCATGTGGGCTGCGCATTAATAATACACCTCCTCAACCTTGCTAACTGCATCTTTTGTAATGACGAAACTATCATGATTTAATATGTCGTAAACGTTAAGTGTGTTGACAGCTGATGTTTTTACACCAGGGATATTCCTTGCTGATTTATAAATATTCTCGTCTTTTCCCGGGATAACAATCAGTGCTTTTTTACCTACTTTAAGGTTTTCTAGGACTTTAATCATATCTTTTGTTTTTGGTGTTGTCATGTTGAGTTCGTCTAACACGATAATTTCATTGCTTTCAACTTTTGAGCTGAATGCTGATTTTAATGCCAGTCTTCTTACTTTCTTTGGTAATCTTATGCTGTAATCCCTTGGTTTTGGAGCAAAAACGACTCCGCCGCCTTTCCATTGAGGTGATCTGATGCTCCCTTGTCTGGCGCGACCAGTTCCCTTTTGTCTCCAGGGTTTTCTTCCCCCACCTCTAACTTCACTTCTTGTTTTTGCAGATTGCGTTCCTTGTCTTTGATTCGCCAAGTAAGCTTTCACTGCTTCATACATAACATGTGTGTTCACTTCAATGCCGAATATATCATCGCTTAATTCGATATCTCCAATTTGTTCGCCTGACACGTTATAAAGAGCTACTTTAGGCATGTGTACTCCTCCTTTCATTAAGACTTGCTTATTTAACTGTTTCTTTGATTGTTATATATCCTTTTTTAGGTCCTGGTATTGCACCCTTGATAAGAATAAGGTTTTTTTCAGCATCGACTCTAACCACTTCAAGATTTTGAATGGTGACTTTTTCGTTACCCATTCTTCCAGCGGCCTTCATACCTTTGATAACTCTTGCCGGGTATGCTGATGAACCTAATGAGCCGGTAACTCTGTGTGATTTTGAACCGTGTGTTTCCGGTCCTCTTGAGTGGCCATGTCTTTTAATGACACCTGCCGTACCTTTACCTTTTGAAGTCCCTGTTGCATCCACTTTTTCACCTTCAGCAAAAGCCTCTACTGTGATCAACTGACCAACTTCATATTCATCGGGATTTTCAACTCTGAATTCTCTCAGTAGTTTTTTTACTTCAACATTTGATTTTGCAAAATGACCTTTTTTAGGTTTGTTGACGTTTCTTTCCTTAGCTTTACCAAAACCTACTTGTATAGCATTGTAACCGTCTTTTTCAACTGTTTTCTTTTGAACCACTAACATTCCATCAGATTCGATAACAGTTACGGGTACTAAAGTTCCATCTTCCTTAAAAATTTGGGTCATTCCAAGCTTTCTTCCAATAATTGCTTTCATCCGTTTACACCTCCTATTTTCTTACAGCGGATTACATTACATGCAATCATACTAAGCAGAGTGTCTATTTAATTTCTCTACTTTTACAGTTTGATTTCAATATCCACACCTGCCGGTAAATTCAATTTCATCAAAGAATCTACAGTTTTTGGCGTTGGATTAGAAATATCAATCAGTCTTTTGTGTGTTCTTTGTTCAAATTGTTCTCTAGAATCCTTATACTTATGAACCGCTCTCAAGATCGTGATAATTTGCTTTTCTGTTGGCAGAGGAATTGGCCCTGCAACGTCAGCTCCTGAAGATTTGGCAGTCTCAACAATTTTCTTTGCTGACTGATCAAGTAGTTGGTGATCATAAGCTTTTAATCTGATTCTAATTTTTTGACTGTTTACCATTGTGTTACCTCCCTTTTTTCGTATTTTAACCTTACATACGTTAGGCAATCTCCATGTACACTTTGCCTAGTGTACTTTATGTTTTTTTTAATGGAAATTCCTATTCGCCTCGCTTATAGCAAGACATACTCCGCAAAAATTACCCGGCTACTGCCAGCAACCTTTCACTTCTTCGCATGCGGCACACTGAAACATTTTACCTAATTTGCATTCTAAAATCAACATAAATATCGATATGTTACGAATATTTAATAATTTCTTCTGCAAAAATAATAGCAAGCATATATTTTGTTATTCATGCTTGCTATTTTTTATTAGATTTTATATTGCATAATGATTATATATGAATAAATCTAAATGTCAAGAAATTTTGTATTTGTCAAGTATTTAATGTCTTATTTGATAATTTTAGCAACCACGCCAGCGCCTACTGTTCTGCCGCCTTCTCTGATTGCAAATCTCAATCCTTCTTCCATCGCGATCGGTGTGATCAGTCCTACTGTGAAGGTTGAGTTATCTCCAGGCATTACCATTTCGATTCCCTCTTCCAGTTCGATAGAGCCTGTCACGTCTGTTGTTCTGAAGAAAAACTGTGGTCTGTATCCTTTGAAGAATGGTGTATGTCTTCCACCCTCTTCTTTTGTCAATACATATACTTCCGCTTTGAAGTCTGTGTGCGGTGTGATCGTGTTTGGCTTCGCTAGTACCTGGCCTCTTTCTATCTCGTCTCTTTGCACGCCTCTTAGCAGTGCACCTATGTTGTCTCCTGCCTGTGCTTGATCAAGTAGCTTTCTGAACATCTCAACGCCTGTACACACAACTTCTCTTGGCTTCTCTGTGAATCCAACAATATGTACCTTGTCTTGTACCTTCAAAACGCCTCTTTCTACTCTGCCTGTCGCTACTGTTCCTCTTCCTGTGATTGAGAATACATCTTCTACCGGCATCAGGAATGGCTTCTCGATATCTCTAACAGGTGTTGGTACATACTCATCTACAACTTCCATCAGTTCAATCAGCTTGTCCGCCCATGGGCCTGCTGGATCTTCAAGCGCTCTTAGAGCTGATCCAACTACGATTGGTGTGTTGTCTCCATCAAACTCATATTCTGACAACAATTCTCTGATTTCCATCTCTACCAACTCAATCAGTTCCTCATCATCTACCATGTCCGCTTTGTTCAAAAATACGACGATTGTCGGTACGCCTACCTGTCTTGACAACAGAATGTGCTCTCTTGTCTGTGGCATCGGTCCGTCTGCTGCTGATACAACTAGTATCGCTCCGTCCATCTGCGCTGCGCCTGTAATCATGTTCTTGACGTAGTCAGCATGGCCTGGGCAGTCAACGTGCGCATAGTGTCTGTTTGGTGTCTCATACTCAACGTGTGCTGTTGAGATTGTGATCCCTCTTTCTCTTTCTTCCGGTGCCTTGTCAATCTTGTCAAATGCCACCGCTTCGCCAAATCCGTATCGGTTGTGCAGCACCAATGTGATCGCTGCTGTCAATGTCGTTTTACCGTGGTCTACGTGTCCTATCGTTCCTATGTTTACGTGGGGCTTGTTTCTTTCAAACTTAGCTTTTGCCATGTTTGTTCCTCCTTCAAAATATTCATATAATTAGTTTTTCTACTTTATAATATCTTCTACCATTTTAGCAGGTACTTTCTCATAGTGGTCAAACTGCATTGAATAGTTTGCTCTTCCTTGTGATAAGGATCTCAAAACTGTCGCATATCCAA
This sequence comes from uncultured Clostridia bacterium, assembly GCA_927435965.1. Classification (GTDB taxonomy): domain Bacteria; phylum Bacillota; class Clostridia; order Tissierellales; family Dethiosulfatibacteraceae; genus 38-11. The sequence continues at coordinate 14,784 of CAKMKB010000249.1, forward strand.
ACATTTCAGATAATGGTACAAATGCATCTACAACCTTAATTCCACTTCTGTCGACAAAGCCTTCTATCCTGCCTCTTCTGGAGTTGATATCTCCCATTACGTCACCTAGATACTCATCTGGTGTTAGAACCTCAACTTTCATATATGGTTCAAGTAATCTTGGTGATGATTTTTTTGCTGCGTCTTTAAATGCCATTGATCCAGCTATTTTAAATGCCATCTCGCTTGAATCCACATCATGATACGTTCCATCATATAATGTCACTTTAAAATCAAGTGTCGGATATCCAGCTAAAACACCATTTTCTGATGCTTCTCTGATTCCGTGTTCAACTGCTGGTATGTATTCTCTAGGAATTGCACCACCAGTAATTGCATTTACGAATGTTATTCCCATTCCTGGCTCTTGAGGCTCAAGAATAATCTTAACATGTCCATATTGACCTTTACCACCTGATTGTCTTGAGTATTTACATTCAACATCTGCTGTTCCTTCAATAGTCTCTTTGTAAGAAACCTGAGGTTTACCAACATTAGCTTCTACTTTAAATTCTCTCATAAGTCTGTCAACGATAATCTCTAGATGCAATTCACCCATTCCGGCGATTATAGTCTGTCCGGTATCGGTATTTGTATACGTCTTAAATGTTGGATCCTCTTCTGCAAGCTTTTGTAGTCCGATGCCCATTTTATCCTGACCAGCTTTTGTTTTTGGCTCAATGGCCACTTCAATAACTGGTTCTGGGAACACCATAGATTCCAATATAACAATCCTGCTAGGATCACATAACGTATCTCCTGTTGTTGTATTTTTAAAGCCAACTGCAGCAGCTATATCACCAGAGTAAACTTTAGCGATTTCTTCTCTTTTGTTCGCGTGCATCTGTAGGATTCTTCCAACTCTTTCTCTTTTGTTTTTAGTGGAGTTGTTAATATAACTACCTGAGACCAGAACACCTGAGTAAACTCTGAAAAAAGTAAGCTTGCCGACAAATGGATCTGTCATAATCTTAAATGCCAAAGCGGCAAATGGCTCGTCATCTTTAGAGTGTATCTCAATTTCTTCGCCCTTTTCATTTTTACCGACTATAGCAAGAACGTCTGTTGGGGCAGGTAAGTAATCAACCACTGCATCCAAAAGTAATTGCACACCTTTGTTTTTATAAGCTGATCCACATAATACAGGTATAATGTCAACCGCTATTGTCGCTTCTCTGATGGCATCCTTAAGCTCTTGGACTTCAATATCTTCACCCTCGAGAAATTTCATCATCAGCTCATCATTGTAATCTGACACAGATTCCAATAATTGTTCTCTGTATTTTGAAGCCATTTCTTTATACTGTTCAGGTATTTCAATGACTTCTATAGATTCAGCACTACCAGTATCATCCTTGTAAAGTCTGGCTGTCATATCAACCAAATCTATTATGCCTTCAAATTTCTCTTCTGCACCTATTGGCAGTTGGATAGGAACAACATTTGCTTTAAGCCTTTCAACCATGGTTCCAACTGAATACTCAAAGCTTGCACCCATTTTATCCATTTTGTTGACAAAACAGATTCTTGGTACCTTGTATTTGTCAGCTTGTCTCCAAACTGTTTCTGTTTGGGGTTCAACCCCATTTTTTGCATCAAAAATAGCAACTGCACCATCCAAAACCCTTAGCGATCTTTCAACCTCAACGGTAAAATCAACGTGTCCTGGTGTGTCTATTATATTAATCCTTGTGTCATGCCAAGCACAAGTAGTTGCAGCGGAAGTTATGGTGATTCCTCTTTCCTGTTCCTGCTCCATCCAGTCCATTTGAGACGCACCTTCATGTGTTTCTCCTGTTTTGTGGATCCTACCTGTGTAAAATAAAATTCTCTCGGTACAGGTAGTCTTCCCTGCATCTATATGCGCCATTATTCCTATGTTTCGAGTTCTCTCCAAAGGATATTCTCTCATAACTTTCCTCCTATCTGCATAGGTAGAATAAAATCATTCTACCATCTAAAACTAGCAAATGCTTTATTGGCTTCAGCCATTTTATGTGTGTCTTCTCTTTTCTTGACACTTGCGCCGGCGCTGTTAGCGGCATCCATAATTTCTTTTGCCAGTCTTTCTTTCATAGTTCTTTCTCCTCTTTTACGAGAATAGTTAACTAACCATCTTAAACCTAATGTTTGTCTTCTTTCAGGTCTTACTTCTATTGGAACCTGATATGTCGCTCCACCAACTCTTCTTGCTTTAACTTCAAGAACTGGCATAATATTGTTCAATGCTTTATGAAATACTTCTTTCGGATCATCTCCGGTTTTTTCAGCAATCATATCAAATGCGCCATATACTATTGTTTGAGCAACGCCTTTTTTGCCATCTAACATAATTTGATTGATAAGCTTTGTAACAATCTTATCTTTATGTATAGGGTCTTCCATTATATGTCTTTTAGGTACATGTCCTTTTCTTGGCACTACGCTTCCCTCCTTAATTAGAATTTATTTAATTCATAGGTACTCGACTTAATTGTCACATCTGCGACAATTCACGCCGCTGTGCACAAAATGCTATATATATTATGAAGGCGTACACGCATATTTTTCATAATTTGCATAGTGTGCCGGTTATTATCTTATTTTTTTGGTCTTTTTGTACCATATTTTGATCTGGACTGATTTCTCTTGTCCACTCCTGATGTATCAAGAGTTCCTCTTACAACATGGTATCTGACTCCCGGCAAATCTTTAACTCTGCCGCCTCTGATAAGAACAACACTGTGTTCCTGTAAATTGTGTCCAATTCCTCCGATGTAAGCTGTTACCTCACTACCATTTGTCAATCTTACTCTGGCAATTTTTCTAAGAGCTGAATTTGGCTTCTTAGGGGTTACGGTTTTAACAGCAGTACATACGCCTCTTTTTTGTGGCGAACTAGTTTTGACAAATTTCTTTTTCATTGTATTGTAGTTCACATTTAGAGCCGGTGATTTAGACTTTTTAACGATGTCTGTTCTACCTTTTCTTACCAATTGGTTAATTGTTGGCATCCAAGCACCTCCTTCTTTTTTTTATTTCAAAACTGCAACTACAGCTGCGTTTACATCAATATTGCATATCTCTCCAAGTTCTTTCATTTTGTCGATATATACGATTTCTATGTCTTCTTTATTACATAGCTGGATAATTTCGTCCGTGACTTCTTTTTCTGCGTCCATGGCAACATATACTTTATCTACCATGGCTTTCAAAATGAATCTTTTTGTCTGTTTCTTGCCTACGACCAAATTGTCCAAGCTCTGAAGCCTATCAAGCTCCATCCAACCACCTCTTAAACATTATGAAGATTATATGCTTCGGAAGCATATAATCTTCTGAATTTACTCTAATGATTAGAAACACTCAAACATTCTAACACTTGACTTTTTTCATGTCAACATCTTTTTAGTTATATCTTATATTTATCACATCTATGCTGATAAGTAAACACTAGATTTTTAGTATTAAAGTGAATCATCTATTACGCTCGGTTCTTTAACCTGATCAACTGCTGATGCTTCGTCGATTTCTGGTGTTGAATTAATAATAATTTTGTCATATTTTCTCATTCCTGTTCCTGCAGGGATCAGCTTACCTATGATGACATTTTCCTTAAGACCCATCAATCTATCGATCTTACCCTTGATAGCAGCATCCGTCAATACTCTTGTTGTTTCTTGGAACGAGGCAGCTGATAAGAATGACTCAGTAGCAAGGGATGCCTTTGTGATACCCAGCAGAATTCTATCTCCTTCTGCAACCTCTTTACCTTCTGATATCAGCTTGTCATTGGTATCTGTAAACTCCACATACCCAACAAGGCTTCCAGGTAAGAACTCGGTATCCCCTTCATTCTCTATCTTAACTTTACCAAGCATCTGCCTGATAATGACCTCAACGTGTTTATCATTGATATCAACACCCTGCATCCTATAAGTTCTCTGGACCTCTTGCAAGATGTATTCCTCAAGCGCCAGTATACCATTTACCTTTAGAATGTCGTGTGGATTGATCGAGCCTGTAGTAATCCTTTCACCCTTCTCGAGCACATCACCGTTTGATACATCAATGATGGCGCCATAAGGTATGACATAGATTTTGGCTTCTTTTGTTTCATCATCAGTTACAATGACTTCTCTCTTTTTAGGTGTTTCATTGATTGAAACGGTTCCTGCAATTTCAGTTATGATGGCCTGTCCTTTTGGTTTACGGGCTTCAAATAATTCCTCTATCCTTGGAAGACCTTGTGTAATATCTACAGCAGCCGCTATACCGCCCGTGTGGAAAGTACGCATTGTAAGCTGAGTGCCGGGTTCACCTATTGATTGAGCTGCAATGAAACCAACTGCTTCGCCAATATTTACCAGTTTACCGTTTGCAAGGTTTCTGCCATAGCATTTAGTACAAAGTCCACTCTTAGTCTTACAAGTCAGTATGGATCTAATCAAAACACTTTCAATGCCACAAGCAACAATCTCTTCTGCGACTTCTTCACTAATCATGAGGTCTTTAGCTATAATAACCTCTCCTGTTGTAGGATTGACAACATCGTCAAATGTATATCTGCCAACAAGCCTTTCATACAGGTTCTCTATAACTTCTTTTTTATCTTTAAAAGCCTCAGCCAGGATGTTATTATCAGAGAGCATGATTGTCATACTGATATTGGTTTGTTGGTTGAGGCTTTT
>CAKMKB010000250.1:0-11494 GCA_927435965.1 uncultured Clostridia bacterium
TTTCAGAGTAAATTTTGGGTTCGGAAGCTTAAATTATATCTCAAAAAAGGGGGTCATTGTTATTTTTGTTAAAAAAAGAGTGAAACCCTTGAAAATAAAAGGATTTAAAATAAAAAACGAGTGTCTTAGTTGACACTACGAGCATAAAGGGGGAGGAAACATTATGAGAAATGTAGTTGGTATTATAATTAATAGTCCCAATCAAAGTGACCTTGGCGAATTGGTCAGTCATAGAAGTATCCACACCGTACCCATAGGTGGCAAATACAGATTGATAGATTTCGCACTCTCCAATATGGTCAATTCAGGAATCAACAATATTGGTGTTATTGGGTCATATCTTTATAGGTCTCTGGTGGATCACCTTGGATCTGGAGAGGAATGGAATCTGAGTGAGAAAAGCAATGATCTCGCTATCCTTCATGGCGGCAGAAACGTAAAAATTGGTGAAATAACAAGGATTAATCTCCAAGACTTTATTGATAACGAGGCTTTCTTCACAAAGATAAACAAAGAAGTGGAACATTTTGTTATTTGTGGCTGTAATATAGTCTATAATTTTGATCTGACTGAGGCTCTGGATTTTCATAAAAAGAAAGAAGCCGATATAACCATGGTTTTCAAAAGGGATTATCAAGGGCAGATACTCAACAAAGAAGTCATTCTAAAGACCGATTACGGAATGGTAAAAGAAATCATTTATAGTGCTGACCAGAGAGATACTGATTCAAATGTGTTTGTTGATACCTTAGTCATCAAAAAAGAAGTACTGTTGGATATTTTGCAAAGTGTAAAAATGACGGGCAGTATTGATCTGATTGACATTATCAAAGACAATTTGAATGCTCTGAAAGTAGCTGGCTATTATCTGAATGGATATGTCAAGATTATCAATTCGATCAAATCTTATTTTGATTGCTCGATGGACATGCTAGATATGGAAGTACAGAAAGAGCTTCTGCACAGCGATAGAAAAATATATACCAAAGCAAAAGACAACCACCCGGCAAAATACAACATGCATACACAGATTAAAAACTCTCTAGTTGCCAGCGGTACCAACATTCAAGGGCAAGTCGAAAATAGCATTATTTTCCGGGAGGCTATAATTGAAGAGGGTGCAAAGGTAAAAAATTGCGTAATCATGCAGCAGTGTGTTATAGGTGAAAACAGCGTAGTTGTCAATGCGGTTTTGGATAAGTATGTTAAAATAGGCAGTAATAAAATATTGGTGGGAACAGTAAAGGAACCATTGATTATCAAGAAGAATTCAATAATTTAAGGAGGATACCCACATGAAAATATTATACGTTACATCTGAAGCAGCCCCTTTCGCTAAAAGTGGTGGATTGGGAGACGTTGCCGGGTCACTTCCAAAGGTTTTAAAACAGAAAGGAATCGATATAAGGGTGATTTTACCCCTCTATCGGAGTATTCAAGAAAGCTATAAAGAAAAACTGGAAGTGATCGGCAGTTACGAGGTTGAAATGAATTGGAGATATCAGAAATGCGAAATCAGCAGACTGACTCTGGATGACGTTGTTTACTATTTTATAGGAAACAGCTACTATTTCGACAGGGACGGACTGTATGGTTATTTTGACGAGGCGGAAAGATATCTGTTCTTTTCTAAGGCAGTGCTGAATTTTGTACCAAAATTTGATTTCTGGCCAGATATTGTCCACTGCAATGACTGGCAATCAGCCATCATCCCATATCTACTTAAGAAACAATACAAAGATCATTACAAAAATTTGAAAACAATACTTTCAATTCATAATATCAAGTATCAGGGTGTTTATGGTGAAGACACCATAATGGACATCCTAGGATTAAAAAAGGAAGACCTCACCAGTGATATAGAGTTCAAAGGCGATACCAATATGATGAAGGCTGGCATTTATAACGCAGATTGGGTGACTACCGTATCCCCAACCTACGCCAAGGAGTTGGAATATGATTATTACGGAGAAGGTCTTCACGGCGTGATCAAAAACAATAACCACAAAATGACAGGCATATTGAATGGATTAGACTATGAAACCAATAATCCTCAGACTGATAAAAATATATACGTAAATTATTCAAAATCCATAAAAAAGAAAAATGAAAACAAGAGACAATTCATGAGTGAGCTTGACTTGAAATACGATGAGGACAAACCTCTGGTTGGAATTGTTTCCAGATTGGATGAGCTAAAAGGTATCGACTTGATAACAGGAGTCATTTATGAAATTATGAAGCTGGGGATTAACTTAGTTGTGTTAGGTACCGGAGATAAAAAATATGAAGATGTCTTCAAACATATACACAACAGTTTTCCTGACACCGTATCAGTCAATATCAAATTCGATTCTGCTATAGCATCAAAAATTTATGCAGCAAGTGATATCATTCTGATGCCTTCCAGAGTAGAACCCTGCGGATTGACTCAGATTATAGCCCTGAAATATGGTGCTGTACCATTAGTCAGAAGAACTGGAGGACTAAATGATACCATCATGAAATTTGACGTAGTTACCGGAGAAGGAAATGGTTTTGTTTTCAACTCATACAACGCACATGAGATGTTGTCAGAGCTTAATAGAGCTGTTTGTCTGTTTAGGAAAAACCGGGAATCATGGAATAAACTGGTTGCCAATACCTTCAAGTCAAAATTCGACTGGAGCAAGTCAGCCAATCAGTACATTGAAATATACGACAAACTGATTAAAGGATAAATGAATGGAACTAATTTTCAATTCTCAGATGTCTGAGCACAAATCACCCTTTGGAGCCGTTGAGACAGGCACAACTATTGAAATTAAAATAAAAACTACTAAGGAAGACCAACTAAACTGTAATTTAGTAACCTACTGTGACGAAAAAAGCCATGTTCATCCGATGGCAATAGAGACGGAAATGGATTATTACAATATCCACAAGGTTGTTTTTGATGCACCGGCAGAGCCCTGTGTAATGTTTTACTATATAGAAGCCATTAATGGTTGGGGAACTCTGTACGTAGGCAATAATCCAGACAAACTGGGTGGTGATAGCTATGTCTACAGAGATAATCCCATACCCTTTCAGATTACAGTTCATAAAAAAAACATTCAGGTCCCTGACTGGTACAAAGAAGGAATCATGTATCAGATTTTTGTCGACCGTTTCAACAACAGTGGGGAAGAAGACCTTTATAAGAATCGAACAGGCTTTGTGAAGTATACAAACTGGTACGATAAGAATCGCTATATCAAAGACCCTAAGGGGCACATTCTTTATTGGGATATATATGGTGGCAATATCAAGGGTATCACAGAAAAAATTGATTATCTGAAGAGACTTGGCGTTTCGGTCATTTATCTGAATCCAATATTCGAAGCCAACAGCAATCATAAATACGATACAGCTGATTATGAGAAAATTGACCCTGGGTTTGGAAAAGAAGCGGATTTTGACTATTTCATAAAAGCATGTAAGGACAATGGAATTAGTGTTATTCTGGATGGGGTTTTCAGCCATGTGGGAAGTGACAGCAAATATTTTAACAGAAGGGGTACTTATCCCACTGTTGGTGCGTTCCAATCTAAAGATTCACCCTACTATGAATGGTTTGACTTCATCAATTATCCATTGGACTATGACAGCTGGTGGAAAAACCTCAGCCTGCCAAATGTCAGAGAGATGCATCCTACCTATCTGGACTATATCGTGACTGGAGAGGAAAGCATTGTCAAACGATGGATAAAAAGAGGCATAAAAGGTTGGCGGCTGGATGTAGCAGATGAGTTGCCGGATGAATTTATAGAGCTCATTCATAAAGAAAGCAAGACTGTAGACAAAGAAAGCATCATACTTGGTGAGGTCTGGGAAGACGCCTCCAACAAGATAAGCTATGGGAAACTACGAAAGTATTTCCTGGGAAATGAACTGGATTCAGTAATGAATTATCCTTTTAAGGAAACATTCATAAAGTTTGTTCTAGGAGATATGGACGCGGTTGATGTGTTGAAGAATATGATGTCTCTGTACGAAAACTATCCACGTGAATACTTTTATTCTTGCATGAATCTGATAGGTAGTCATGATACAGTTAGAGCATTAACTATACTAGGAGAAGCCCCGGCAGAATATAAGATAAAGGATATTAATGCCTTTGAGTACGAGCTGACAGTCGAACAGTATCAGCTTGGCATCAGGAGAATGAAAGTGTTGTCGTTTTTACAGGCAACATTTCCCGGGATTCCATGTATTTATTATGGTGACGAGGTTGGCGTCCAGGGATTCAGAGATCCATATTGCAGAAAACCTTATCCTTGGGGACGAGAAGATCAAGAACTGCTTGACTGGTATCGAAAGATATTTGGTCTTAGAGATGGATTGGAAGTCCTAAAAAAAGGAGACTGGTCACCTTATATTTGCAAGGACGGCATTTTCAGTTTTGTCAGGGAATATGAGAATGAAAAAATATTGTGTGTGGTCAATGCTTCTCAGGGAACAAAAGAAATACAGATATCGTCAAATCAAGCGTATGACATAATCAATGATCGGCCGATTGACAATCTTCTCAAGGCCGAAGCAATAAGCTGTCATATGATCAAGATGACAGGTAATCGCTAAATATTACACTAAATACATATTTGCTATTTCCTGTTGACAATGTAATTAGAGTGTATTATTCTGAGTATGGAAAAATAATAATGAGGAGGATAAAGATGATTAAAATATTCATGCAAACTATAGGAATTTCATATGCAAGAACAGCACAAGGCATCAGTGCGCCTGTTTTTAATCTGTTTACACAGCCTCCGTATGTTGGTATTAAGTAGAATCAAAGCAATATTTTGATAATATTTAACCGCAGGCTGTTTAAACAATCCTGCGGTTATTTTAATTCTATTCCGTAGGGCAACCCTGCGGTTTTTGCGTTTTTCCGATGACTAACAGTGCTAAGACTCCCACTTCTATAAGTGGGAGATAAGCACTGTAGAGCCCCTGGATAACGGTTTCTAAGGTTCAGATGGCGTTTGAAACTCCACCTGAACCCAAGAACCCTGTTGATTAATACAAATTGGAGGTGAAGACTTGAAAAAACTTAGCAAACTTTGGCATTTCATGAAAAACAACAGAGGTAAGTATATTCTATCGATCATATTTATGGGCATATCTGTAGCTTTTTCATTAATGGTGCCAGTCATTATACAGATGGTAGTCGATTCATTCATTGGTGAGTTACCATCGGAGTATTTATTTATCCAACGAATCATTCAGATGCCGGGAGGAAGGGAATATGTCCGTAACAACCTATGGATTGGCGGGCTTGCAATCATTATCATAACTGCAATTTATGGTCTGTTTTTATTTCTGTCCAATAGATTGTCTGCTGAGGCATCTGAAGATATTGCGAAAAATATAAGGGATAAGGTTTACGACCATATCCAGCAGATGCCATTTGACTATCACAAAAATTCCGACACAGGAGATTTACTACAAAGAGCCACCTCAGATGTGGAGACAGTCAGACGTTTTTTGTCCATACAACTCATGGAGGTAGGAAGAGCAGTTTTCATGGTGATTATCGCCCTTTATTTCATGCTTCAGATAAGCTGGAAAATGACTGTAGCGGCTATGATACTGACACCCATCATTTTTTTCTTTGGTTACATATTCTTTCTTAAAGTCCAAAAGGCTTTTAAGATATCTGATGAAGCAGAAGCTGAATTATCGACAGTGATACAGGAAAACCTGCACGGGACAAGAGTGGTTCGAGCTTTTGCCAGAGAAAAATTCGAGATCGAGAAATTCAAAGAAAAGAACAAATCATATGCAGAAAAAACCTACAGACTCATCAAATACCTGGCTTATTATTGGTCTATTTCAGATTTTATTTCACTTGCATCCATTGGGCTTGTGCTGGTATCTGGGGTTTATTTCACCTATATTGGTGAGATAACTTTGGGAGCGATTATAGTGTTTATTCAATATGAATACCGGCTTCTCTGGCCGATTAGGCAACTGGGAAGAATTCTCTCGGATTTGGGAAAAGCCATCGTATCTTCTGACAGAATCCAGGAAATACTAGATGGTGAGATCGAATCTGATCAAGAGAATGAGACAACACCAGAAATCAAGGGAGAGATTGTGTTTGATGATGTTTCCTTTGCTTACCCGGACAATTTCGAACGGAAGGTGCTGGACCATGTTTCTTTTTCGGTAAGAAAAGGAGAAACGGTAGCGGTCATTGGCAGGACAGGGTCAGGGAAATCCTCGCTGATTCATTTGCTGGGGCGTCTCTATGATGTGGATGACGGTCGGATCATAATTGATGGCGTAGATATCAAAAACATCCAGAAAAAGTGGCTTAGAAAACATATAGGTATTGTCTTGCAGGAACCATTCTTGTTTTCAAAAACCATCAAAGACAATATCAATTTTAGCAGTCAGCAATCAGAAAACGCCGTTTTTGAAGCTGCTAAGATTGCCTCAGTACATGATGTTATTAAGGAATTTGACAAGGGTTATGACACCCTTGTTGGCGAAAAGGGTGTCACGTTGTCAGGAGGACAGAAACAAAGGCTGGCAATAGCTAGAACACTGGTCAATGATTATCCCATCCTTGCATTTGACGACTCTTTGAGTGCGGTGGACACAGAAACGGACATTGCTATCAGAAAAGCTTTGTCAGAGAGAAAGAAAGACATCACTACATTCATCATCTCCCATAGGGTAGCTTCTGTCTATGACGCTGACAATATATTGGTCGTCGAAGACGGCAAGATTATCGAGAGAGGAAACCACGCCGAATTGATGGCTTTAGGCGGTTACTACAAACGGATCTGGGATATCCAGATGGCGTAGGTTTAGGAGGAAAAAACATGTCCGATTATGAATTTCAAGAACAAGACTATTCAAAAAAAATAGATATGAAAATTTGGAAAAAAATCTTCAAATACCTAATCCGTTACAAGAAACTGGTGGCAATCCTTATCTTTTTCATGATCAACCTGGCTCTTGCGGATGCAATATTCCCTCAAATGACCCAAAGAGCAATCGATGATTTTATAGTCCCGGGTCAGCTTGAAGGTCTGGAAAAATTCATACTTCAATTTTGCCTATTAATTGTGTGGCAATCGCTTAATATATTCATTTTCATATCGACAGCTGGAAAAATCGAGATGAATTTGACCTATGACATCAGAGAAGAGGCATTTGATAAGCTTCAAAAATTATCATTCTCATATTATGACAGGACACCTACAGGCTGGATAATGGCACGGATGACATCTGACACTAGGAGACTAGGAGAAATTATTTCCTGGGGAATAGTTGATATTGTGTGGGGATTTTCCCTGATGATTATTATTGCGGGTTTTATGCTTGCATATAATTTGAAGCTGGCTTTGCTGACCTTATCAGTTGTTCCTGTGCTAGCTATACTAAGCATATACTTTCAAAAGAAAATATTAGAGGCTTATCGTGTCGTAAGAAAAATCAACTCAAAGATTACAGGTTCATTCAGTGAAGGTATTTCAGGTGCTATTACCACCAAAGTGCTAGTTGGAGAAGAAAAACACCTGAATGAGTTCAAAGAGATCACAACAGATATGAAGCGGTCGTCAATAAGAGCAGTCATCTTCTCGGCATTGTTTCTGCCTATTGTTTTGACACTTTCAAGTGTCGCTATAGCCCTAGTGGTATGGTCAGGAGGCAACAGTGTCATCCAGGGTGTGATCACGTATGGTACTCTAGTGCTGTTTATCTCCTACGCCACCCAATACTTCGAACCTATCAGAGAGGTTGCCCGAGTCATAGCTGAATTTCAGCAGGCACAGGCTGCGGCAGAGAGGGTCATATCCCTGATTGACGAAGAGATGGACATATACGACACCCAGGAAGTCCAGGAAAAATACGGCACTATATTGGAGCCTAAAAAGTCCAATTGGGAAGAGCTAAATGGAGACATTGATTTTAAAAACGTGTCATTCAGGTATAAGAACGGTGAAGAGGTCTTGAAAAGCTTCAACCTGTCAGTCAAGCAAGGCCAGAGCATCGCTCTGGTGGGAGAGACAGGGTCAGGGAAAAGTACAATTGTAAACTTGATATGTAGATTCTACGAGCCGACAGAGGGATTAATTGAAATAGATGGCGTGGATTACCGAAGCAGGTCAATTGCGTGGCTTCATGAAAATATCGGCTATGTGTTGCAAGCGCCTCATCTCTTTAGCGGGACTATTGAAGACAATATAAGATACGGAAAACTGGATGCAACACAAGAAGAGATAATGGAAGCGGCTAAGCTGGTCAATGCCCATGAGTTTATCATGAAGTTTCCAGAGACCTATCAGACACAGGTAGGAGAAGGAGGAGGAAAGCTTTCAACCGGAGAGAAACAACTCATATCATTCGCAAGAGCGATTATATCAGATCCTAGAATATTTGTCCTGGATGAAGCCACTTCATCCATTGACACTCAGACAGAGAGAATGATACAAGACGCAATAGAAAAAGTCCTCCAGGGGAGGACCTCCTTTGTTATTGCCCACAGGCTATCTACCATAGTAAACTCAGATAGAATATTGGTCATTGAAAAGGGAGAAGTGGTTGAGGAAGGAACTCATGAAGAGTTGATGGGTATAAAAGGACACTATCACAACCTATATACCAATCAGTACAGGGAGAATGCCTTTAAAGCCCTCTAAACTCTTGCTACAAATTCAAACTCTTCATTATCTGGACCATCAAAAAAAATAATCTGCGCAGTACCTACAACTCTTGGTTGAGAATGTTCGATACCAAGAGTTTTTAAAAGCGCTATTTTATCTGTAAGGGAATCCACCTTAAATGCTATATGCTCTATAGGACCCGGGGTTCTTTCCTTATTCTCATCCTTAGCGATCAGCTCAATGATTGTTCCACCTACATTTAGAAAGACCAATCTGCTTTCGGGATACTCATAATCCTTTAATATATTAGCAGATAACACCTTCTCATAGAATGCCAATGAGCGCTCCATATCTGATACCTTAATACCTATATGTCCAAATTTCATTTTCAGCACCTCCTGACTCATTATATATTTAGACCTACCAGATGTCAAAAGGCAGGTTTTTTGGTATAATAATGCTATCACTCAATCTACTTATGAAGGATGGAAAATATGCCTCTTATAAGAATAAAAAAAGACAATCTCAGTCAAATAAAACAGCTATGGGAAAAGCTAAGAGTTATCCATTTGGCAGAATCCAGATATTTCGCAGATCGCTATAGGGATATGACCTTTGAGAAGAGGTGTCAAAAATTCGAATTGATTGATGATAATAACCTGCTTATGGAATTGATCAAAGAGGGAGACACAACAGTTGGTTATTGCATATGTTCTTTTCAGAAAGGTATCGGTGAAATTGACTCCTTATTTGTAGAAGAGACAAAAAGGAACAAGGGCTACGGGAAAGAATTAGTTTACAGTGCCATCAACTGGCTGAATCAAAAACAATGCGAGAAAATCATTTTGTCCGTAGCAGATGGTCATGAGTCGGTGTTGCCATTTTATGAAAAGATGGGATTCTATCCAGAATCGATCTTGCTGCAGTTAAAAGAACCGAAAATATGAAGCTCGGGGAGAGATAAAGATGAAAGTAGCTGTCATTTATAACTTTGAGAGTCATGCTGTCATCAATCATTTTGGCAGACCATGCCAGGAAAAGTACAGTATGGGGACTATAAATGACATCATGAGTTCTTTGGAAAAAGGTGGTCATCAGGTATTTGAATTCGAGGGAGATAAGTATATTATCGAAAAACTGGAAAAATTCATGTCGCCTGTCATATCAGGACAGATTTCGGGAATGGTTTTTAATCTGTGCTATGGCATTCAGGGAAAATGCAGATATATGCATATACCGGGAGTATTGGAAATGATGGGTATTCCTTATGTGGGATCGGGACCGGATACTCATGCTCTGGCTTTGAACAAGATTGTTACAAAAATAATCATCGAACAAAAGGGATTACCGACACCGAAATTTACAGTTATGGAGAGATCCGACTCAGATATACGTGCTGATATGCAATATCCATTGATAGTCAAACCAAAGGATGAGACATCTTCACTTGGACTAAGGAAAGTCAACAACGAAGTTGAGTTGCGAAAAGGGGTCAAAGCAATTTTTGATGCTTTCAGTACACAAGCTCTAGTAGAGGAGTATATTGACGGAAGAGAGATAAATGTAGGACTTCTGGGCAACAACCCTGTGGTGGCGTTACCACCTGTTGAGCTGATTTTTAAAGAAGGTCCTAGAATCTATACTTTTGAAGATAAGAAAAAAATCAGCGGAAGAATGGTAGAAAAAATTTGTCCGGCTCTTCTTACTGAAGAAGAGACTGAAAGAATCCAAAAACTAGCCATTGATACGTACAATGCAGTTGGATGCCTTGATTTTGCAAGGGTCGATATCAGATTGAACGAGAAAGGCACCCCATATATATTAGAGATAAACTCAATGCCGGGTCTTAATAGAGACAGTTCTCTTGTCATTGCAGCTAAAAGTATAGGAATTGATTTTACAGCGTTTATCAACAGACTTGTTGAAATAGCCTATGACAGGTATGTTAATCAAGCAATCCCTTTATCCGATGAATAAGAGTGCTAAGACTCCCACTTCTTTAAGTGGGAGATAAGTACTGTAAAGTCCCTGGATAATGGTTTCTAAGTTTCAGATAGCGTTTCAAACGCCACCTGAGCCCAAGAACCCTGTTGATAAACACATAGCCGGATGATATAGTAATAATAAGAATTTTTAGGAGGGAGTACAATGTCTGAAGATTTATCTAAAGAAAAATGCATTCCTTGTTCAATCGGAACACCACCAATGGAGGGGTTTGAGCTTAAGAGAATGCTTGCAGAAATAGGCCCGACATGGAAATTGGTGAAAAAAAAACAAATTGAAAAATCATTCAAATTCAAGGATTTCAAATCAGCTCTAGCTTTTGTCGTTCAGGTTGCTGAAATTGCCGAAGAAGAGGGACATCATCCAGATATCGAGTTGGGATGGGGTCGTGTGAAAATCACACTCATAACCCATAAGATTGGAGGTCTTTCCAGAAATGATTTTCTAATGGCGGCTAAAATAAACAAATTGTCAGATTAACAGCATATGTATTGTCCGATGACTAACAGTGCTAAGACTCCCACCTCTATAAGTGGTAGATAAGCACTGTAGAGTCCCTGGATATCGGTTTCTAAGGTTCAGATGGCGTATGAAACGCCAACTGAATCCAAGAACCCTGTTGATACTACTTACCACTACAGAAGACGCTATAGTATCATTTCAAAATACGGTTCATCTTGAGTGGTGCCCTCGCACCATTTCATCCCAACAAATTTAAACCCTAATTTTTCCAGAACTTTTTGGGAAGATTTGTTTTCAGGGTCTATTGAAGCCCCTATTTTTTTGATTTTCAAATGATAAAGAGGCTGGTAAACCTTGTATGTATTTACAGTACGATTTTAGTT
>CAKMKB010000251.1:0-6410 GCA_927435965.1 uncultured Clostridia bacterium
CGGTCAGAAAGCAATTATTGTGAAGAAAGAAAATGGAATCAAGTTCAAATGCCTTTATTTTTGTTAGTGATGTCCACCAGTAATCATGGTTTCCTTTACTGATTACTTTTCTGCCCGTAAGACGGTCTATTGTCCTTAAATCTAATTCAGCCTCTTTCAATGATATTGCCCAAGAAATATCTCCCGGCATAAGTACTATATCATTCTGTTTTACCTTTTGATGCCAATCTTCAAATATTCTCAAATCATGATTTTCCCAATTTTTGCCGAATACATCCATTGGTTTTTCTTTTTTTGAATCTAAATGAAGGTCGGATATTCCAAATATCTTCATCCATTCACTTATGATAAGGTCACGTAATTGAACACTGATTCCATGTTCCTTAACATATCTCCTTCCCTTCTATGGCAAGAAAACAATAGTACTTGCCGGTTCATTCCGATATCAATTAATATTTTCAATGCATTGAGCAGTCTCCCATCGTCATATTGGGTAAAGCAATCATCGAGTATTATCGGAGATGATTTATCCCGGGATATTATGTCGATTAGGGCAATTCGGACTGCGAAAAATAGCTGATCAATGGTTCCTGCACTCAAATTGTCGATATCGACTAGCATATCATTGTATTCGTCAAAAATACTCAAATGGAGGTCGTCTGATATCAAAACTTCCTTATATTTTCCGTTTGTTATGGTGTTCATATAGTAGTTTATTTTTCTATTCAATTTTGGTAGAAATTCTTCTTGAATAATAGCGGATAATCCAGAGATGGTATTGCCTGTTTCTTCTATCAGTCGCTTATTATATTCCAATTGTTCTTTTGAATGGGTATAATATTCGAGCTCCTCTAAAATTTCAACAAGCACTCTTGCCTGATCGCGTTCATCTGACAAATTCTGCATCAACTTTTCACATCTTTCTTCCATCTCTGTTATTTCTTCAAGAATAGCGTCCCTCTTGATATAAACTTGATTTTTATCGTCGAATGGCAGCTCCTGAAGGATTTTACCAGAACGATCAATTCTTTCACGTAGCTCTTCCATAGTGTAGTTCCCTAACAAAGCAGTCAGTTCTATACTTCTATCTTTTCTTTCTACAATTTTACCTTGCAACTCTTTTTGTTCCCTGATCTGATGTTTCAACTCTTCAATGGAGGCAACATTATTATTATTGAGAATCGCTTCAATCAGACTGAAGTGATTTTCTCTTTCTCTGGTTGTTTCTTCAAGCTCATTCTTAAGATCTTCAAAATTTTGTTCGTAAGAGTTTAAACGGTTGAATTTTATGTTGGATTCAAGTATTTTATCAGTAACGTCTTGAATGATATCATCATTAAGATCCTCATATCCAAATGGCTTGACGATATGAAGTAGGTTTGCTTCCTTATCATCATATCTTCTTTTTACAAAACTATATTCTTCTTCCAAAGCTTCTAGTGTTTTTCTTCGTTCTTCAATGTTTTGGATCTCGCTCAATGAGATATTGTATTTTGACCTTAACTCATTGAAATTACTGCAATCTGTATCAACAATCAACTGATTGTTTTCCTCAACCAAATAGCTTAGCATATCTTTGCTATTTGCTTTTTCCTCTTTCGCTATATGCATTTCCAGTTTTAATGATTTGATCAGATTGGTGCTTCGTGTTGTGTTTTTTACAATGAGAAATGGTATTATTATACTGATTAGAAAAGCATAAATCATATTATCATTATAATAGTTTGCAGCCCAATAGGTGCCAGCGGCAATGCCTAAAGTCAAAATAACTGCAAGAATCAGGTTGATATTCTTACTTCTTTTTTCTTTTTTGAGCTTTTGAGTCATTACAGTTATGATGTCACTATCCATCATGCCTTTCAAATACCTAATCTCCCTGATATTATCACTGAATTTTTCAAATGATTCAAGGATTTTACCGTGATTGTTTTTCTCAAATTCATTTATTTCCTGTTGAATTGTTTCAATTCTGGACCTAAGTCTGTTCAGTGCATCTTTATCATTCTGATACATTTCATAGCTTGTTTCCATCTTTCTATAGTCATCTGAATCGAAATTGATCATATAACTACTCTTGATATCATCCACTTCTCTATTTAAATCTTCCATTTGCGTTTCAAGATCATTCTCAAGTTCTTCCAATTGTTCTATTCTAGATATAGTTTTAATCAGTTTTTCATACTCTTCCATTGTTATTTCAAGAATAGATTTCGAATTGCCAATTTCAGTATTTAAAGCATCTATTTCCTTTTGTAATTGAACAGCTTGGTCATAAGTTACTGTCAATTTTTCATTTTCCAATTCATCAACAATCTCATTGATTATAGACAACTCTTCTTTTCTGAAATCTAACTGCTTTTTATAAACATCAATTAAAATCAGCTTTCTATCAAATCTCAAATTCAGTTCATTTCTTTTGTCTCTCTCCGCAATTAAATCATCAATTTTTCGACTGACTAATCCCAAATGACTTGTGATATCATCTGCAGTGCCTAACTCATTACTCATTTTCTTCAGTTCATCAAAAGCCTCAGCCATCTTAATGGTTTCGTCTCTTGATTTAGCTAGATTTTCTATTTTCTCCTTTATGTCAACGAGCAACTCATCGTCTGTTTTGCTACCGAGTTGATTGATACTGAAACTATTCTTGAACACCCTTCTATTAACACCAAAAATGGTTTTACCCGGTTCTATCATTCCTGATTTTTTATTTCGCGAGAATAAGTCCTGGATATCTTCTTCTGTCTCGAAATCTTTAACAGAAACTGTTTTATTCTTAAAATCCCTTGTCAACGACACTTTGCCTTCATTTGTTGTGTAGATTATCTGGCCTGCAAAGGACTCACCTGACCAAGGTTTATACTTGCTTGTATCTGACAACCCATAAAACATCCCTTCAATAAACCTATGAATTGTGCTTTTGCCAGCTTCATTGTGCCCAAAAATGACATTTATTCCCTTGTCCAATTTGATTGACATATCTTTAAATTTTCCAAAATCGAGTAATCTGATTTCATTAATTATCATCTGTCATTCTCCTTTTCCTTCAATAAAACACTTAGCCCCAGCAACAAGGATTTCTGTCTGTCTAGGTTCTCTACTCCGGAAGCCTTGAATTGTTTGAAATACTGACCAATAATATTATCACTATTTTCATCTATCCAATAATCATAATCTATTTGATAAAGATAATCATCAATGAACTCAATATACTGGAAAAAACTGGAAGCCTCTGATTTTAATTTGTTCATGTCAATTGTCATATCCACTCTGCCTGTCAAGACAATCCTATAATAATCCTTTGAGGCCGATATATAATCTCCTGAAAATTTTATTATATCCAATATTTTTTCATAGCTGAAGTCCTGTTGTAAAAATATTTCTTTTGTTATAAATCTGCTCTTAGCTGTAGGTACAAAAACCTTCTCCAAGTTATCTTTGTCCAACTTGCAATATACTATGCCGTGTTGTCCCTTTTCCGAAAAATCAAGGGGTTCCGGAGTGCCAGGGTAAATGACCCTCTCCGAATACTCTGTGTACTGATGTACATGTCCTAAAGCCACATAATCAAACTGGTTTTCAATTCTCTTTATATCAATCCTAACATCCTCGGTATCATTGTCAAAAATATCGCCATGTGCAAGTAGTATATTAATATTGGAAGGATCGACTTCTATGTCATACAGACATGCTCTTTCGGTCTGCTTCTTTTTTGTATCCAATCCGACAGAAAAAACACAAAGATTCTTATCTGCAAAACTGATCTTTTTAATGCGGTCAGTCGTATCAACAATATAAACGTTGTCTGACCAGTCAATAAATTTGTAAAGTGAGTAGTTTGTATAAGGATCTCTATTTCCTGTCGTAATGATGATCTCAGTATTTTTGGCTTCTGAAAATTTAGATGATAATCTCTTCATGTCATCGAATGTGCAATGCTTGGCATCAACCAAATCTCCAGCTATCAGTAAGAACTCAACATTATTTCTGATACATACCTCAATAATCTTGTCAAAGGTTTCCCAGATTTCTCTTCTTCTCTTTTTCCCTTCACTACTATTGAAATTAACATTAAATTTCTTGCCGATGTGTATATCTGCGGTATGTATAAATGAAATATTCATCTTAACCTCCAGCCAATCTTTAATTCATTTTTATACTCATTGTTTATTATATTATAATATTGTAATAAAAAAAAGTACCTAATGGTTATTATTTGTCCATTTCCAAGAACCCTGTTGATCACCACAGACCCCAAAGTTTGCCTGTCATAACGATTACCGTGATTGTCAAAACAAATCTAATGGGTCGTTCTCCTGTTCTTACTGCAAAATGACTCCCGAGAAATGCACCCGTTCCATTTCCCAATGCCAAAACAATACCAATCCCCCATTCCACACCTGTGTTTGTAATAAAAAGAAGGAGTGATACTGCTGTATAAAAAACAACAATCATCGTTTTAAGAGCATTTATTTTGATTAGATCCATACCTGTAAGCAGAGCTAATGACACTATCATGAAAAAGCCTACCCCTATCTGGATAAAGCCCCCATAGACACCTATAAAAAAGAAAGCAACCATGGCAATTAGTTTTCTTGTCCCTTCCAGCTTTAATATCTCCAAATCTTTAAGAAATTTCTTCTCAGGTCTGATAATAATCAGCATCAAGACCACCAGCATAATGATGCCCAGTACCTTGTTAAACATATCGTCTGAAATATTAACAGCTATCAATGTTCCAACCACTGACCCCAGTACAGCTGGAAATGCAAGAATCAAAGCCATTTGAGGGAAAAAATATCCTTTACTCCTAAATGTCAGTGTCCCCGATAACGCTTCAACCAACACAGCAATTCTATTGGTTCCATTTGCAATAACAGGTGGTAATCCCATAAAAATGAGGATAGGTACTGTTATCATTGACCCTCCACCGCCCATTATATTTAAAAACCCTGCTGCCACACCAGAAAAATACACAATTATATAAGTCATGACGATCTCCAGTAAAAAAAGCATCTAACGTTAGTTCATTAGATGCTTGGATTTTGTTTTTCGATTACTTGTTGTAAGCTTTCAGTCCTTCCTTAATAACATTCATCGCTTTTATCAAGTCTTCCTCTTTCAATACGTATGAGATTCTGACTTCATCTCTTCCCATACCCTTTGTCGCATAGAATCCCTCTGCGGGAGCAACCATAACAGTTTCACCATCAACATCAAAATCGGTCAGCAACCATCTAGCAAAGGTTTCGGCATTGTCTACGGGGAGTTTTGCTGTGATATAAAACGCGCCTTTTGGCATTTTACACAGTACACCCTCCATATTTTGGAGTGCGTTGAAGACTGTTTTTCTTCTCTTATCATACTCTTCAAAAGCTGCCTTCATATAGTCTTTAGATACTTCCACCAACTTGGCGGCCCCTATCTGCTCCAGAGTAGCAACACACAATCTGCTTTGACATAATTTCATAATCTCTTTCGTGATTGTTTTGTTTTTTGTGGCTACACATCCTATTCTTGCACCACAGGCACTATATCTCTTGGAAATGCTATCTGTGATAATTACACGATCCTCAATCTCTTTCAGCTGTCCAAAACTTACAAATTCCAATCCATCATAAACAAATTCTCTATAAACCTCATCAGCAATTATGTACAAATCATGCTTAATGGCCAGGTCCTTTATTCTGTTGATCTCGTTCATTGTGTAAACCTTACCTGTTGGATTACCAGGATTGGACAATAATATAGCTTTTGTCCTGTTCGTAATCAGGGCTTCCATCTCTTCAAGCTCTGGTAGATCAAAACCATTTTCAGCCGTGGTTGTGATTGGGACTACTTTAACGCCTGCTGTAGAACTGAATCCATTGTAATTAGTATAGAAAGGTTCCGGAATCAACACTTCATCTCCATGGTCACAAGTAGCAATCAATGAAAAAAGTATTGCTTCACTGCCTCCATTAGTTATGAGAATATCATCCTTTTCATAATTCATTCCATAGCCTTTGTAATATTCAATGAAACTGTCAATCAGCTCTGGAATACCTTCAGAAAACACATACGCAAGTACACCGGGATTGAATTCCTTTATCGCTTGGAAGAACTCGTCAGGCGTCTTGATATCAGGTTGTCCTATATTTAGATGATACACCTTTTTTCCTTTTTTCTTGGCCGCAACTGACAACGGTACCAGCTTTCTTATAGGTGATTCCTGCATAGCTTCAATTCTTTTAGATATTAACATGAAAATACCTCCTCATTCATTGATTAACAGGGTTCTTGGGTTCAGGTGGCGTTTGAAACGCCATCTGAATCTTAGAAACCGTTATCCAGGGACTCTACAGTGCTAAGACTCCCACTTATAGAAGTGGGAGTCTTAGCACTGTTAGTCATCGGATCAAAAAAGCCTC
>CAKMKB010000252.1:0-2344 GCA_927435965.1 uncultured Clostridia bacterium
GATATTTTTCTAAAAAGCACAGGGCAAATCGAAGGCACAAAAAGTTATGGACTGGTGGTTGATCTTATTGCATCTTATGTAAAAATGAAAAGAGCCTGATTGCTCAGGCTCATCAATTTACTAATCATTTTCCTAATATTCAAACTTTGTAGTGTAAGCATTATTATCTTTTGCAAAACTATAGGCCATTTTGTTTGTATTGTAGAAAGCATCTATTGTTAAATCAACCGTAACCCAGCCTTCATCTGTTAAAACTTCATTCCAAGCATGATATGAGTTGACATAGGTGGTATATCCTTTAACAAGTTTTGAAGGAATGCCTTTATATCTCAAAGCAGCGGAGAAAATGGCTGCGTAATCGTAACATATGCCAATCTGATCATTCAGAAGAAGTGATATATCAGGCAGATATCCCAATTTGACTGTTGATGCCTTGGTATAATCATATCCAAAGTTATTGACCATATAATCGTATATAACTTGTATTATCTCTTGGTTAGTAGTGGCATCTATGGTTAGTTCATCTACAAAATTCATGAATTCAACATTTCTCGTCCAGTCATTATACTGCATTGGCTGAAGGTAAACATTTAACTCGTTTTCAATAGTAGCTTCAACTGATGTTTTTCTGACATATTTATAACTCGTGCCTGTTGTGTTCTCGAGAATTGACAGGTTATATAGACCATTTCCCAGTTGAAGAGGGAAGAATTCAGGAACGCCTTTTGGAGTCAAATCATATGTGTAGTTTTGACCATCTTTAGAGATCATCAATTTGAGTTTTGCATCTCCAAAGTTTGATGCGCTGACGCCAATGCTGCCATCATCCGCGAAATCTTCAATGATGAGAATCTCTCTAAACAACCCTGTATGTACAACTTCGTAAGCAGTGGCTTTTGGTATATCTGAAGCGGTGGTATCTGCTGAATAAGCGATTACAGTAAACGCTAGAACGAATATGAGAGTAAACGATAATAATTTTTTAAACATAAAAAATCTTTCCTTTCGGTAGCACGGCTGCCATTCGCTTTCGCGGTTAGGCCCTTTGGCTTTGCGTCCTTTCCTTTCAGAAAGTTTGCCTTTATCGTTGAAAAGCTTTACTAATCAACAAATGTTTCTTAATTTAATGATACCCCATTGTAACATTTCTATTCAAAAAAAGTCAAATAAAATTTAAATAATATGTTGAAAATACAACATTAAAAGAAGATTATTTGGTTTCATAAAATTATTACATTTTATTTGAAGTGCTTGCACAAATCAGAGGCGGTCTATACAATGTAACTATAGATAGCTTCGCATAGAAGGTGATGAAATGAAAAAAACAATTATTATTAAAACTGGATTTCTGATAATGTTTATTGTATTTGTTGCATTAGCAATCAATCAATTCTATCAGTATAAAAAATCCGACATCATATACGAACAAGCTAGGGAGCGGTACCACCTTGAAAGAGCAATGCTCATTGCCAACGAAAACTTGGTCAACCAACCTGACAATCACAATCCGGATTTCAAACCCGATTTGGAGACGCCTGAAGACCCAGTGGATCCAGAAGAGACTCAAGAACCCGAAGAGACAACCGCTGAGAATCCAGAGAATAATACCAACACAGATCCTACACCTGCTACTAGACCGAGCATAGCTGAGGCTGGAGATGTCATAGGTTGGATCACTATCCCTGGAACAGTCATAGATTACCCTGTTGTACAAACCACAGACAACGATTTCTATCTGACACATAACTACATGGGGAATAAGGATGTCAAGGGTGCCATATACATGGATTTCAGAAATGAAGAGATTGGAAAGAATAGAAACTACAATATATATGGACATAAGATGATAGACGGCACCATGTTCTCGGATCTGACATTATATGTGCAAGATGGCTCATATAAAAGATATTTCGAGAATTACAACATCATAAAATATGACAACATGGAGATTGACACGGAATGGAAGATATTCTCAGCCTATGTTGTCAATCTAGATAAGGAAGATTATTATCTGTACACGAAATACAGTGCAGATGAGAACTTTCAGGCTTTCATAGATGAGATAAACAGAAGATCGATCGTCAAGACAGATATTGATGTTGGCTTAGATGATGAGATTATTACACTCGTGACATGCAACTTCTGGTATGATAATGCCAGAGTCATCATACACGCAGTTAGAATTAAATAGCAGCAGATATAGAAACGGAGCCAGACTGGCTCCGTTTTAATTTATCCGATGACTAACAGTGCTAAGACTCCCACTTTTATAAGTGTCTGCTTGAGTGTTCCACCTCTATAATCATCAGCTATCAAACCCCCAAGTAGAACAGCCAGAAAAATC
>CAKMKB010000253.1:0-5440 GCA_927435965.1 uncultured Clostridia bacterium
CTTGCTAGGATGATGATATCACATTGGTTTACCTCATTGAAGTATTTGATGCCCGATACGATGTTGAAAACGGCTGTTCTGCCCTGCACAAAAGCATTGTAAAATAGAATGTCCATCCCAACATTGCACTCATTGTAAACACGTTTAATGTCCTCTATAACCGCACCCTCGATGGAGGTTATGATACCTATCTTTTTAGGAAAAGTAGGTAAAGGCTTCTTCCTGCTTGGATCAAAATATCCCTTTTTCTCCAGCTTAGCCTTCAGCTCTTTAAGATACTTACTCTCCACACCCTCAGATATCTCTGATACCTCCTGAACGATGAGCTGATAGACACTACGCTTATCATAGGTCTCCACCTTTCCTTTAACGATAGTGATTTTATCTTCAGGAATTTCTACATCAGGGTCAAAACAGACACAATTGATAATACTGTTCTCATCTGAAAGAGAAAAGTATTGGTAGCCAAATTTTGATTTTCTGAGATCCCTCACCTCACCCATTACAGTCACATTGTTAAGGATTGGGTTACTGTATAGGATCTTTCGTATGTAATTATTCAGTTCGCTGACTTTAAGAGGTTTTATAATCATAATCCACCATTTTTCCTGATAAACAAACATAGACAGCCATAGCTGCCTATTATTTATCTAATAAATCTAAACCTCGGATCTTCTGCTGATGTTACCCAATATGCCATTGATAAACTTATGGGCATCCGAGCTTGAATACTTCTTGCTGATTTCTACAGCCTCATTGATTGAAACACTGACAGGTATGGAATCATCAAATTCCATTTCGCATACTGCAAGTCTGAGTATGGCAAAATCTATTCTAGCAATCCTGTTCAGTTTCCAGTCGTTGGAGTAGATATCAATCAGTCTGTCGATTTCCAGAACATATCGGCGAAAATTCTCAGCTGTTCTTCTGAAATAATCCACATCTACCATAATCTCCAGATACTCCAGATATTTTTCCAAATCAAAATCACTGATCGTATCATTGATGTCTACCATATAAAACAGCTTCATCAACTCTTCTCTGGTATCTTTTCTGCTCATTTAGTCTTTTTTTCCTCTTTTACTTCCACTGGAGCCTCTATGACAGACTCTTCCTTAGGAATAACGACATTTTGAACATTGACGCTGACGTTGGTGACGTTCAGTCCAGTCATGTTCTCAACCTCTGTCTTAACCTTCTGCTGTACCTTAGTTGCAACATCTTGAATCTTATAGCCATAATCAACAGTGATACTTAAATCTATCGATGCATCATTTTCTTTCATTTCCACTTTAATGCCTTTAGTGTAATTCTTTTTGGTGAAAAGGCTCGATATCCCCTCCACAAATCCGCTTGCCGCAGCATTTACGCCGTCAATCTCAGCAGCCGCAATACTGGCTATGATGCTGATCACTTCCACAGATATCTTTACCTGACCGTTTTTAAGTGTCTCTTGCTTTGCAGTCATTCTGATTACCTCCTACATTGCTGATTTTAATATCAGAATCAACAGAGTTCTTGGGTTCAGTTGGCGTTTGAGACACCATCTGAACCTTAGAAATCGTTATCCAGGGACTCTACAGTGCTTATCTCCCACTTATCAACAGGGTTCTTGGGTTAAGGTGGCGTTGGAAACGTCATCTAAACCTTAGAAACCGTTATCCAGGGACTTTACAGTGCTTATATCCCACTTATAGAAGTGGGAGTCTTAGCACTGTTAGTCATCGGATAAAAGTGGGAATCTTAGCACTGTTAGTCATCGGACAAAAAACGGGAGAAGATCTCCCCGTTTTTATTCCTCGTCGTATGCTACTTCTTCGAGATCTTCGTCGTCTTCGTCTTCAAAATCATCAATATCGAATTCGCCAAACAATTCGTCTTCTACATTTGAAAGATCTTCATCCATCAACTCGACGTATTCTTCCATTTCAGCTTGATCTTCATCAATCTCTTCCAACGCTTCTACGATGTCTTCCAAAATCTCAGCTATTACGATTAAAGCTTTGCCTTCTTTGGTGCTCTCATCTAATTCCATGCCGTCAATAAGACCATTAAGATAAGCTACTTTTTCATACAAATAATCCATGTTATCCTCCTTTAAACCCTTGATAAATATTCACCGTTTCGGGTGTCTATTTTTATTTTATCGCCAATTTCGACGAATAAAGGCACTTGTACCACTGCTCCGGTCTCTGTTGTTGCAGGCTTGTATACACCTTGTGATGTGTCACCCTTGAAACCTGGTTCAGTGTGTATTATTTCCAATTCCACAAAATTTGGTGCTTGAACCTCGAAAGCTTTGCCCTGGAAAAACCTCATGACCGCTACATCATTTTCCTTTAGAAACTTGATGGCTTCCTCCACCTCATCGAAGTTAAGAGGAATCTGCTCATAAGACTCAATATCCATGAAGTAATAGAGCTCTCCGTCATTGTAAAGATACTGCATTTCCTTTGTTTCTATGTGGGCTTTCGGGAATTTCTCCGATGGATTGAAGGTTTCCTCCCTGATTGCTCCGGACATTACATTCTTAAGCTTCGTCCGAACAAAAGCAGCACCCTTGCCTGGCTTTACATGTTGAAAATCCAGTATAACCCATACGCCATTATTCCATTGTATCGTAATCCCTTTTTTAATATCTCCTGCTGAAACCATGTACTCCTCCTGTTATTAACTCATTCATAAAGTAGAATCCTTCCGGTGTTGACATTGATTGTGATTTCTCTGAATTTACCGGTTTTGTTGTTGAAAATCGTGATTGTCTGGGCACGTCTGGGAGTGCCGTTTGCATTGAACCAGACCGAGTTTTCATAGAAGCTGATTGAGTATTGATCTCTCAAATCGACTACCTTATGAAAGGCAGGCATGGGATTAGCGTATCGCACTTGATAGCCATCCGCCAGCAAGACCATATTATATGACTTGACCGGTTCAGTCATGTTCATATTTTTGACAAAACGGATGTCATATAGCAGCTGTCTGGCAAAATTATTCAAATAAGTATCATTTATGTTGGATATTGTCGGCATCGATATGAGTAAAATAATACCTAATATAGCCAAAACCAAAATAAGCTCTATTAAAGTATACCCTTTTTTATTCAATTTGTCACCATACTTTATCTTCCAAAATGCATTACAATTATATAATATAGATTTACTAAAAGCAACCATTTAATTTTGAATATTCCTCATAAAAACAGTGTTTTCAATAAGATAGGTTTCGTTACCTTTGCCGAACAGAAGCGAATAATGCACTGAATTATTGACCTCATCTCTTTCGAAAACCATATCATCCATATAATTTGCCATCTCGTTATAGTTCTCTATCAGATCGCCATTAGGTTTAAGCTTGATATCATATCGGTCATATCGATAATCAAACTCATTGTAGGTCAGCAATACCAAAGTTTTAGTATTCTTATCGAAACCGAAATAGTCGCATTGGGATATCCGTCTATTCAGATGGTTGTTCACAATCTGAGCCTGATAATGCAGTTCGTTAAGATCGTTTATTTTTGTGTTTTGTTTCACCTGATAAATGAAAAATGAAAATACCATCGTTGTCACAATTCCTATGATAGCCAGTGAAACAAGAAGCTCTATAAGCGTCAATCCTTGCCTATTGCGCATATATGACCCGCCAGTTGTTTCTTGACACTGAATCGTCCTGATGGACAATCTCAATATTATTGTCATCTTGAAAAGAAACATGGGGATAAGTGATTATCAGATTCACTCCATTCTTTCTGGTGATTCCTTTTTCACTGTAAGTAGATTCAATATGATAGACACACTTCCCCGATGCACTAGAAGTTCCGCTTATAGCAACATTTATGCTTCCATCTATACGGGATTCGAAATCATGGATACTACCCGTGAAACCATTGCGAAATAGTTGAATGAAATGTCTTTCAAACTCATTCTTGACTTCATTTCTCTTAAGCGTTAAATGGAGTGGGTGGATATATTGTCGATAAGGACTCAGGATATAACTCTGTTCACCTGTTTTGATTCTCTCAATGCTAAGAATGGAGCCTTCAACAATCTCAGTGATATAATCCACTGTATCTGAACTGGTTTCTTCATAAGAAAGGATTGCCAGAGCATTGGCCTCATCCAGTCCCCCATCACTCATATAAGCGTTGGACATATAGGTACAATTGCTTAGCCTCATCTTATAGCTCATGACAGTATTTGCCATAACCGTGACGCTGAGAAGTAACACAATGACTATCACATATACCAGCAATATCAAAATACCGCCGTCATTTTTCTTGATAACTCTCATATAAAACCTCTCTCATTCTGTGATTGTCGTACCCGTCATATTCAGTATAATCTCATCATCCATAATCTTGAACAATTGGATCTGATACAGTAATGTGACATGGTCCATATCATAAAAAGAGACAGGCTCAATAGCATATCTAATGCTATTGTCTGTCGGAAGAAAGCGTTCATTCCCGTCCTTATGCAGTCCAAGCAAGTCATCACAGCCCTTGATTCCCTCCATGACCCTCTGAAGGTCTATAGATGCATCCAGTGCCGCTTGTGCGGCTAAGTTCGTAGTTGCAGAAAAGTAAATCATATTTAGAGCTGGTACGATGATAATCAACAAAATGGCTATCGTTATGATTAATTCCATTAAAGTAAAGCCTTGTAAATTTCTCATAAAAACAGTATAGCATACATTGAACCGGGATTAAAGTAATAAGCGAAAAAAGATTCCTCTTTTATGGAGAAATCCTTTTCTATCATTATTATATGTATTATCAATAATTTAATTCATCTGTACGACAACATTTTCAGTAGTTTGCAGATTCAACCTTGGTCTAATAGGATCATCACCAAATACATTGATGTAGAACAACATGTCTGTCTCGTTGACAATTGTCAGACTGACGCCTGACTGATCATCGGCGGATTCCCTTGCCATAGATCTAACTTCCATGCTTAGAAAATCGTTGGCTGGCTTAAACTCAACCCAGTTTTGGTAATTTGCTGGATAAGTCCCCAATGGTGTGCTGTACTTATAAGAGTATATGCCATCCTCAAGCTTGATGGATATCTCAACAGTCTCCTGAATATTGCTATCAGCGTAGACATAACTCTGATAAGTGTCGTCTCTGAACTTTCCTAAGTTAACTGTTGGAATATCTTGTGTCATAGGCCCAAGGACCATTGAAAGGTCATATTTGGTAGTAAAATATGGATCTAATACTACATCATCCAATAAGAATGGATTTGATCTTCCAAATTCTATAACATCCGACCATATCCAATCCATATGCTCATGTTCATGAAGCTTAGGTATGGAGTAAAGTGAAACGGCTGTATTACCCGTGACTGTTGAGATATCCATCAAGCTTGAGGATGGCATATACTCTTATAAGTACAGCACACCATTGGGGACTTATCCCGCGAATTACCAAAACTGG
>CAKMKB010000254.1:0-3156 GCA_927435965.1 uncultured Clostridia bacterium
ATTTGTGAGATGTTCCGTGAAATCCATATTTTCTGATTCCTAACTCTTTATATAATTCATAAGGGAGTGGATAAATGTAAGAGTATTCCGGCATTGTCTGATGGAAAGCGGTATCAAACACACCAACCATAGGGACATTCGGCATCAATTCTTGACACGCTCTTATTCCGATTATGTTCGGAGGATTATGCAATGGTGCCAGTTCGATACATTCTACCATCGCCTCTATTACTTCTTCTGTGATTAGAACAGAGCTGGCAAATTTCTCGCCACCGTGTACAACTCGATGTCCCACCGCTTGGATTTCATCAAGGGATGCAATAACACCTATTTCCTTATCTGTCAAAGTATCAAGCACAAGCTTGATAGCCTCTTTGTGATTTGGCATTGGCTTTTGCAATACTACCTTATCTTTTCCCAATGTCTCATGTTTCAACTGGCTTCCTTCAATACCTATTCTTTCAGCCAGTCCTATCGCTAAAACCGATTCATTTTGCATGTTCAACAGTTGATACTTCAATGAAGAACTACCGCAATTAATTACTAATACATTCATTCTTTGTTCCTCCTTTTGATATAATTGACTAATACATATTAATATAAATCCTTTAATAAATCAACAATATAGTTTGTTCTGAGTCACATTTTATTATATACTATCCTCAGGGTGATTTCATGAAAAACATTGCTATAATAGCAGAATTTAATCCTTTTCATAATGGGCATCAGTATCTAATTGATGAAATTAAAACCAGATACAAGCCAGACAATATTATAGTGGTTATGAGCGGTAATTTTGTTCAAAGAGGCGATCTAGCCATAATTGACAAATGGAGACGAGCAGAGGCTGCCATTCATTGTGGTGCTAATCTTGTTTTGGAGCTACCTGTGCCTTATGCCTTTCAGAACGCACAGGTCTTCGCTGAAGGTGCCTTGGCCATCATCTCCAGACTCAGCATTGACCACATATGCTTTGGCACTGAAAGCGACGATATTGAAGACCTCGTTAAAATTGCTAACCTATTAACCAACGAATCAACCGATTTCAAACTATCTCTACAAACAGCATTGAAACAAGGTGTCAGTTTTCCAAAAGCCCTATCTATGACTCTTGATAATGAAGATTTATCAGAATTGTTATCTCCCAATAATATTCTGGCAATAGAATATATTAAAACCATCAATAAAAAAGAATACAGTATAACAGCTTGCCATATTAAAAGAAAAGGCAGCCCATATAACTCAGAACTTATCATTGATAAGCTCTCCAGCGCAACCGCTATTAGAAAGGCTTTATTTAAAGGATTAAATGATGATGTAAAAAGCAATGTCCCAATTGCTTCACATAAACTTCTATGTGCCTTTTATAATGAAAACAACGGATTTAACACTATGGACCACTTGTTTGATATGCTCAAGTACAAGATTATATCATCAGATCCGTTATCCCTAAGCAATATATATGGTATGGCTGAAGGCCTTGAGAATAGAATTCTAAAAAGCATAGAAGGTGCTGAAAATCTCGAAACATTCATAATGAACATCAAATCAAAACGTTATACCTATCTGAGAATCAGAAGAATATTATTGAATATTCTGCTGAATCTGACCAAAGATACTTATGATTCATTATCGGTAGATGATATTACTTTTGCTAGGGTTTTAGCTACTGACTATAATGGACGGTCTTTTATCAGGGCAAACAGTAACAAACTCAATTTTCTTACCAGAAAATCCGATTTTGATTCCTTAAATGCAACAGCAACAGACATTGCAATAAACAATCTGACAGAGTACTCAACAAAAATCTATTACCTAAAAATCAATTCCCATCTAATAAATAATGAAAATAAAAAAAATCCTTTTGTTAAAAAAGATGGCTGATGCCATCTTTACATTTTGTTCAGCTCTTCTCTGTTTTCCATCAATTGTTTCAGCATGCTTTCTAACCCGTCCTGCGTTTTAGAGAACAATTTATCACAGTACTCTATGGTTTCCTTTTTGACTTCAAAGGCAGTTCTTCTAGCTTTTTCTTCAATTTCTCTGGCATGTTGTTCTGCTAGTTTGGCAAGCTCATGTTCATCAATCAAAAGCTCCTGTCTGTGCATAGCATCATTGATGATGTTAGATGCCTCGGCTTGGGTCTCTGATAAGATCCTTTGTCTTTCTTCCTTAATCCAGGAAGCCTGTTTTATTTCATCCGGTAATTTGATTCTCATCTCTGTAATAATTTCAAGTACTTCATGTTTATCAATCAATACCTTGCTGGACATGGGAAGCTTTGACGCCTCCTCCACTATATCTTCTATCTTTTCTAACAAACTAATTATTTCCATATTTATACCTCCCTATTTTTATTGATTAATGCTTCTTCTACCACTTTCGGAACCAGCTGATTCAATTGACCATTAAGCCTGGCGATTTCTTTTACTATACTCGAACTGATAAAGGAATAATTTGGTGAAGACAGCATGAACAAAGTCTCAAGATCGCTGTGCAACAAATTGTTCATTGAAGCAACCTTTAATTCGTACTCATAATCAGATACCGCTCTCAGCCCTCGTATAATAACATCTATATTATTATTCCTAGCATATTCTACCAGCATGCCTTCAGCTAAGTCCACAAATACATTATCTAGATTGTAGGTCACCTTTTCTACCAGGTCTTTTCTCTCTTTTGCTGAAAACATATGCTTTTTCGATTTGTTATCAAAAACGACCACTACTACTTCATCAAATTTCTTTGAGCATCTATAAATGATATCCAAATGCCCTTTTGTTATTGGGTCAAAACTTCCCGAATACATAACTCTCATCCAACTATCCCCCGGTAATTATAATTATTTTAGTTCTGCCATAAATCTTTTCTTTTAATGAAATCCCAGTCTTATTAAACTCAGGGTTTTCATCTTTTTCAACTTCCAATATAATTACGCCCCCATCAGTAATCAGTTTATCATCAAAAATTCGATCCATCAATTGCATATTTTTAAAAGCTGCATAAGGAGGGTCAATAAAAATATAATCAAATCTTATATTATCTCTTCGTGCGACGGACAATGCCGCTTCGAAATCAAGATTCATTACAATCGATTGATCTTCAAACCTGCATTTTGCAATGTTCTTTCTAATCAAGTCAATACTGTCTCTGCTA
>CAKMKB010000255.1:0-26925 GCA_927435965.1 uncultured Clostridia bacterium
CGCCATCTTCTTCTGTGATGGGATCCATGTTCTCCATCCGCTGTATAGGATACTGCACGATGAACCCAATCCGGAGATGACTTCATTTACTCTACGGGAAACAATGATGACGCACATTCTGCTTTGGGGAAACGCCTATTGTCAGATTATCCGAAATGGCAAAGGGGAAGTGGTGCATCTTTATCCGCTGCTTCCTGATAGGATGACGGTGGACCGTGACAATAGAGGCAATCTCTACTATGCTTACCGGAAGGAAAGCACTACCCATTACCTTGGACCAGAAGATGTCCTACACATACCGGGACTGGGGTTTGATGGCATCATGGGATACTCGCCTGTAGCCCTTGCTAAAAATGCGATTGGGCTAAACATCGCAGCCGAGGAATATGGCGGCAGGTTCTTTGCCAACAATGCCACACCAAGCGGGATTCTTTCAACAACTGGCACCATCAAGGATCCGTTGAAGGTAAGAGATGCGTGGCAGGCGGCCTATGGCGGCAGCAACAACAGCAACAAGGTGGCGGTATTGGAAGACGGGCTTCAATACCAAGCCATCAGCATGCCAAACTCCGATGCCCAGTTTTTAGAGACGAGAAAGTTTCAGATTGAAGAGATTTGCCGAATCTTTCAAGTACCGCCCCATATGGTGGCTGATCTTAGCAAGAGTTCCTTCAGCAATATCGAGAACCAATCCATCAGCTTCGTGGTACATACCATCAGACCCTGGCTGGTAAGGCTGGAACAGGCTATGAACAGAAAGCTATTTCTTGAAAAAGAGAAGGTCAAATGTTTCGTATCTTTCAATGCATCGGCCTTGATGCGGGGAGACTACAAATCCAGAATGGATGGTTATGCCATCGGCATTCAGAACGGATTCTTCTCTGTCAATGATGTCAGGCGGATGGAGAACATGGATCCCATCACAGAAGAAGATGGCGGGGACTTGTATCTTATCAATGGCAACATGCTGCCGCTTAAGATGGCCGGGGCTTATGCCAAGAAAGCCTTAGTCAAAGTTGGTGAAGAGCCATGATGATAAGGATATAAATAAACCATTCTTAAGAATAAAAAAACCAAATTTCAAAAATCTATAGCATTTCTCAAATCGAGAAGTGCTTTTTTAATGCCAAAAAGGAGGCCGATTTGATGGATAAATTTTGGAGATGGGTGGTGAATGAAGGCAGCGAACCTGCAGTGAGAACCCTGCACCTTGAAGGGTATATCGCAGAGTCATCCTGGTTTGATGATGACATCACCCCGAAACAGTTTAAGACAGAGCTTTATGCCAGTGGTCAACGAACAGACGAAATAGTCGTGAAGATACACTCACCGGGAGGCGACACCTTCGCCGCCGCGCAGATCTACAACATGCTAAAAGAGTACCCCGGGAAAATCAGTGTCCATGTGGATGGTCTTGCGGCCAGCGCAGCTTCAGTGATTGCCATGGCGGGGGATGAGGTGTGTGTTTCTCCTTTGTCAGTCATCATGATCCATAATCCGGCCATGCTCATCGCCGGAGAGGTAGCTGATCTTCAGGTGGGGATTAACCTGCTCAGCGAGGTGAAGGAAAGCATCATCAACGCCTATCAGACAAAGTCGGGACTATCCAGAGCGAAAATCTCGCACATGATGGATGCGGAGACGTGGATGAGCGCCCATAAGGCCATAGAGCTTAAGTTTGCCGACAGGATTCTCTACGAACAGGAGACGGTCGATGATAACTCCCGAGGCTTTATCTTTGACCAGATGACAGTGACAAACGCCCTAAGAAACAAACTGCCTGGCATTCAGGTGAGGATGAAGTACCTTAAGGCAAATGCGGAAGAAGAAAAAACACCACAACAAGAGCAAATCATACCACAGGTTTCAGAGGAACATGATCCTGTTGAATTGGAAAACCAGATTCCCATTGCCCAGCTGGAAAGACGGCTGGAGCTGATTAAAAATTGGAGGTAATGAATATGAGTAAAATTCAAGATCTAAGAGAACAACGCGCAAAGGTTTGGGAGCAGGCAAAGACGTTTCTGGATGAAAATCGCCAGGAGAATGGTCTGATCAAACCGGAAGACAATGCTGTCTATGAAAAGATGGAAGATGAGGTGGTCAGCCTTGGCAAGGAAATCGAGCGACTTGAGCGCCAGGAAATGATGGACAGAGAGCTGTCAGCTGCCATCAGCAAGCCCCTTGCATCAAGACCGGAGAAGATGATTGAAGAGAAAACCGGCAGGGCGTCAGGTGGGTACAAAATAGCTTTCTGGGGTGCCATGAGAAACAAGCTGAACCTTTCCGTTCAGAATGCCCTTCAGGTTGGAACCGATTCCGAAGGCGGCTACCTTGTGCCGGATGAGTACGAGAAGCAGCTGATCCAAGCATTACAGGAAGCCAACGTGTTGAGAAATCTGTGCAATGTCATCACCACAAGCCATGGGGACAGAAAGATTCCAGTGGTGGCAAGCCACGGATCCGCTGCCTGGATGGATGAAGAAGGGCCTTTCAATGAGAGCGATGATGCCTTCACACAGGTGACCCTGTCAGCCTATAAACTGGGGACCATGCTGAAGGTTTCCGATGAGCTGCTCAATGATAGCTACTTTGACCTTGAGGGCTATATCGCCACTGAGTTTGCCAGAAGAATCGGCGCCGCTGAAGAAGAGGCTTTCCTAACCGGGAATGCGAGCAGCAAACCGACAGGTCTTCTTCATACAACGGGAGGAGCAGGGTTGGGTGTGACAACTGCCAGTGCGACAGCCATTACCATTGACGAGGTGCTGGACCTTTATCATAGTCTGAAGTCAGCCTACAGAAAAAAAGCAACTTTTCTAGTGAATGACGCCACCATCAAAGCCATCAGAAAACTGAAAGACGGTCAGGGGCAGTACCTGTGGCAGCCATCTGTCCAATCTGGAACCCCTGATACTATCATCAACCGTCCTGTGCTGATATCCCAGTACATGCCGACAATAGCATCCGGCGCAAAGACCGTCCTCTTTGGAGACTTCAAGTACTACTGGATTGCAGACCGTCAGGGCAGAACATTTAAGCGTCTCAATGAGCTCTACGCCGC
Source organism: uncultured Clostridia bacterium (assembly GCA_927435965.1). GTDB lineage: Bacteria > Bacillota > Clostridia > Tissierellales > Dethiosulfatibacteraceae > 38-11. The sequence goes on from CAKMKB010000255.1 coordinate 3,065, forward strand.
CAATGGTCAGGTAGGATTTCTTGCCTCACAGAGACTGGACGGCAAACTGATCTTGGGAGAAGCCATCAAGGTGCTCCAGCAGAAAGCGTAGGTGAATGAGAATGAGCAATATTAAAAACTATACCGAGCAGGGTGGCGAGAAAACCATCATCGGTGGAGAATTAGAAATCGCTGCAAACGGGAAGCTCACCCTTGCAGGGAAAGAGATTAAAACCGCAGCTTTACAAGCCGACAGCGCCGCAAGCACAATCGCAGGTCTGGTCGTTGATTTCAACGCCCTGCTGGCGAAACTGAAAGCCACAGGACTCATGGCATCTGAATAACGAGAGGGGGTAAGCGCATTGGTCGTTACACTTGAAAACACTAAAAAATGGATAAGAGTCGAGTCCAATGACGAGGATGCGCTTATCCAAAGCTTCATTCTGGTAGCGGAAAATCTGGTGGAAGGAATCATCCGCTTTCCTTTGAGCAATTTTGGGGAAACCGCCCCTGAACTGATCAAGCATGCCATCTACTTTACCGTGTCTAAACTGTATGAGGAAAGAAACGAGCTGGATACCGATTCTTTGAACGAGGACTTAAAAGCCCTGCTTTTTTACTATAGAGAAATTGTCTGGTAAAAAGAAGGTATAAAACAAGAACATAATAAATTAAATTCATTATGTGGATAATAATATTAATCACATATTGACAAATGAGCTCACATAACATATAATTTAAACAAATAAAAGAAAAAGAGGTGCGCTCATGGAAAAAGAAGTCGTCGGTTTTTGCCCGGTATGCCATGAAAAACTGATGGTGACAAAACTGACCTGCAATAACTGTAAGCTGGATTTGACCGGAGATTTTACTATGAATAGATTCTCTTTTCTAACAAAAGAGGAAATGGCATATGTAAATCTTTTTCTTCTGAACGAAGGAAGCTTTAAAGATGTTCAGGCCCAACTAGGCATTACGTATTTAAAAGCAAAGCAAATATTATCGGATATTCTCATTAAACTTGAACTTAAGGATGAAAAAGAGGCTTTTTTATCAACGAGTGACGACAATGAAGATAGTGTTGGATCAGTACTCATCAATGAGAATGACCACTTTGTGATCAAAAGAATCAAAGACAAGCTTAACATGAGCGGAGGAACTGCTACCATAAACCTTATAACTGCCGGCAACAAAGCCAAAATATGGTTTGATAAAGATGGCAACGGCCTAGAATGCGACAAAATACCGGTTGCGAATCAGCTGACTTGGGATGCCTTTATAGCTGCATACAATATTGCTGTTGCACAGGATGGAGAATTGTACAAGGGCTATGCAAGGGCGGGTAAACTTGGGAGTGAAAAGCTGCCTATGAATTCACTTGAAGGGTATATCGCACATGAGGTTCACGGTATTGCCATGGGTGAATCCGCATACAGTCCTGGGTTTGTTATCGCAGCTGTACTGGATTGGGTTGGAATTTTTGTCAACAAAAGAGGATCAACATTAAGCTTAGTTTCTGAAAATGTCTTCGTTGAATCCTATGAAGAAGTACTAGACAATGCCAAAACGTTTTTAAAAGGTTTGGAGCAATCGAATGCAATCGAAAATAAGCTCAATTTTTTCAGGCATTGGTATTATTTTGAAGAGCTTGATAGCTTCGCGCCAAGTAAATTCATCGGATACAAGCAAATGAATACTAAGGCTTATCTGGAAGGATTCAGTACGGATCTAGATGGTCGTGATACTGAAAGGATTCTTCAAAAATATTTTACAATTGCACAGGGTAAAGTCAAAGATGAATTGACAGAAAAACTAGAGATGTTTCTAAATGAATATCAAAAGAGACCGAATGGCAAAACCCAAATCCATATTAGAAAATAAAAACTACAAATCTTGAACACTCCGAAAGGGGTGTTTTTTCATGTTAAGCATCAGGACTGAGGTATTTATCCAAGGTCCTTATTTTATTTTAGGAGGAATGCCATGCAGATCGGAAAATTGAGACACCGGATCATCCTAGAAGATAAACAGATCACACGTGACAGCTTTGGCGCGGAGGTATTCGAATGGGTGCAGGTGTCTGAAGTTTGGGCCGATATATCTCCCTTGTCAGGCAAGGAGTTTGTTGCCTTCAAACAGATCAATGCAGAGATTTCAGTGAGGGTAACCATGCGCTATCAACCGGGAATTGACACCGAGATGAGAGTGCTGTTTAAGGACAAAATCTTTGAAATCCTATCCATCATCAATCCGGATGAAAAAAACATAGCGCTGGTGCTGATGTGCAAGGAGGTGGTCTGATGGAGCTGGAAGAAGCATTGACTGCCTACCTGCTTGGTTATCCGATACTTGTTTCTCTTATTGGAAACAAGCTCTATCCTGACGAGCTGCCCCAAGGGGTTAACCTGCCGGCCGTCATCTACAGCAAGGTCAGCGATGTGAAGGAGCATACCCTCGTCGGTCAAAACCAGCTGGAAAAACCCATGATTGAATTTTCAGCCTTTGCCGGTTCAAAGAAAGCCGCTAGATCGGTAGCCAATCAGCTAAAATTGGCCTTATGCGACTTTCAGGGAGTCCTGTCCGGGCTTGAGATTCAGTACATCCGACTTGAAAACGAGCTTTCAAATCTTGAAAGGAGCTCGGATGGGACCCTTAAAATATACACGGAACTATTGGAATTTGAAATCAACTACTTAAAGAGGTGAGATAAATGCCAGGAACACACGCATTTGGAACAACATTTTCTTGGAATGGGGCATTGGTAGCCGGGCTTACCGCCATCAACGGCATTGAGCTTTCAGTGGACACCATCGACGTCACCACGCACCAGTCCGCCAACTACTATAAAGAAATCCTGCCCGGTCTCATTGATCCTGGAGAGGTCAGCATCGAGGGACAATTCGACTACACCTATGTCTCGGGTCAGCAGGCGATGCTTGCGGATCTGAACGGACGAACGGCGAGAACCGGGGTGATCACTTTCCCGGCATCCACAGGCAGCTCATGGAGTTTCCAGGGCTACATCACAAATCTGAAAATCGGAGACGCGCCTATCGACGACAAGATCCCCTTTTCAGCCACCATCAAACCGACAGGAAAGCCTGTTTTTGCTGTGGCGACATCAACCGGATTGTCCGCGCTTAACATCTCCAACTCTGCGGTGCTCGCTCCCGCTTTTGCGACAGGCACGACTGATTATGTAGCTTCTGTACTCACAGGCGTATCAAGTGTGACGATGACGCCTACCGCTTCTTCCGGAACCATCACCATCACAGCAAACGGCGCCAGCCAGGTGGTCGCGTCCGGATCGGCATCAAGCGCGATTGTCTTGGGCTCAGCGGTCAGCGTGACCATTGTAACCATTACTGTCCAGGAAGCCAACAAAGCACCGAAGGTCTACACCATTCGAATCAACCGTCCGTAAGGATAAAGGGAGAGCGGCTAAGAATCCGCTCTCTCATTTTATTAGGAGGAAAAGTTAATGGCCATACCCTTTATTATAATCAATCTGGACAAGCCTAGAAAGCTGCGCTTCGGTATGGGCGCTATGGTGGAGTTCGAGCAGGTAACCGGCATCAAGCTTATGGAACTAGGCGATGAGATGTCCATGGATGTCTGCTCGAAAATACTGTGGATTATGCTTAGGCAAGAGGACAAGGCACTGACTCTGGAAAAGACCTGCGAGCTGATCGACGAACATGCGGATAGCATCACCGAGGTTATCGCCGCTATCACAAAAGCCATCAAGGCGGCGTTTCAAAAGGAGAGCAACCGCCCAAACGACCATCCGTCGAAGAGGTAAAGCCCGACTGGTTGGACTTCTCGGCGGAATTTGCTATTGGGGTTGGCGAGCTCTCACTGAAACCAAAGGCGTTTTGGATGCTCACCTATGCTGAGCTGGCGACCATGGCTGAGAGTCGGCTCCGTCATCAAAAAAGGAAGATGAACGAGCTGGTGTTTCTCGCCTGGCATATCGAGGCCTTTGCGAGACAGAAAAGACTGCCTGCTTTAGGCAGTCTGCTAATAGAAGAAAAAGCAGCCGGCAAGCGGCAAAGCGACGAAGAAATGATGAATATGGCCAAGCTGCTGAATGCGGCATTTGGCGGGGAGGTGATCGCGGTTTATGACGATATACAGTAAAAGCCAGAATACGATAGAAGGGCTCGATGAGCTGATTTCAGCTTTCAAGAAGCTGGGAGATGAAGCCATGCCTTATGTGATGCAGGGCTCGAACGAAGGCGGAAAAGAGGTCCTTCAAAAAGCGGTTCGGTTCGTGCCTGTGGATACAGGCAATGTCAAGAGACGATTGAAAGTCATTAAGGCTAAAAGAAGTGCCAAGTATCCGTATCGGGTATTCTCTAAGGTCACCTTTTCAAAAGGCGCCGCCTATGCCGTTCCCCTTGAACTCGGTCACAACATCGTCATCAATGGAACAAAAGTGGGCGTTGTCAAAGCACGTCCCTTTTTACGTCCGGCTGCGGATGAAAGCAAGGAAGAGGTCGTGAAGGCTATTGCTGATGCCATGAATCAGGCGCTTAGCAAGATGGGAGGGTTAAGATGAGCTCAGTCATTCGATCATTGATGGTCAAGGTTGGTGCGGACCTGACGGATATGCAAAAGGGTCTGAAGAAAGCTTCCAGAGAGCTAAAAAGCGCCGGCAGTGAAATATCAGCGCTGGGATCCAAGCTAACGATGGGAGTGACCCTGCCCATCGTCGGAGCGGCTGCGGCTTCCATTAAATTCGCCTCAGACCTGGAGGAGTCGACCAATAAGGTCAATGTGGCCTTTCAGGACTCCGCTGATGAAGTGAAGAAGTGGTCGGACACCACCCTGAAAACCTTCGGCATCGCCAAGGGAAGCGCGCTGGATATGGCTGCCTTGTTTGGCGATATGGGAACCGCTATGGGACAGACACCTGCTGAAGCCGCTGAAATGTCGCAGAGTCTGGTTGGTCTAGCAGGTGATCTTGCTTCCTTTAAGAATATCGGCATCGATCAGGCGCAAACCGCCCTCAAAGGCATCTTCACAGGCGAAGGCGAGTCGCTAAAAACCCTGGGAATCATCATGCAGGACAGCACCCTTAAGGCCTATGCTTTGGCGACAGGCCAGGAGAAAGCCTACGAGGAGATGAACCAGGCTGAAAAGGTGGCCCTACGCTATGCCTATGTCATGGACGCCACCAAAAATGCGCAGGGCGACTTTGCAAGAACCAGCGAAGGCACGGCAAACCAGATCAGGATTTTCCAGGAATCATTAAAGGAAGCGGCTGCGACACTGGGGCAGAATCTTCTGCCAATCATCACACCGATACTTCAGAAAATGAGCCATTTCATTCAGAGCTTCTCAGAAATGGATGAAGGCACGCAGAAATTCATCCTGACAATGTTAGGAATAGCGGCCGCAATCGGTCCTGCCCTATCCATCGTTGGGGGAATTACCACGGGGCTTGGCGGGATGGTCGGCGCTGTCGGAAAAGCGGCCGGTGTATTATCAAAAGGTGGTGGACTAGTATCTGCATTGGGTGCGCTGATTGGACCTGGAGGGATAGCCCTTCTTGCCATAACCGCCATTGCAGCGGCAGCCTATCTGATAGTCAGCAACTGGGATGAAATCAGCCACTTTTTCATCAGGCTTTGGGAAAGCGTCAGTGAGACATTTATCGGGGCGTGGGAAGGCATCAAGAATTTCTTTTCAGGACTCTGGAGCTGGCTTCAAAGCTTTTTTAGCCAGTGGGGAAGCGTGATTCTGGCGGTATTGGTGCCATTTATAGGGTTTCCGCTCTTGATCTATCACCATTGGGACACCATCAAACTGTTCTTCATAGGGCTTTGGGAAAAGGTGGTGTCATCGTTTGAAGAGGCTATTTTAGCAATCACACAATTCTTTGATGACTTGCCTTCGACTATCGGCTTCGCACTCGGTCTTCTCATCGGCAATATCCTGAAGTTCGGGATGGACCTTGCCGCGTGGGTTGCAGAAACCATACCGGTTGTTATTGACAGTATCGTTCAGTTCTTTGCCGCACTACCGGCCAGAATAGGAGAAACAATAACGGGTGTTTTTAACGCCATCTCCCTTTGGGGTACAAACCTCGCAAGCTGGGTGGCCTTAAATATTCCAATTGTGATTAATAGCATAGTCACCTATTTTGACTCCCTGCCTGGGCTTATAGCAGCAACCATTTCAGAGGCAGTCAGTGCGATCGGAACATGGGCAGGAAACCTCATCGCAAAAGCAAGCGAGGAACTGCCAAAGGTTGTGGCAAACATCGCCGGTTACTTCAAGGCACTGCCCAAGGAAATGCTGCAGGTGGGCAAAGATTTGGTGACCGGGTTATGGAATGGCATGAATGGGATGATGAGCTGGATCAAGACAAAAATCAAGGAGTTTTCCGGATCCGTTATTTCAGGGATTAAAAGCGCGCTCGGCATCAGCTCTCCGTCAAAAGTCATGGCGGATGAGGTAGGAAAATGGCTGCCTGCTGGAATAGCGGAAGGCATCACCAGCCATTCAAGCCTCGTAAGAACTGCAATGGACCGCATGGCAAGCGGGCTTACGGCGAGGACAGGGCTTGGAATGGAAGGCGCCTTCCAACAAAGGCTGGGCGAGTTTGAGGATGGCGCTGCTATGGGGGATGGTAGGACAACCAACCTGACCTTCAATGTGCAAAGCTTCTCTCAAGCCAGGCATGAGATTGATCTGTTAAGCAAGCAGCTGGCGACGGCAACGGGTCTTTAGGAGGTGGTTTTTTTGGAACGATTGATTTTCACAAACGCAATAGAACAGACAATCATCTTCGATGAAGGCGGTGTCTACAGATGGCTTGAAGTGGATGATCTCGGAGGCCTTGAGTCAGATTTCATGACTTCCTCAAGCCCCTACCAGGATGGTATGACCTCTGTGGGAGAGGCCTACTTCAATCCAAGAGCTATCAAGGTTAAATTTGTGGTGGTATCTGATACGCTTGATGAGGGGCTTCGTCAATTAAACAGTGTGCTAAATCCTAAGCTCGGTCTGGGAAAGCTATCCTACGAAAGAAACGGCAAGACCTATGTCCTCAACAAGGTGAAAACAAGAATGCTGCCGACTTTGCCGGGAGCACCGTCAAGAGGAGTGGCCTATCAGGTGACATCGGTCATTTTTGAGGTGTTTGATCCGTATTTCACCGATGAGGCGTATCTGGAGGCGTCGATTACCACCGGTGACAATTGTCTCGCATTCCCTGTGAATCTCTATGACAGTTTTGTTTTTGACTTTATCAACACAGCGGGGATTGTCGTGACCAACAGCGGCGATGTGGATTGCCCTATCGCTATCGTTCTTGATGGTCCCAAGAACAGTCCATTAACTATTGAGAACATCGGCACCGGAGAAAAAATCGTTTTGGCACTTAGTCTGTTGGAGAACGAGCGGCTAACCATCACAACAGGCATCGATGATATCAATGTCATCAAGGAAGACCTGGCAACAGGTGAAAGCACTGTCGCTTTTCAATATATTGATGTGGCCCAAACAACCTTTTTCAGATTGCCAAGAGGCGCCACCACTTTAAAGATATCAGCCGGCGAAGCGGAGGTGGAGGAAGCGATCCTCCGATTCAAGCAAAGGTGGGTGGGGATATAGATGAAGACATTACATGTCATGACTCTGGATTTCAACTATAAGGCGGCGCTAAGAGGCTATCAAAGCGCCATTATTAAGCGGGTATTTAACGGAATCGGATCCCTTGAGCTTGTCATCAGCGAGGAGATTCCAAACGCAGGCTTAATCAGCGAGAACGACATTGTTTGGTTTGACCGCGAATACATCAAGGCATTTATCGTAGAAAGCATCGAAACAACCCTATCCGGAAGCGTGATGCTTTACAAGATAACAGCCAACCACCTCAATGTCCTGCTTCGTGACTATATCACCCTACCGCCAAGCGGAGAGGATACGGATATTCGAATAGGGACCAGGGAGGAGGTTGTCAAAGACTGGGTGGATCAGAATTGCATCCATCCGGATAATCCGGCCAGAGCCCAATATCCCCTGGTGCTATCCGGGACAGGTGGTTATGGCGATACCATCACCGAGCAGAGCCGGTTTGCGCCCCTATCGGATGAGATCATAAGGGTCCTTCTACCGGAGGATCTTGGATGGCGGGTTGAGCTTGATTTGGAGAGCAGCTGCTTCGTCTTTACCGTGCTTGAAGGGGTCAACCGAACCTCAGAACAAAGCATTAACAACCGGATACTCTTTGGTCTGCGATACGGCAATATCGCCGGTTTTAGAAAGGTGACGGATATCATGTCAACCAAGACCGCAGCTTATATTGGCGGAAAGGGGGAGGGTGCTACCAGGCTTCTTGTTGAGGTTGATAATGCAGGTGGCGGAAGGCGAAAAGAGGTATTCATTGACGCACAGGATATTGGTACGACAAATGAGCTCGTTGAACGTGGACAACAAGCCCTCTCCGATGCGGCGGCTGTCAACAGCTTTGAATTCGAGGCGTTAAGCCGGCAGTTTCAATATGAAAGGGACTACGACCTGGGAGATTTTGTTACGTTCGTTATCGATAAAAACAGTGTTTTGCATCTGCAAATCAAAGAGGTAAGGGAAATCTACGAGCAGGGGCTCATCACCGTCAAGCCCGTATTCGGGGCACCGGAGAAAACCCTGGGAAAAGCCATCGGCAAGCTCTCCAACAGGATTTCCTCACTCGCTGCAGCCACCACCAAAATTGACGATGAGAAGGTGTCCGTAAATGCCACCTGGAGCTCGGCACAAATCAAAAGCCAGACCGGTTCGCCTGCAGGCATTGTAGTGGCTTTCGCGGCGATAGAAATTCCGGAAGGGTGGCTCGAATGCGATGGCGCAAGCATCAGCCGAACCCAATATGCCGGGCTTTTTACAGCTATAGGCACAACTTACGGGTCGGGAGATGGCAGCACAACCTTCGGATTACCTGATCTTCGCGGCAGGGTGCTTGCGGGTGTGGACAGCACGCAAACGGAATTTGCCGCTCTTGGACAAACGGGTGGAGCAAAGACACATATCCTGACAATTTCAGAGATGCCGCCCCATACCCATGACATCATGATGGACAGCGATACCACACCGGACGGCGGAACAGGCGCGACCGCCTCAGAGGATACATTCAACAGGACACTGACAGATGGTGCGTTAACGACGGGTGGTGGAGAAGCCCACAACAATCTGCAACCCTATCTGGCAATGAGATGGATCATTAAATACTAGGGAGGAAAATATTGTGAGCAATATTAACGATTTTGGGATGCCTTTCACCTCCCAGGCGGGAGACAGGGCTTACAGCGCCTTGGACTGGCGACTGTATTTCAGCGCACTTTTGGAGGACGGCATCATTGGCGATATCGGAAACGAGCTAAAGGTCTGGGCCCAACCCACTCCCAACAAGACGGTGTATGTGGACACAGGGGCTATTTTTATAAGTGGCGCCATGAGGGTGATGACGGATGTCACAAACTTATCGGTTACAGACAACACCAGCGGACAGCCAAGAATCGACCGGATTGTGGCAAGGCTGAATCTATCAAGCAGAAAAATAGAGCTGACAGTCAGGCAGGGCTCTGCGGCTGTAAGCCCAAGTCCACCGGATCTGGTCCAAGACAGCGCCACTTGGGAGTATTCACTGGCGCAGATTTATCTTGCCAATGGGTTCTCCACCATAATCGCAGGTGCGATCACCGATGAGAGAGATAGTGAGGCGCTATGCGGATATTTCAGATACAGGGCAAAGCCGGCCTGGTATCCCGGGGGCGATATCCCCATAGATGTCTGGAAATATGTTTTGTTTAAGGACCAACTCACAGCGGAGGAAATAGGGGATATAGAAGCCAATCCTACATTGATGGACATCATCGACAATAACGAGATGGGGAAGCTCAGCCTGCCAGTCTATAACGGAGGCCTGAGCTACGAATATATCAAACTGTTCGATGGGTTAAGGTTTATCAATACACACGGTGATCTGGTTTTTTCATCAAGTGGAGAGTTTCCATCGGATTTCATAGTATGCGATTCCCTGACCATCAATACCGGTGTTACGGTAACCCCTCCTGAGGGAAAGGGCTGTCAAACACTCATTGTAAAGGGGTCACTGACTTTAAATGGTAAGCTGGACGGGAAAGGATTAGGAAATAAAGGCCCGGTAAAGACGGTTGGTGTTGAAGAGGCAGGCCATGGCGGTGCCATATTTCTGATATTGGCATCAAACATCACCGGAACTGGGACGATTGATATCAGGGGGACAGACGCCATCGGATCCGCAACTTATGTATCGGCTTCACGAAAAGACGGAAGCTTTTATAGTGAAATCATAGAAAGCGGCACCGTCAATACAGCAGATTCAAATATCACTACATCCGGAATACCAGGCATAACCTATATCGCTAATCTTCGCTTGTACACTTTTCTGCATTCCTTGTTTCAACCCGGAAAAACGTACCTCGGCGCAGGACATGGAGGCTACTATAGGGGCAACAACCAGAATAGGCCAGGCGGTGGGGGTGGTGCGGGAGCTGCGGGAAATGGCGGTGCGGGGGGGCCAAATAGCGGCTCCAACTACGGGAACTCACCGGGTATCGGTGGAGGCGGGGGAGGGGCACTTGTGCTCTATTCCCATAACGCCATCCCTGCCATTACGATTGCAGCCGCAGGCGGTAACGGTACAGAGGGAATTTTAGCTGGGCATGGCGGTGGCGGTGGCGGTGGTTTGATGTATCTCTTTGCTGTTACGGATTCTTCACTAAAAAATGTGAGTGGTGGCATTGGCGCAAAGACAAGCAGCGCCAGGGATGGATCGGACGGCACTTCCGGCCTTATTTTGTTTAATCAGCTTTAAAGGAGGGGGTTACCTATGAAAGCATTTATCAGGGTAGAAAATGGTGTCATAAAAGAACGGGTCATTGGATATGAAGTGTCACCTTTTAAAGGCGGGATAGAAGTGGATACAGATATCGCACTGAACATAGACCGTTACAGCTATGACGTTGAAAAGAAAAGCTTTGTTGAAAAAGAAAAAGTGATCAAAATTGAGCCAACACTAGAGGAACGGATTGCGGACCTTGAGACTTTTGCTATTACGGTCGGTGGAGAAAGCTATATGGATAGACCGATCAAGGAAGAAGAAAACACGAAAACCCTGGAACAAAGGATTGAGGAGGTCGAAAGGCTGGTTTCAGAGCTTGTCGGCCTTCAAGTGAAGCAATAGAAGACCTGAAACATACACTATAAAAATCAAGGAGGTGATTAATTCAATGGATCTATTGGAACGAACAACAGACTATATCGCTAAGGCTTTCTCAGGCCTGAAGCCGGTTTTTGGAGCCCTGACAGGACTGGTGTCTTATCTTTTTTTTCCGGAGAAGGCCTATTTTTTAGCGCTGATAGCGGTCATCATAGCCGCCACCATGGATATCATCACAAAATTGTATGCCATCAGCAAAGTAAATGGTGGCTATCGTCAAGCGGTCAGATCAGGCAAGTTGTTTTCAAAAACCCTCTGGCAGGGAACCGAGGTAAAGATTTTCTCCTATCTGACGGTGACTTTGCTGACAGGTTTAAGCTATCGGGTTATCTTTTTGAAGGAAGCCGGCGTTCTGCTTGCCTCCTTTGTTTATTCCGTCATGTTCATGCGAGAATTCCAATCCAATATCGAGAACCTCTGCGAAGCCGGAGCCGATCTGCATTGGCTTCTATTGTTTGCCAAAAAGAAGAACACGGATCTGATGAAGAATGTCGAGGATGAGAAAGGGGAGAACGCTAATGACAAGAGAGTATAAGGTAATTGAAAACCTGCTGACGCCAAACCCTTATTCAAGACCCGGAAATAAATTGTCGAAGGTGAAGGGCATTGTCATCCACTGGGTAGCCAATCGAAACTCAACGGCAACTGACAACAGAAACTTTTTTGAAAGCAGGAAAAACGGCACAAAAGGTTATGGGTCAGCCCATGAAATCATCGACCTGAACGGTGAAGTGGTTGTCTGCGTTCCCAAGGATGAATTGGCTTATCATGTGGGAAGTCCAAATCCTTATACGGAAGAAGCCCTTGAGCATCTAAGCTCGTATCCCAACAATTGCGCCTATGGGATCGAGTGCACCCACATTGATTATAACGGGAAGATGTCAGTCGAAACATATGCTACTTTAGTTCAGCGATGTGCTGATCTGATCATAGAATTTGGATTGGAAGAAGCGGAAAGACCTCTATGGCTGCATAAGGAGATAGTGGGCTGGAAAGACTGCCACAGGTGGTTTGTCAACAATCCGAATGAATGGAATCGCTTTAAAGAAAAAGTAAGGGAGAAGGTAGAAAAAATGAAATTAAAACTGGAACAACCCTGGCAATGGGAGCTGCTCTATGAATCCATAGAAGCTTTGGAGAACAAAGGCGTGCTGACAAGCCCTCAGTGGCGTGAAAAAATTAAAAATAACGAGATCACAGTCCACGAGCTGGTGTGGTTAAACACCATCCTCATGGATAGATTGACAGGAGAGTGAGAACGATGGAAAGAATCAATTGGAAACAAAAATTGACATCAAGAAAATTCTGGGCAGCAGTGACGGGATTTGTGACCGCTATTTTAATGGTCTTTAAAGTGGATGAAATGACCATCGAGCAGGTCATTGCCATTATCTCTGCATCCTCTGTGTTGATCGCCTATATCATTGGCGAAGGATTGGTTGATGCGGCAAGGGTTCAGACACAGGAGAACATCTCTGAACAAGATTAAATGTGAGTTGATAGGATATAAATCTAAATGCTTCTATTTATTTACAAGGAGGTCGCTATGACAAAAGAAGAAAAGAAGCAAGTGGAAAAACATCGCAATAACGGTCTCTCTTATGCACAAATAAGCCGAATGCTTGAAGTTTCAGAAAACACCATCAAATCCTACTGCCGACGCAGCGGACTTATAGGCGATAGGAAGTCCAACAAACCAATCGTTGAACAAACACATAACCAATGTAAAAATTGCGGTGATAAGTTGTTACAAGGAACACGAGGCAAGCCGAAAAAATTCTGCAGTGAGAAATGCCGCAGGAACTGGTGGAAAGAAAACAGTGATAAGACTGAAAAGAATGCTTTATATACATTGGTATGCCAAGAATGCGGCGAAGCGTTTCAAAGCTATGGCAACAAGGATAGAAAATTCTGCAACCATGCTTGTTATATTAAGAACCGATTCAAGGGAGGTCTTGGTCATGACCAGTGCGCAGTTTGAAAGGGAAAAGAACTACCAGGCTTCCCTTTGCATCGCCAAGAGCATGTTGGAAAAAGGTCTGATCGATAGCAGGGAATACGAGAAAATCAAAGTGGGCTTGATTAGAAAATACATGCCAATCATAGGTGGTTTGTAGCATTATATAACTTGCTATGTGTCAAAATCAGAGCTAACATCGTGATGGAAGGAGGGTTGAATGTGGGCCGAATGATAATGAAAAACACAGTATCAACACCAAAGACCATCGCGAGAAAAAAAGTAGCGGCTTATGCCAGAGTCTCTAGCGGGAAGGACGCCATGCTGCATTCTCTCTCGGCGCAGGTCAGCTACTACAGCGAGCTGATTCAGAACAATCCCGAATGGGAGTATGCGGGTGTGTATGCCGATGAGGCTATCACAGGTACCAAGATTGAAAGAGCACAGTTCCAAAAACTGCTGGAAGAATGTAGGCATAAGAGAGTAGACATGATCATCACCAAATCCATATCGAGATTTGCAAGAAACACGCTGGCCTTGTTAGAAGTGGTCAGAGAACTGAAAGAGATCAATGTGGATGTATACTTTGAAAAAGAAAATATTCACTCCATAAGCGGGGATGGTGAGCTGATGCTTTCTATCCTCGTTTCTTTTGCCCAGGCGGAAAGTCTGTCTGTCAGCGATAACTGCAAATGGAGAATAAGGAAGAGCTTTGCCGAAGGAGAGCTGGTTAATCTAAGATTCATGTTTGGCTTCAATATTTCCAACAAAGACATCACCATAAATCCTGATGAAGCTAAAATCGTCAAAAAGATTTTCAACGATTATCTAGAAGGAAAAGGAACTACGTCAATCGCAAAAGAACTTAGAGAATTGAACATTAATAGACCAAGAGGTGGGATTTGGACTTCAGAGCGAGTAGCGGAGATTTTAAAGAACGAGAAACATATCGGGAATTCTTTATTGCAGAAAAAACACGTGTCAGATCATCTGTCAAAAAAACTGGTTAAAAACAAAGGCGAGCTGCCGCAGTATTATGTAGAAAACAGCCACTCGGCAATTATTGACAAAGAACTTTTCGAGAAAGCGCAAAAGATACTGGCGAAAAAAAGAGAACAGTTTGCAGGTAAAACAAGCAACAAGCCATCTCCTTTTACCAGCAAGATCGTATGCGGGCAATGTGGAAAGAACTATAAAAGGAAAGTCAACCATGAAAGAGTCTATTGGGGCTGCAGTACCTATCTGTGTTTTGGTAAAAAAGCTTGTCCAGCTGGTCAGATTCCTGAAAACATACTGATTGAGAAAGCCAATGAAGTGATTGGAATTGATGTATTTCATAAAGAAGCATTTGATGAAGAAATAAGCCATATAGAAGCGAAAGGGCAAAACACATTGAATTTTGTTTTCAAGAATGGAGACAATATAGAGATGGTCTGGCAACACAAACCACGAAGCGACAGTTGGAACGATGCCGCCAGACAAAAGGCTAGGGAGAGAGAATTACAAAAGAGAAGGGAGGCAATGTATGATACGAGCGAAAGCAGTCACGATTATTCCAGCGAAAAGTAAAGCCCTCGATCCTTCCTCGGGTAACCCTCTTATAAAGAAAAGAGTCGCGGCTTATGCCAGAGTGTCGACGGATTTTGACGAACAGCAATCCAGTTTTGATGCACAGCTTGATTACTACACAAAATATATCCAGTCAAAACCGGAATGGGATTTTGTCAAAGTCTACACAGATGAAGGAATTTCAGCTACAAGTACTAAACACAGAATAGGGTTTAATCGGATGGTCAAGGATGCGGTTGAAGGTAAAATTGATCTTATTCTGACCAAATCAGTCTCTAGATTTGCGAGAAACACCGTCGACACGCTGACAAATGTAAGGCGGCTGAAAGAAAATGGCGTAGAGGTCTATTTCGAGAAAGAGAATATTTACACGATGGACAGCAAAGGTGAATTATTAATTACTATTATGAGCAGTATAGCACAGGAAGAGTCGAGAAATTTATCTGAGAACATTGCCTGGGGCCAGCGCAAGCGGTTTGCAGACGGCAAGGTCAGCCTGCCTTACAAACAGTTTCTTGGCTACGAGAAAGGCGAAGACGGGCTGCCAAAGATAGTCGAAAAGGAAGCCAAGATCATCAGAAGGATCTACCGGCATTTTCTTGAAGGCAAGACGCCTTCAGGCATCGCCAAAATGCTGACAACAGAGAAGATCCCAACGCCAGGGGGAAAAGAGAACTGGCAGGCGACAACCGTCCAGAGCATTCTACGAAATGAGAAATTTAAAGGCGCGGCACTTTTGCAGAAGAGCTATACCGTCAACTTTTTGACAAAAAAGAAGAAACTCAACGAAGGCGAAGTACCACAATACTACGTGGAGAACAGCCACCCGGCAATCATTGAACCGGAAACCTTCGAACTGGTCCAGGAAGAGTTTAAAAGAAGACAGAAGGCAGGCAAGTACACAAGTGCCATCAACTGCTTCGCAAGCCGCATTACCTGCGGCGACTGCGGCGGGTTTTACGGAAGAAAGGTGTGGCACTCAAACACCAAGTACGCCCAGACCATCTGGCAGTGCAACAACAAATTCTTAAGGAAAGCCAAGTGCACCACACCCCATCTGAAAGAAGAGGTCATCAAGAAAGCTTTTTTAGAAGCCTTCAACAGTTTAATAGATAACAAGGAAGAGATACTGTCGGACTACGATGAGTTGGTCAAAAGGATCACCGACTCCTCAAAAGAGGAAGCAGAAATGGAAACGATAGAGGTGGATTCTCAACTGCTTCATACCGCCCTTGAAAAGCTGATCGCAGAAAACGCGAGAACACAGATGGACCAGATCGCCTATACCAAAAAATACAATATTTTGGCAGAAAAACACAACACCCTTCAAAAAAGACTGCAGACAGTGCTAAGCGATATCGACAGGAAAAAAGCCAGGAGAAACCTGATGAAGGCTTTCCTGAAAACCCTAAGGAAACAAGACAGCCTCATCACAGCATTTGATGAGAAACTCTGGTCAGCCACTCTAAACCATGTGGTGGTAAAGAGTGATAAGGAACTGGTCTTTCACTTCAAAGACGGCAGAGAACTTCCATGGGAGGTTAAGGATGAAGAGTAGAAGCATAAACCTGATGCAACCAAAAGAAAAGATGATAGAGCCTTTAAAAAAGATACGGGTATGTGCCTATGTCAGGGTATCCACGCCAAACGAAAAGCAGCAGGACTCCCTTAAGAACCAGACAGAATACTATCAAAACAAAATAGATAGAAACCCAGACTACCTAAACTGCGGCATCTATTCCGACAGCGGCATATCGGGAAACAAAACTGACAGGCCGGGACTTAACGAAGTCATCAGAATGGCAAGAGAAGGGACAATCGATCTGGTGCTGACCAAATCCATCTCCAGGCTTGCCAGAAAGACGGAACTGCTATTAAGAATTGTCAGAGAGCTTAAAGAACTGGGTGTCGGAATCATCTTTGAAGAACAGAACATCAGCACCCTGTCTGCGGAAGGGGAACTCATGCTGACCGTTCTTGGGGCCATTGCCGAAGAGGAGAGAAAAGCCGTCTCAGAGAATATCAAATGGGCCGTCCAAAAAAGATACCAGGCAGGAAATGGCATGGTCGATACCAACAAGCTGCTAGGATACGACAAGGACAAACAGAAGAACCTGGTGATTGATGAAGAACAAGCTCAAATCATCAGGAGAATCTTTCAGCTCTTTCTTGAAAACATAAACGGCAATCAAATCGCATCCATTCTAAACCAAGAAAATATCCCTACCTATAACAGCCACCCCTGGTCATCCCATAGAATCCTAAGAATCATATCCAATGAAAAGTACAAAGGCGATTTTTTAATGCAGAAAAGCTTTGTGAGCGATACAGGCAGGCAGATCATCAATAGAGGCGAAAAACCTAAATACTACCTTGAAAACGCCCATCCGGCCATCATATCCAAAGAAGACTGGGAAGCAGCTCAAAAGATCAGAGAAAAAAGAAAGACAAAGCCATATCCTTACACCGGCAAGATCAAATGTCCATACTGCGGCGCTTCCTTAATTAGAGCGGTGCAAGAAAAAACAAGGGTCAGCTGGACATGCGCCACCTATCTTCAGAAGGGAAAAGATGTCTGCAAAGGCGCCAGGATAAAAGAAGAACTGCTTAAGGAAATATACAGAGAAGAAGAAATATATCAAGATGAAGTAATAATTAATGATAAAGAAATATATCAAGATGAAGCAATAATTAATGATAAAGAATTACATAAAAATAAAGAATTACATAAAAATAAAGAATTACATAAGAATAAAGAATTACATAAAGATGAAGAATTGAATAAAGATAAAGAATTACATGAAGATAAAGAATTACATAAAAATAATGAAACCCTGGTTTTACTGGAGGTTGACTGTGACAAACATACACAAGAGAGGACCAAGGAGAATTATTCCCTTGTACCCTATTCAGAATACTTCAAGGAATGAAGAATCAAAAGAACCGGTCAAAAGAGTTGCGGCCTACTGCAGGGTATCCTCGGGCAGCGAGGAGCAGCTTAACAGCTTCAATGCGCAGGTATCGTACTATAAAAAATATATCTGTGATAATCCCGACTATGAATTTGCAGGTATTTATGCTGATGAAGGCATATCAGGAACTGACCTGAGAAAAAGGGATGGCTTCAATCAAATGATAAAAGACGCCAAAGCAGGAAAGATAGATGTGATCATCACCAAAAGCATCTCCAGATTTGGCAGAAATACCGTCGATACCCTTAACGCCGTCAGAGAACTCAAGGAACTGAACATAGACATCTATTTCGATAAAGAAAATATTCATACAATAAACAGCGAAGGAGAACTGCTAATCACGCTGCTTTCAGCAACGGCTCAACAGACAAGCCAATCTCAATCCGAAAATTTAAAATGGGGCATTCGCAAGCAGTATGAGAGGGGAAACATAAAAAGTGTTGGCAGTGGAAAATTCCTCGGTTATACGAAAGATGAAGAAGGGAATCTAATCATAGATGAGAAAGAAGCCCTTATTGTCAAACGCATCTATAAGGAATTCCTGGAAGGAAATGGAACCCATCAGATAGCAAAAAGGCTTACAGAGGAAAAGGTTCCGATGACCTTCGGCGGGAAAGGCTGGTGCCCCAGCCACATCAAGAGAGTCCTTACCAATGAGA
This sequence comes from uncultured Clostridia bacterium, assembly GCA_927435965.1. Lineage (GTDB taxonomy): Bacteria > Bacillota > Clostridia > Tissierellales > Dethiosulfatibacteraceae > 38-11. The sequence continues at coordinate 21,470 of CAKMKB010000255.1, forward strand.
AGCACAAGGGGGATTTCAGGTTTCAAAAAACTTATATTGTGAGTTATTTGACACAGAAAAGGGCCAAGAACAATGGAGAACTGCCTCAGTATTATTCTGAAGACAGCCACCCGGCCATCATCGACAAGAAAACCTGGGAACTGGCGCAGCTTGAGTTTGAAAGGCAAAAGGACTATTGCCTGGCGCATCATATAAAAGGCAGGTACCACAATGACCAGGATAGATTTCCATTCTCCGGCAGAGTAACCTGCGGTGTCTGCGGGAACACCTACATGCAGATGATAGATGATGATGGAAACAAATACTTCCGATGCAGATCCTTTAAAGGAAACCGAGGAACAATCATTGAAGGAAGAGAATACACACCACCGCCAATGGCTACTTGGTCTAAGAATCCCAATCCAAAAAGAAAACGGAAAAAACCGGTGACTAGGCAAATGTATTGCACGGATATCAAGATGCCGATAGAAAGCATCGAAAAAGCCTTTATAGACGCATGGAACTTTTTGGTAGAGAATACAGATTGGATTGAAGATAGTGGCGGGTTGCTTAGGAATTACAGAAGTATGGAACTAAGGCGACTGTTATCGGAAACCGGCAAAATTGATGCTACTGATTCAGACATTATCAAGAGAACATTAGAACACATTGAAATCAGCAAGGACGGAGAGATAGAAGTGTCGTATCTTTCTGGAACAAAAATAAATATAGAAAAACGTTAAGACCGTAGAGGATGCTTTGATGCTGAATCTGCGGTTTTTTTGTTTAATAGCAGAAGAAAAGTATGTATTCGGTAAATTAAGTAAGAAAGGAAAGGAATACTTAATGAAGAATTGTCGAGAAATATTAATATAGAATTTCGGTGCATACCTGTTTATGGTGAACTGAAAATACAATAAATGGTGTGGAGCACGAATAGAAGTGTTGTTTCTTTCTGCACAAAAATTAATACAGAAAAATACTCAGATCATAGGATAGATGTTACTCTACAGTCCTTTTAATATGAATGTGTTACTGTCAAAAAAATGATCTAAAGACTTTAATCACTTCGTTTAAATCATAGAATTCTATTATATACTACATTAATTTCTTAATCTAATAGAGATGCTAATAGCCAAAACTATAAACACTAGTAAGACTTTGTTAGCGTTACAATAAAAAAACTAAATAGCCACCATAAAAACTAATCATTGTACATATATTCTAATTCTTCGTAGAATAAGGATAGTTGATATCAATTTAACGCTAGTCTATTGCAAAATATTTGAGAGTCTAATTTGTAATTTGCAAAAATAAAATCATAAACATAACTTAATAGCATAAAATGTTAAACTCAATTACATTTATCATTTTTGAAAAGATAGGCACATTTGTTTAGTGCGAATCTTTCCTTCAATGAGAGATAATACGCCTAGATCCATACAATCTAATTATCCCTACATAACATATAGGACAGAAATCATTACTTGGATAGTCATATATCCTGCTAAATTCATGATACAAGGAGAAAAAAATGGAAAAAGAAGAAAAGAAAATGGGAAAAAAGGTAGAGAACAAGAGAGTATTCAAATTTCCTGGTACAATTACTTTGCTCGCTCTTATCATTCTGTTCGTTGCAATACTTACGTACATTGTTCCTGCGGGCGTGTTTGATCGGGTAGTAAATGAAGCTACAGGTAGAAATGTTGTTGTTCCCGGTAGTTATCACCTGACTGATTCGTCGCCTGTTACTTACAAGACATTAATGGCAACTTTCTACAATGCAATCATCAAAGCTTCAAGTCTAATAGCATTCGTATTTGTAGTTGGTGGTGCATTCGGTGTCGTTACTCACACAGGAGCGATTACAGCAGGTCTAAACAAACTTATCAATAAATTGAGTGGGAAGGAAGAATGGCTCATCGCTATCGTCATGCTTGTGTTTGCCATCGGTGGTGCCTCCTACGGCATGGCAGAAGAAGCCATACCTTTCGTTGCGATTATGGTAGCCATTGCCATCAAAATGGGCTTTGACCCTATTGTTGGGGTATCGATGATAATTATTGGCATATACAGTGGCTATGCTGGTGGCGCACTTAATCCCTTTAACACAGGCATCGCACAAGGTATCGCCGAACTACCCCTGTTCTCTGGTATGGGTTTACGTATCGTGCTTTCTGCTGGTGCACTGATTATCGCAATCCATCATGTTATTTCTTATGGCAATAAGTACAAGAAGAAGGTCTTATCAGGCGAAGTAACTCCTGACTTTGAAGATTATGTAACAGATCTGGCTCTAACAGGTGAGATAAGAACTATGACCAGTGTGGACAGAGTCATTATTGGCATTCTGTACCTCTCCATTGCGATCCTAATCTTTGGTGTTATGAAATATAAATGGTACTTCGAAGAAATGGCAGCTTTGTTTATGACCATGGGGATTGTTGTCGGTATGATTTATTACAAAGGCAATTTCGATTCCACTATGAAAGCTTTCATTGACGGTGCTAAAAGTATGGCAGGCACAGTTCTGATTGTCGCAATGTCACGTGGTGTTCTTCTTATGATGGAGGCTGGTGGTATTATGGATACCTTTGTTTACTGGTTGTCTCTTCCCTTAACCAACATGCATTCCGTATTTGCAGCGTGGGGTATGTACATATCACAAGGTTTTATTAATTTCTTGATTCCTTCTTCATCCGGACAGGCAACAGCTGTTATGCCGATTTTTTCATCACTAGCAGACTTGATTGGTATTACTAGGCAAACCGCTATACTTGCTTACCAGTGTGGCGATGGATTTTGGAACATGATTACTCCTGCCCATGCAACGACTATGGCATGTATCGGTATCGGTGGCATATCCTTCACTAGATGGTTCAAATATGCTTTACCACTGATTTTAAAATGGAGTGTATGGGTACTTATTATTCTTGCATTTGCAGTCATTACGAACTATGGCCCATTCTAAAACAAAATAATAGATAGGAGATAATACAACTATGAAAAGAAGAATTGCTATTCTCGGTGCCGGAAATGGCGGTCAAGCTTTTGCAGCATATTTTAAAAGTCATGGACATGAGGTAAAACTATATGATGTTGTCCAGAAAACCGTCAACATCATTAATGAAAAAGGCTTTATTGAATTAACGGGTTCGGTGGAGATAAAAATAGATTTTACACAAGCCAGTACAGACATGGGTGAAGTGGTAGAAGGTGCTGAAATAATCATTATAGTAAACCCTTCGACTTATCATCGGAAAATTGCAGCTGAACTTGCCAAGCATCTCCAAAGAGATCAGATAATTTTTATCAATCCTGGTGCAACATTTGGTAGCTTTGCATTCAAAAAAGCACTTATAGATAATGGATATAAAGACGATGTCATTATCGCAGAAAGTAATGTGTTGTTGTTTGCTTGCCGTTTACAGGAAATTGGCAAGATATTTGTCGGAGCTAAGAAGGACAGAATTCTTGTCGCTTCTTTTCCAGCAAACAAGTTGGATCACATAAGAGAGTTTATGAGAGACTTGATTCCTGAGATACAGTTTGTCAAGAATGTTCTAGCTACAAGTATCGATAACACTAATCCCACAGTGCATCCTATGCCGGCGATTCTCAATGTAGGTTGGATTGAGAGCGGACAAACATTCTCTTTTATGCAACAAGCAGTTTCGCCAACGCTAAGCATTTATATGGAAAAAATGGATCAAGAACGCTTGGCGGTTGGTGAAAAATTAGGGCTTGTCAGGAATGTTGACCTATTTGATCTATACAAGCAATATGAAGCAGAATACGGTGTATATGATAAAAAAACGCTAAGAGATGTTTTTCAGGCATGTGACGCATATACTCATATCTACGGACCTACTGATCTGCATACTGCACGCTATATCATCGAAGACGTTGGCATGGGCTTGGTCCCTCTCGTGTCTGTAGGTGAGCTAATTGGAATTGACGTTTCCAAATCCAAGTTGATTGTTGATGTTTGTGAAGCTGTGCTGGATTTAGACTTATCACATGGAAATCTTTGTAGAAATGTTGAAAACCTAGGTCTATCTAGGATGACTCCAGAACAGATTATTCATTATGCAGAAACAGGTGACAAATAAATGGAGAAAAATGCTATCTGAAAATCGATACTTTAACAGTCTGCTAAAGAAAGTCAAATGAAAATTCAATGAAATGTTTTAAAAGAGTTCATAGTGCATTCACACCAAAAATCCGTAAGTATTAATTGCTAATACATTCAATATTTACGGGTTTTCTTATGCTACTAGATAAAGTTCATGCTCCATAAATGGTGTTGGAATCCAGGATTCCTTTGTTGGTGTTTGGTATTATAGTATTCACTATAATCTTCAATCATTCCTGCGGGAGATTCACGTTCAGTAAACCGTCTTCCATACAAAAGTTCATCTTCAATGACCCTCCAAACCCTTCCATTGGAATATTGTCGATGGTGTGCTTTACTCTAGACCCATTGTAGTCATGCTATTTACTCCAATTTATGATGAAAGTACGGTTTGTGTAAATAATTCTTCTATCCGAGTTATGCTGAATTCATTGGGTATAACAACGACTATGCTGAAGAAGTATGAGATTTGTCTTAATTACAGTATTAAGACTATCTTTTCGGTATATTATTCTCTATACTTGTAGTGCTTTTTCATGATTGATCGTACGCACTCATATCGCTATAAGCCAGAAATTCTGATATAAATCCTTCAATTAAGTTGCTATTCCTTTTTAAAAAAATGATATAGGCTTGGCTTAAAGGGGTATCATCTTTGTAAGTGTGATCTATTTTAACTAATCTATTATTGTCTAAAAACCGTTTAGCCATTAACTCAGGGGCAAAGCCTATGCCTTTATCGTTTAATAAAAAATCCAAAAACAATCGTTCACTATCAACTTCTAAAAAATAAGTCCGCAAAGGATAATATTTTTCAAACCAACTATTAAAAAACGCACCCCAATCCATGTAAATAAAGGGAAACTCGATTAACGTTTCTGGTGTAACTTCTCTATGCGGAAGCAATAGTGATGGACTACCCAATAAACAAAACTTATAATCGCAATACGGTATAGATACGACTTCAGGATAATAAGGCTTGATATAGGAAAAACCTACATCAATTGCATTATCTATAATACCTTGTATTATGTCTTCACTATGGCTACAGAATAATTTTAGCGCAATCATTGGATTTTTTGTCATATAGTCATTAATGTATTGTAATAGAGGAGTATAGCTCCAAATAGTATTTGTAGCCGAAAGGGTAATAAAAGACTCAAATTTGCTAGAATTTTTTAGGCTATACCGTCCCTCTTCCATCAATTTGTATACTTTAATAGCATATGGTTTAAAACTTTTACCTGCTTCAGTAAGTTCAACGCTCTTATTATTTCTAATGAACAGTTCATTTCCTATTTCATTTTCAAGCGCTTTTATCCTTGCACTCACTGTCGATTGT